>NZ_JBHSIB010000012.1:0-173 GCF_042653325.1 Massilia sp. GCM10023247
CTGCTCGTGCAGTGCCAGCACCTGCGCTTCGAGCTCGACGTTGCTTCGATTCGGCGAATTCAAAGGCTGACAGGATCGGTCACCAAGGCCGGCGGGACCTTCCTGTCGATAGCGCGCTATCCACATGTAGCCCGTCTTCGGACTTACGCCGAATGCACGGCACAGCGCCCGTA
>NZ_JBHSIB010000012.1:254-59588 GCF_042653325.1 Massilia sp. GCM10023247
CAAGGCATCGCACGCTCCCAAAGTCAGCAGTGCAATGATCATAAAAGGTGTTACCTATGTCCCTAGCCAAGTGTTTAGGATGTCCCTGTGCTGAACACACTGGTGCCCACGCTGCCTCATCAGCGGAGCAGGCCTGGCACGGATGGGCGACCCAAGCGGCAGGCTCGGCATTTCCGCAACGCCGACGCCGTCACGGCGTGGGCACGGATGCCCACCCTGCCCCTGCTGCATCGGCATGGCGCTTAATTGCAATGCTTCGGCGCGCCCGGATACAGCCCGTTGTTATACACGTCCAGCGTCCCCGCCCAGGTCTTCTGCAAGGCGCACTGCCCCGGGCCGCAAGTGGCGGGTACGGTGCCGCTGCGGAACCAGGTGGCGGCGGCGTCGATGGTCGACTGCACGCCGGACGGCGCCGAGGCGCCGGCGGAGCGGTTCAGGACGGCGGCAATGTACTGGTGCGCCAGGATCAGGTAAGCACTGCCGCGCGGCGGCGTATCGAGGACCTGCTGCCACGTCAGGCCGGACGCGAAGAACCAGGCCTTCCGGCTGTAGGGCGCCGGCCAGACCACGTTCGGCTTGTTGCCCCAGTAGCCCTGGGTGCGCACGCAGCCTTTCGGTGCGCAGCCGCACACGGTTTCGGGTGTGACCATCGCGCTCTGCACGGCGAACGGGCCGCCGAGCGGGCTGCCGGATTGCTCATACACTTGCACGCTCGAGACGCTGCGCAGCACCCCCAGCGCGAGCGGCGCCGCCTCCAGCACATAGGGCAGCACCAGGGTTTCCCCGGCGCGGGTGGCGATGGTGGCGGGCTGCGCCGGCAAGGCGTTGCTGAATCCCGCGCGGGTGGTCTGGTTCTGAACCTGGTTGTTGACGGCGGCCTTGCCGTCGCCTGCTCCGAGCACCGTCACCACGCCCGAATAGCGCCACTGGCCGTTGGCTTCATTGATGCAGACGTCGAGGGTCGAGCTTGCGGTCGGCGCCGCGCGTGCGGCTTCCTGGGTCGGCGCCGCGGAGGCAAACACGCCGAGCGCGAGACCGAGGGCGAGTGCAGCCCGCGCCGGTGCATGGGTAATGGCAAGGGCATGGGCAAGCAAGGTGCTGGGCTTCATGGAGATCTCCTTTGGTAAGCGGACGCGACAGTCATCCAGCTCCATGATGTCGCCCGGCCGGCGCCCGGGCTTGCGCGGCCTCAGCAACGCAAGTCGTTGAATTTAAAGGAAGAAAAGTTGAAAATAAAAAAATCGCCTCGAGCGAGGCGCTTTTCTGGAACGAGCTTCCTGCGGCTAATTCAAGCGATCAGCCCACCCACTTGCGCGCGTTGCGGAACATGCGCATCCACGGCGCGTCTTCGCCCCAACTGTCCGGCGCCCACGAATGGACCACGGTGCGGAACACGCGCTCGGCGTGCGGCATCATGGCCGTGAAGCGGCCGTCCGGCGTCGTCACCGCGGTCAGGCCGCCCGGCGAGCCGTTCGGGTTGAACGGATACTGTTCGGTGGCCAGGCCCCGGTTGTCGACGTAGCGCAGCGACTGCACGACTTCCTGGATGTTGCCGGTCAGCGAGAAGTCGGCAAAGCCTTCGCCGTGGGCAATGGCGATCGGCGCCTGGGTGCCGGCCATGCCCTCGAAGAAGATCGACGGCGAATCGAGCACCTCGACCATGCCGAAGCGCGCCTCGAACTGCTCCGACTTGTTGCGGGTGAACTTGGGCCAGGCGTGGGCGCCCGGGATGATGGACTTCAGGTTCGACAGCATCTGGCAGCCGTTGCACACGCCCAGGCCAAAGGTGTCCTGGCGCGCGAAGAAGGCCGCGAACTGGTCGGACAGCGCATTGTTGAACAGGATGGTCTTGGCCCAGCCCTCGCCTGCGCCCAGCACGTCGCCGTAGGAGAAGCCGCCCACCGCGATCACGCCGTGGAAGTCCGCCAGCGTGGCGCGGCCCGCGATCAGGTCGCTCATGTGGACGTCGACCGCCGCGAAGCCGGCCTGGTGCATCGTCCAAGCGGTTTCGATGTGCGAGTTGACGCCCTGCTCGCGCAGGATCGCCACGCGCGGACGCACGCCGGTCGCAACAAACGGCGCGGCCACGTCCAGGCAGGGGTCGAAGCTCAGCTTCGGCGACATGCCAGGGTCGCTTTCGTCCAGCAGGCGCTCGTATTCCTGGTCCGCGCAGTCGGGATTGTCGCGCAGGCGCGCGATGCGCCAGCTCGTTTCCGACCACAGGCGGTGCAGGCTGCTGCGTTTCTGGTTGTAGATGACCTTGGCGTCGCGCGTGAATTCGATGACGCCACGGTCATTCACCTTGCCGATGATGTGGCTGCAGGCGCCCAGGCCCAGTTCGCGCAGCACGTTCATCACCGGCGTCTTGTCGTCCATGCGGACCTGCACCACCGCGCCCAGCTCTTCCGAGAACAGCGCGCGCAGGGTCATTTCGTTGCGGCGCTCGCCGACCTGGGTCGCCCAGTTCTTGGCATCGCCCCAGTCCGACGCATGCTCGCCTTCCATGGTGAGGATGTCGAGGTTGACCGACACCCCGGCGCGGCCGGCAAAGGCCATCTCGCACAGGGTGGCGAACAGGCCGCCGTCGGAGCGGTCGTGGTAGGCCAGCAGCTTGCCTTCGCTGTTGAGGCGCTGGATGGCGGCGAAGAAGGCTTTCAGGTCCTCGGCCGAATCGACGTCCGGCACGGAGTCGCCCAGCTGCTGGGTCACCTGGGCCAGGCTTGACGCGCCGAGGCGGTTCTTGCCGCGGCCGAGGTCGATCAGCACGAGTGCAGTTTCGCCCAGGTCCGTGCGCAGCTGCGGCGTGAGCGAACGGCGCACGTCCGGCACCGGCGCGAAGCTCGAGACGATCAGCGACACGGGCGAGATCACCGACTTGTCCTGGCCTTCGTCGTTCCATGTCGTGCGCATCGACAGCGAGTCCTTGCCGACCGGAATGCTGATGCCCAGCGCCGGGCACAGTTCCATGCCGACCGCCTTGACGGTGTCGAACAGGGCCGCGTCCTGGCCCGGCTGGCCGCAGGCCGCCATCCAGTTGGCCGACAGTTTGATGTCCTCGATCGAGGCGATCGGGGCGCAAGCGATGTTGGTGATCGCCTCGCCGACGGCCATGCGGCCGGAGGCGGCGGCGTCGATCACGGCCAGCGGGGTGCGCTCGCCCATCGCCATCGCTTCGCCGGCGTAGCCTTCATGACTCATCGCGGTCACGGCGCAGTCGGCCACCGGCACCTGCCACGGGCCGACCATCTGGTCGCGCACGGTCATGGCGCCGACGCTGCGGTCGCCGATGGTGATCAGGAAGGATTTGTCGGCGACGGTCGGCAGCAGCAGCACGCGGCGCGCGGCTTCCTCGAGCTCGATGCCGGTCAGGTCGATCGCCGGCAGCGTGCGCTCGACGTGCTCGACTTCGCGCAGCATCTTCGGCGGTTTGCCGAGCAGTACGTCCATTGGCATGTCGACCGGATTGTTCCCCGCCTCGGGATCGATCACGCGCAACTGGCGCTCTTCGGTGGCAACGCCGACCACGGCGAACGGGCTGCGCTCGCGCTCGCACAGCGATGCAAACAAAGGAAGGCTTTCTGGCGAAATTGCCAACACATATCGCTCTTGCGACTCGTTAGACCAAATTTCCTTCGGCGCCATGCCACTCTCTTCGAGCTGGATCTTGCGCAGGTCAAAGGTCGCGCCGCGCTTGGCGTCGTTCACGATTTCCGGGAAGGCGTTCGACAGGCCGCCGGCGCCGACGTCGTGGATCGAGATGATCGGGTTATCCGCGCCCAGCTGCCAGCAGCCGTTGATGACTTCCTGGGCCCGGCGTTCCATCTCCGGGTTGCCTCGCTGTACCGAATCGAAGTCCAGGTCCGCGGTATTCGTGCCGGTCGCCATCGAGGAGGCGGCCGAGCCGCCCATGCCGATGCGCATGCCGGGGCCGCCGAGCTGGATCAGCAGGCTGCCGGCCGGGATGTCGTTCTTGTGGGTGTGCTGGTCGGCGATGTTGCCGATGCCGCCCGCGATCATGATCGGCTTGTGGTAGCCGTAGACGCCGCCGGCGGCCTGGGCGTTCTGCTCGTAGGTGCGGAAATAGCCGCCGAGTACAGGGCGGCCGAACTCGTTGCTGAAGGCGGCGCCGCCGAGCGGGCCGTCGATCATGATTTGCAGCGGCGAGGCGATGCGTTCGGGCTTGCCGTAGACCGGTGCCTCACCCTTTTCGCCGGAAGCCGTCACGTCGGCCGCGTTCTCCCACGGACGCTGGGCGTCCGGCAGCAGCAGGTTCGAGACGGTAAAACCGGTCAGGCCGGCCTTCGGCTTGGCGCCGCGGCCGGTCGCGCCTTCGTCGCGGATCTCGCCGCCGGCGCCGGTCGAGGCGCCCGGGAAGGGAGAGATCGCGGTCGGGTGGTTGTGGGTCTCGACCTTCATCAGGGTATGGGTCAGCTCGCTGGCCGGCGCATATTCCTGCCCTGCCCCGCGCGGGAAGAAGCGGGTAACCGTGGTGCCTTCCATGATCGACGAGTTGTCGCTGTAGGCCACGATCGTGCCCTTCGGCTGCAACTGGTGCGTGTTCTTGATCATCTGGAACAGCGACTTGTCCTGCTTGACGCCGTCGATGATCCAGTCGGCGTTGAAGATCTTGTGGCGGCAGTGTTCGCTGTTGGCCTGGGCGAACATCATCAGCTCGACGTCGGTCGGGTTGCGCTCGGCCCTGGTGAAGGCATCGAACAGGTAGTCGATCTCGTCGATCGACATGGCCAGGCCGAGTTCCGTGTTGGCGCGCACCAGGGCATCCCGACCTGAACCCGGGCCGAGGACGTCGATCGATTCGAGCGGCTTACCCTCGAGTTCGTTGAACAGCCGGGACGCGTCGTCGGCGCTGCGCAGCACGGTTTCCGTCATGCGGTCGTGCAGCAGGTTCGAGACTGCCGCGATTTCCTCGGCGGTCAGCTTCTTCGGCGCCCCGATGCTGCTGCCGAGGATGCCGCTCTTGAGGACCACCGTGTAGGCCACGCCGCGCTCGATGCGGTGCACCTGCTGCATGCCGCAGTTGTGCGCGATGTCGGTCGCTTTCGAGGCCCAGGGCGAGATCGTGCCCAGGCGCGGGATCACGAAGAACTCCTCGGTCACGCCCTCGTACAGGGTTTCCGGGACCGGCTCGCCGTAGGTCAACATCGCCGCAAGGCGCTGCGTGTCGTCGGTGGACAGGGGCGCGCTCGCATCGATGAAATGGTAGAAGCGGGCCTGCACCTGGGCGATCGCGGGTGCGGCAGCTTGCAGTTGGCTCAGGAGGCGTTGGCTACGAAATACAGACAGGGCGTTGGAACCCGGCAGAATCAACATGGCTGGAAGTCGGTTGATGCAGCGTGGCTGCGGGTGGAAGATAGCCCGCTATTATACAGGGTCGACAACATTGCCCCTAGCGCGGGCGCCGCTTTCCTCCTATGGCAGCTCGTATAGCCGGCAATCCCGCCCTGCCGTGCGCCCGCGCGACGAACTCCGGCCCCGATCGCTGCTGCCAGTTGCCGGGCGCGGCGCTTCTCGGTATTGTTGCGTTTGGAGACCGCCGTGCCTCATGACAGGAGCGGCGCAGACGAAAGAGACAATGCACGAGAACAGTAAGCTGTCGGTCCTGATCATCGATCCCAACCCGGGCATGCGCAGCAACCTGCAGAACATGCTCAACCTGGCCGGCATCAGCAAGATCGAGTACGCCGTGAACGCCGGCACCGCCATCCGCCAGCTGGCGCGGCGCAGCTACGACATCGTCCTCTGCGAATACGATCTCGGCAACACCGGCAGCGGCAGCGCCGGCGACGGCCAGGACGGCCAGCAACTGCTGGAAGACTTGCGCCACCACCGCCTGCTCAGTCCCTGGGCGATCTTCATCATGCTGACCTCGGAAGCCGTCTACGGCAAGGTGATCGGCGCGGCCGAGCTGGCGCCGACCGACTACGTGCTCAAGCCCTTCACCAGCGAGACCCTGAACGCCCGCATCGCGCGCGCGGTCGAGCGCCGTGCCGTGTTCCTGCCGGCTTACCAGCTGGTCGCCCAGGGCAAGACCCGGGAGGCGATCCACGCGGCGGCCGCCGCCGAGCTCGCCCACCCGCGCCATGCGCTCGACTTCGCCCGCCTGCGCGCCGAACTGCACGCCAGCCTGGGCGAACATCCCGATGCCGAACAGGTCTACCGCAAGGTGCTCGGCTACAAGCCGCTTGGCTGGGCCGGCCTCGGGCTGGCGCGCGCCGAGTTCGCGCAGGGCCGCGTCGACCAGGCGCGCGAGACGCTGCAGGAGCTGGTCGCCGCCAACCCGCGCCTGATGGCCGCCTACGACCTGCTGGCGCGCTGCCACGAGGCCGCCGGCCGCCATGCGCAGGCCCAGAAGATCCTCGAGGAAGCCGTGTCGATCTCGCCGCACCTGGTGCGGCGCCTGCGCAAACTCGGCGAGGTCGCGCTCGAGGCGGGCGACGCGCAGGCGGCGGAAAAATCGTTCAAGCAGGTGGTCGCCAAGGCGCGCTATTCGGAATTTCGCGATCCGGAAGACCATGTGCGGCTGGTCCAGGCCCTGGTCAAGCGCGGCGACATGCTGGGCGCCAGCGGCGTCGTGCGCGACCTCGAGCGCTCGATGCGCGCCAGCCCAGAGCTCGACGCCTGCATCGGCGTCGCCAACGCCGCCCTGCACGGCGCCGCCGGCAACCGCGAGGCCGCCGCCGCCGGGCTGCGAAACGCTGCAGCGGCCGTGCGCGGCGCCGGCGCGCTCTCGACCCGGCTCAAGGTCGGCCTGGTGCGCTCCTGCCTCGAACACCGCCTCGACGGGCCGGCCCAGGAAGTGATGCTGGCGGTGGTCAACGACAGTGCCAGCGGCGTCAGCTCGCAGGACGCGCTGCGCCTGTTCGGCGAGGCCGGCCGGCGCGACCTGGCCGAGGGCATGAGCGAGCAGCTCAAGGCCCAGGCCCAGGTCCTGCTCGGCGTGGCCGACGAGAAGCGCAACATGGGCGACGTGCGCGGCGCGGTGCAAACCCTGCTCGAAGCCCTGCACATGGCGCCGCAGAACCTGCAGGTGACGATCGCGGTGGCCGGCGGCGTGTTGCGCCAGATGAGCGAGCTGGGCTGGGATCACCCGCTGGGCGAGCTGTGCCTGGCGCAGCTCGAGAAGATCCGCGCCGTCGACGCCCAGCATCCGCGCCTGGGGCCCTTGATGGACGAGTACGCGGCGCTGCGCAGGAAGTACGGCATTTCCACGTAGGGTGGGCTCCGCCCACCGCTGCCGCGTATGATCAGCCGTTACGCGTGGACACAGGTGTCCACCCTACGTCGAGACCGTCCCGTACCCTCCCCCGCCCGGCGTTTCGATGACAAACACATCCCCGGCTCCCATCTCGACCTTGCCGATATGCCCGACGGGCTCGATCCGCCCGTCCGCGCGCACCACGGTGTTGACGCCGCGTTCGCCCGGCGCGCCGCCGGCCATGCCGAAGGGCGCATGGATCCGGTTGTTCGACAGGATCGCCGCCGTCATCGGCTCGAGGAAACGGAGCTTCCTGACCCCGCCGTTGCCGCCGTGCCAGCGCCCCGCGCCGCCGGAACCGGGACGGATCGCGTAGCTTTCCAGGCGTACCGGGAAGCGGAACTCGAGGATTTCCGGGTCGGTCAGGCGCGAATTGGTCATGTTGGTCTGGACCACGTCGGTGCCGTCGAAGCCCTCGCCCGCGCCGCTGCCGCCGGAAATTGTTTCGTAGTACTGGTATTGTGCGTTGCCGAACGTGAAATTGTTCATCGTGCCCTGGGACGCCGCCATCACGCCCAGTGCCCCGTACAGGGCGTTGGTGATGCAGGTCGAGGTTTCGACATTGCCCGACACCACCGAGGCCGGGTAATGCGGATTGAGCATCGAGCCGGGCGGGATGATGACTTCCAGCGGTTTCAGGCAGCCCCCGTTGAGCGGGATCTCGTCGTCGACCAGGGTGCGGAACACGTACAGCACCGCCGCCATGCAGACGGCGGACGGCGCATTGAAATTGTTGTCGAGCTGGGACGATGTGCCGCTGAAGTCGATCTGCGCGCTGCGCGCGGCGCGGTCGACGCGCACGGCGACGGCGATCTTCGCGCCGTTGTCGAGGTCGACCGTGAACGCGCCATCCTGCAAGGCGCCGATCACGCGCCGCACCGCCTCCTCGGCATTGTCCTGCACGTGGCCCATGTAGGCGCGCACCACGTCCAGGCCGAAGTGGGCGACCATGCGCCGCAGCTCCTCGACACCCTTCTGGTTGGCTGCCACCTGGGCGCGCAGGTCGGCCAGGTTCTGGTCGGGGTTGCGCGCCGGGTAGCGTGCGCCGGTGAGCAGCGCGCGTGTTTCCTCTTCGCGCAGCACGCCGTCGGCGCCGTCGACCAGCTTGAAATTGTCGATCAGGACGCCCTCCTGCTCGATGTGGCAGGAGTCCGGCGGCATCGAGCCGGGCGTGGTGCCGCCGATGTCGGCATGGTGGCCGCGCGAGCCGACGTAGAACAAGATGTGCTCGCCGGCCTCGTCGAACACCGGCGAGATCACCGTGACATCGGGCAGGTGGGTGCCGCCGTTGTAGGGGTCGTTCAGCGCATACACGTCGCCGGCGCGCATGCGCCCGGCGTTCTCGCGCATCACTGTCTTGATGCTCTCGCCCATCGAGCCCAGGTGCACCGGCATGTGCGGCGCATTCGCCACCAGGTTGCCGTCGGCATCGAAGATGGCGCAGCTGAAGTCGAGCCGCTCCTTGATGTTGACCGAGTGCGCCGTGTTCTGCAGGCGCAGGCCCATCTGCTCGGCGATCGACATGAACAGGTTGTTGAAGATCTCCAGCATGACCGGATCGGCCGCGGTCCCGATCGCGCGCCGCTCGGGCAGCGCCTCGACCCGGGTCAGCACCAGGTGGTTGTAGAGCGTGACCTCGGCGCGCCAGCCCGGCTCGACCACGGTCGTCGCGTTGTTCTCGGCGACGATCGCCGGCCCCGGGATCAGGTCCCCCGGCCGGATGTCCTCGCGCCGGTAGACGGCGGTGTCGCGCCACTGGCCGCCGGCGAACATGCGCACCGTGTCGAAGGCCGCGGGCGCGCCGGCCCCGGGACGCCGGACTGCGGCAGCCGGCCGTTCGGGCGGCGCTTCCGAGCGGCCGAGGGCTTCCACCGAGACCGCCTCGACCACCAGCGCGCGCGCCGGCATCAGGAAGGAGAAGCGGCGTTTATAGGCCTGCTCGAAGGCCAGGCGCATGGCCGGCGCTTCGTCGAAGTCGACCACCAGGGCCGAATCGGTGCCCTCGTAGCGCAGGTGCACGCGGCGCACGACGTCGATGCGCTCGACGCCCACGCCCTGGGCCAGCAGCTCGCCCCTGGCCGCATCGGCCAGCGCATCGAGCCGCCTGGCCAGCGCCGTGCCCATGATCGTGTCGAGCTTTTCCTCGACCGCCTGCTCGCGCATGGCGCTCTGGTCGGCCAGGCCCATGCCATAGGCCGACAGCACGCCGGCCAGGCTGTGGATGAAGACCGTCTTCATCCCGAGCGCGTCGGCCACCAGGCAGGCGTGCTGGCCGCCGGCACCGCCGAAGCTGGTGAGCGCGTATTCGGTCACGTCGTGACCGCGCTGCACCGAGATCTGCTTGATTGCATTGGCCATGTTGCCGACCGCGATCTGGATGAAACCTTCGGCCACCTCTTCCTTGCTGCGCAGGTCGCCGGTGGCGTCCGCGATCTCGCGCGCCAGTTGCGCAAAGCGCGCACGCACCGCGCCGGCGTCGAGCGCCTCGTCGCCGCCGGGCCCGAACAGGCGCGGGAAATACGCGCCCTGGATCTTGCCGAGCATGACGTTGCAGTCGGTGACCGTCAGCGGGCCGCCGCGCCGGTAGCAGGCCGGGCCGGGATTGGCGCCGGCGCTGTCCGGGCCGACGCGGTAGCGGCTGCCGTCGAAATGCAGGACCGAGCCGCCGCCGGCCGCCACCGTGTGGATGCTCATCATCGGCGCGCGCATGCGCACGCCCGCGACCTGGGTTTCGAAGGCCCGTTCATAGTCGGCCAGATGAGCCCCGGCGAAGTGCGAGACGTCGGTCGAGGTGCCGCCCATGTCGAAGCCGATGATGCGCCCGAAGCCGGCCAGGCGGCTCGCGCGCACCATGCCGACGATACCGCCTGCGGGCCCCGACAGGATGCTGTCCTTGCCCTGGAAGGCGCGCGCATCGGTCAGGCCGCCGTTCGACTGCATGAACTGCAGGTTCACGCCCGGCAGGTCGCAGGCCACCTGGTCGACGTAGCGGCGCAGGATAGGCGACAGGTAGGCGTCGACCACGGTGGTGTCGCCGCGCGCGACCAGCTTCATCATCGGGCTGACCTCGTGCGAGCTCGATACCTGGGTGAAGCCGATCTCGCGCGCGATGCGCGCCACCGCCGCTTCGTGGTGCGTGTGGCGGTAGCCGTGCATGAAGACGATGGCGAGCGTGCGCATGCCGGCGTCGAAGGCCGCCTGCAGGCTGCGGCGCGCGCCCTCCTCGTCGAGCGGACGGACGATGTCGCCGTGGGCGCCGATGCGTTCGTCGACCTCGATCACCTCGCCGTAGAGCAGCTCGGGCAGCACGATGTGGCGCTCGAACAGGCGCGGACGGTTCTGGTAGGCGATGCGCAGCGCATCGCGAAAGCCGCGCGTGATGGCCAGCAGGGTGGGCTCGCCCTTGCGCTCGAGCAGCGCGTTGGTCGCCACCGTGGTGCCCATCTTGACCGCTTCGATGGCGCGCACGGGGAGCGGATCGCCGGGCGCGACGCCCAGCAGGTGTCGGATCCCGGCGACGGCGGCATCGCGGTACTGTTCCGGGTTTTCCGACAGCAGCTTGTGGGTGACCAGTTGCCCGCCCGGGGTGCGCGCCACGATGTCGGTGAAGGTGCCGCCGCGATCGATCCAGAACTGCCAGTCCATTGTGTATCCTCTGCCATGTGAAGTCTTGCGCCTATTGTATTCGCCCCGGCGCCGGAAATTGGCGAAAATGCACGTATCTTGAATCTGGAATGGAGTTGGCATGAACAATGGTCTCTACAGCGTGGCGCAAATCCGCGCAATCGAAGCCGCGGCGCGCGAAGCGGCCGGGCCGGGGGGCCTGATGCGCCGTGCCGGGCGCGCGGCGGCCGACCTCGCCCTGGAACTGATCGGTCCGAAGCCGGCGCAGCCGGTGCTGGTGCTGGCCGGGCCGGGCAACAACGGCGGCGATGCGCTGGAACTGGCGGCCTGCCTGGCCGAGGCCAAGGTCGACGTCGTGGTGCTGCACCTGGCCGGGGGCGGCCAGCCGTCGCCGGAGGCGGCGCAGGCCCTGGCCCGCGCGCGCAACAGCGGGGCCAACTTCGCCGACGTGGCGCCCGACCTGCGCGCATGGGTGCTGGTGGTCGACGGCCTGTTCGGCATCGGCCTCGAGCGCCCGCTCGAGGGACGCTACCGCGAGTTCGCGGCAGCGGTCGAGCGCCTGCGCTGCCCGGTGCTGGCGCTCGACGTGCCGAGCGGGCTCGATGCCGACACCGGCGCGGTGGTGGGCAACTCGGGCATTGCCGTGCGCGCCACCCACACGATCACCTTCATCGGCGACAAGCCGGGCCTGCACACGGGCGATGGACGCGATCACGCCGGCATCGTCCGCGTGGCGGCGCTCGGGATCGACGTCGACGCGTGCGAGCGGGCCCGCGCCTGCCTGGCCAGCCCTGCCCTGTTCGCGCCGCTGCTGGCGCCGCGCCGCCAAAATTCGCACAAGGGCCAGTTCGGCGACGTCGCAGTCGTGGGCGGCGCCCACGGCATGCTGGGCGCGGCCCTGCTGGCGGCGCGCGCGGCCCTGCACGCCGGCGCCGGCCGGGTGTTCGCGGTGACGGTCGATCCCGGGCCGCAGGTCGACCTGGTGCAACCGGAGCTGATGCTGCGTACGTCAGGCGACTTCGAGTTCGAGCAGCGCGTGCTGGTGCTGGGGCCCGGGATGGGCGACTCGAGCGAAGCGATGCGCGTGCTGGGCCAGGGCATCGACGGCGCCGGGCCGGTCGTCATCGATGCCGATGGCCTGAACCTGGTGGCGGCCAGCACGGCCCTGCAGGAGCGCGTGGCCAGGCGCCAGGGCGCGACGATCGTGACCCCGCATCCACTGGAGGCGGCGCGCCTGCTCGGCACCTCCGGCGCCGAGGTGCAGGCGGACCGGCTCGGCTCCGCCCGCGAGCTGGCGCGGCGCCTGCAGGCAATCGTCGTCTTGAAAGGCTCGGGCACCGTCGTCGCCCAGCCCGACGGCGAACTGGCGATCAACCCGACCGGCAATCCCGGCCTGGCCAGCGGCGGCAGCGGCGACGTGCTGGCCGGCCTCTGCGGCGCCCTGCTGGCCCAGGGCTGGCCGGCATGGGAAGCGGCCGCGGGCGCCGTGTGGATGCACGGCGCAGCGGCCGACCGCCTGGTCGAGGAAGGAATCGGCCCGATCGGCATGACCGCCGGCGAACTGCCGAAGGCCGTGCGGTCCGTCTTCAACACCCTGGTACGGGAGCGGGCGTAGGGTAGGCGGGTCCCCCGCCTACGCGTTCAAACACCGCCTGCACGTCGCAAGCACAGTCAAGACGTCAAACCAGCTTCCCCGCCGCAATCGTAATCGTGCGCCCACAGCGCGCCGCCATCGCCGGATCATGCGTCACGAGCACCAGCGTCGAGCCGCGCTCGCGGTTCAGTTCGAACATCAGCTGGATGATCGATTCGCCGGTGGCCGCGTCCAGGCTGCCGGTGGGCTCGTCCGCGAACAGCAGCGGCGGTTGCGTCACGAAGGCGCGCGCCAGGGCCACCCGCTGCTGCTCGCCGCCCGACAGGTATTTCGGGTAGTGCTTCAGGCGGCTCGACAGGCCGACCCTCCCTAACATCGCCTCGGCCTTCTCGCGCGCCGCGCCGTCGCCGCGCAATTCGAGCGGCAGCATGACGTTTTCCAGCGCATTCAGGTGGGCCAGCAGCTGGAAGGACTGGAACACGAAGCCCAGCTTGGCCATGCGGAAGGCGGCGCGGCCGTCCTCGTCGAGGGCGAAGATGTCGGTGCCGTCGAGCAGCACCTTGCCGCTGCTGGGCGCGTCGAGGCCGGCGAGCAGGCCAAGCAGGGTCGACTTGCCGGAGCCGGAGGCGCCGACGATGGCGAGCGTCTCGGCCGGTTGCACGGTAAAATCGATGCTGTGCAGGATGGTGAGTTCGCCGCTGGCGTCCGCCACCCGCTTGGACAAACCCGCTACTTGAATCGCGGCCGGCCGGGCCTGTCGATTACACTGCGCAGGAACATCATTTTTCACAGCTTCGGGGTTATCGCGCATGCTTGCTTTTCTCAAAAAATTAACTGTCGCCGCAAGCCTGGTGCTTGCGTCGGCGAGCGCCTATTCTGCACCAAAAACGGTACTCGTGGTGGGTGACAGCCTGTCCGCCGAATATGGCCTGACCCGCGGCGCGGGCTGGGTGGCCCTGCTCGAACAAAAGCTCAAGGCCAACAAGATCGAGGCCAACATCGTCAACGCGAGCATCAGCGGCGAAACGACGAGCGGCGGCCGGGCGCGCCTGCCGGCCCTGCTGAACCAGTACAAGCCGCAGGTGGTCGTGATCGAACTCGGCGCCAACGACGGCCTGCGCGGCCTGCCGGTACCGGCCGCCGAAAGCAACCTGCGCCAGATGATCACGATGTCCCAGGACAAGGGCGCGAAGGTCATGCTGGTCGGCATGCGCATGCCGCCGAACTACGGCCGCGCCTACACGGAAAAATTCTTCGGCATGTTCGGCAAGCTGTCGAAGGAGTACAAGGCGCCGCTGGTGCCCTTCATGCTCGAAGGCGTGGCCGACAAGCCCTCCTTGTTCCAGGCCGACCGCCTGCATCCGAACGCCCAGGCGCATCCGATCATCCTGAATAACATCTGGCCCACCATCTCCAACCTGATCACATCCTGATGAAATACCCTGCCGTACTGAGTTTTGCCGACATCCTGCCCGAGCTGGACAATTTTGATGCCATCATCGACGCCCGCAGCGAGGGCGAGTTCCTGCTCGACCACCTGCCCGGCGCCATCAACTGCCCGGTGCTGAACGACGAGGAGCGGGTGCGCGTGGGCACGCTCTACAAGCAGGTCGGCGGTTTCGAAGCGAAGAAGCTGGGCGCGGCGCTGGCTGCGCGCAACATCGCGCGCCACCTGGAGCAGCAGTTCGCCGACAAGCCGCGCGACTGGAAGCCGCTCGTCTACTGCTGGCGCGGCGGCAACCGCAGCGGCTCGATGGCGCACATCCTGGCCAAGGTCGGCTGGCCCGCGATCCAGCTCGACGGCGGCTACAAGGCCTACCGCGCGCACGTGAGCGCCGCGCTCGCGCATCCGCCGGAGCTGGAGTTCCGCGTCATCTGCGGCACCACCGGCAGCGGCAAGAGCCGCCTGCTCGAAACCCTCGACGCCATCGGCGCCCAGGTGCTCGACCTCGAACGCCTGGCGGCGCACCGCGGCTCGGTGCTGGGCCATTTGCCGGACGAGCCCCAGCCGACCCAGAAGCGCTTCGAATCGCGCATCTGGGACACGCTGCGCCGTTTCGATGCCGGCCGCCCGGTGTTCGTCGAATCCGAGAGCAAGAAGGTCGGCAACCTGCGCGTGCCCGACGCCGTGATGGAGCGCATGCGCGCCTCGCCCTGCGTCGCCCTGGGCCTGTCGCGCCCGAACCGGGTGCGCCTGCTGATGGAAGACTACCGCCACTTCGCCGTCGACCCGCAGGCCCTCAACGGCCAGCTGGAACACCTGGTGCAGCTGCACGGCCGCGCCAAGATCGACGCCTGGCATGCCCTGGCCAACAGCGGCGCGATGCCGGAACTGGTCGACCAGTTGCTGGTGGAGCACTACGACCCGGCCTACCTGCGCTCGATCGACCGCAATTTCGTGCAGTACGGCCAGGCCCGGGTGCTCGAGCTGGACGATATCGGCCAGGACGATTTCGTGAACGCCGCCAGGACGCTACACGCTGCCTGAGGCCTGCGCTCCCGCCAAGGGACGTAGGGTGGACGGCTGCACCAGCGCGTTCGCATCGACGCGGCCGCGACGCCGTCCACGCGTTCAACCAGCAGAAGAACAGCGCAGGATTTCAAGCGCCAGTTGAACGCGTGGGCGGCGTTCGAGCCGCGCGTTCGCCACCGCCAAGGTGGAGCCGACCACCCTACCTCCTCCTGCAAGCGCTGCCGGAAGCTTCCGACATAAAAAAACCCGGCTGCGCGAGCAGCCGGGTTTTTCGTTTCAGGCACCAAGGGCCAGGCGTTTATTCCGCCTTCGCCGGCGCCGCCTTGGCATTGATCTTGACCTTGGCCTTGTCTTTCAGGGCCTCCACATAATTGTAGAGTTCAGCCTGGCCAACCAGGTTCGAGATCTGCTGGGCTTCCTGTGCGCGGCGTGCTTGGTCGAGCTGGGCCGGCTGGAACACCTTGCCGATGCGGTAGACGCCGTAGCCGACGCCAGGCAGTTCCACGCCCACGTAGGCCGGCAGCTTGGTCGCGTCCGCCTTCAGCGCGGCCAGGGCGCCGGCCGGGTGGATGGTCGGCTCCTGGGTGCGCGAGATCACTTTCACTTCACCGAAGCCGCTGGCGTCGCCCGAAGCCTTGGCCGCGGCCAGCTTCGCCTCGCCGGCTTCGCGGGCCAGGCGCATCGCTTCTTCCTGGGTGACGCGCTGGCGGATGGCCGCTTCGACTTCGGCCAGCGGACGCTTGGTGGCCGGCTTGAACTCGGCCACGCGGCCGGCGATGAGCACGGCCGGCGCGACTTCCACGGCTTCCGTGTTGCGCTTGTTCTTGAGCGAGTCGGCGGAGTACAGGGCCGTCAGGAACTTCTCGTTGTTGTACGGCGCATCGCCCAGTGCCGGGTTCGGCTTGCGGGTCAGGCCTTCGGCGGTCTGGATCTTCAGGGCCAGCTTGTCTGCGGCGGGCTTGAGGCTGTCGGCCTGCTCGTAGACGATGTCGTTGAACTGCTCGGCCAACTCCGAATACTTCTTCGACAGCTTGGCTTTCTTCAGTTCGGCGGCGATCTCGTCCTTGGCCGCGGCCAGCGACTTCTGCTGCGCCGGCTTGACCGAGGTGACCTTGATGATGTGGAAGCCGAATTCCGACGGCACGATGCCGCTGATCTCGCCTTCCTTCAGGCCATAGATCGCGTCTTCCAGCGATTTGCCCAGGCCGCCGCGCTCGATCGGGCCGAGGTCGCCGCCGTTGGCTGCCGACGCCGGGTCTTGCGACTGGGCCTTGGCGATGGCCGCGAAGTCGGCCGGGTTCTTGCGCACTTCGGCCAGCACCGCTTCGGCCTTGGCCTTGGCGGCTGCGGCTTCGGCCGGCTTGGCGCCGGCAGGGTTGGTGATCAGGATGTGGCTGGCGGTACGCTTTTCAGGCGTCGTGAAGCGCTTCTCGTTGGCCTTGTAGAACTGCTCGACCTCGGCGTCGCTCACGGTGACCTGGCTTTCCACGGCGGCGCCGTCGAGCACGATGTACTCGGCCTTCACCTGTTCGGGGATCATGAACAGGTTGGCGTTCTTCTCGTAGAAGGCCTTGACCATGTCGTCGGTGACTTTGACTTGCGGCAGGTAGTTCGCGATCGGGAACACCAGTTCCTGCACCTCGCGCTGCTGGTCGTTGATGTTCGAAATGCGCTCGGCCACCGAACGCGGCGCGAAGGCGGTGGCGCCGATCGAGCCGGCCAGCTGCTGGATCGCCATGTCGCGGCGCATGCGGGCGTCGAAGCCTTCCGGGGTCATGCCCTGGGCTGCGAGCGCGGCGCGGTAGGCGTCCATGTCGAAGCTGCCGTCTGGTTTGCGGAAGGCTTCGATGGCGTGGATCGCCTTGTAGATGCTCTGGTCGCTGACGGTCAGCTTGCTGCGTGCGAGCTCGGCGTTGACGGCGCGCTCGGCGACGAGGTTCTCGAGCACTTCGCGCTTCGCCTCGGGCGTGTCGAAGACCTTCTGGTCGAATTGCGGTCCGAGCTGCTGGCGGGCCTGGTCGATCTGGCGGCGCTGGGCCTCTTCCCACTCCTGCTGGGTGATGTTGCGGCCGTCCACCGAGGCCACGCCGACACCGCTGTCGCCGCGATCCTGGTAGCTCTCCACGCCGACCAGCACGAACGAGGGCACAATCAACAGGCCCAGGATGCCGTACATGATGCGTTTGTTATTTCGTACAAAATCAAACATGGTCCACCAATCGCTATTGACGCTTCAATCAAGTTAAAAAAAAAGGCGAACTCGCGTTCGCCTCTTCTCCGTCCAGACGCCTGTTTCAGGCATCCGACATACTGCTCAATTTGGCGGAGCGGACGGGGCTCGAACCCGCGACCCCCGGCGTGACAGGCCGGTATTCTAACCAACTGAACTACCGCTCCAAATTCGTGTATGTTTCTTCGAAGCGCCGCGCACCCGCTGGGGGAGCGCTTCTGCTTCAAAACCGTGGCGGAGCGGACGGGGCTCGAACCCGCGACCCCCGGCGTGACAGGCCGGTATTCTAACCAACTGAACTACCGCTCCACGAACATACTTGGGTACTGCATCATCCTTGCGGCGAAAGCTGAGAGGCTTGAGCTCCCACCCTGCTTCAGGATGCTTTCTCTGCTTGTCGTCGCAGAGAAGGCATTAGTTTACAGCATCTTTTAACGCTTTACCAGCCTTAAATTTCGGAACCTTGGCAGCCTTGATCTTGATAGGTTCCTTGGTGCGTGGATCGCGGCCGGTGCGTGCCGCGCGATCGCCGACGGTGAAGGTGCCGAAGCCGACCAGGGTCACGCTGTCGTTCTTCTTCAGGGTGTTCGTCACCGCTTCGATCATCGCATCCAGCGCGCGGGTAGCCGAGGCCTTGGTAATGTCCGCGGATTTCGCGATTTCTTCGATCAGTTCAGTCTTGTTCACTCGTATCCTCTTGGTCGTTCTTGACGCGGCGGCGCTGCGCCTTCCTGCAAAAGTGCAAGCGCGTATTAAACCGGGGTGATTTGCTTCTGTCAAGAAACATTCGTCGTAGAATGGTTCAGTGTGGCGATTTTTTTGGCCCACACGGCGCCGCCCGCGTGCGCCCGCCCCGCGTCCATTCAAAAAAAGAGGCGCCCGCAGGCGCCTCGTTCAGCTTGCCAGGCCGGCGATCAGTGCTTGACCACGCCGCCCTGCCCTTCGGCCACCGGCGACGGCGTCACCGAGACGGTCGGCGCCTCCACCAAGGCTTCCGGCTGGCGCTCCAGTGCAACCTCGAGCACCTTCTCGATCCAGCGCACCGGCACGATCTCGAGCTTGTTCTTGACGTTGTCCGGGATCTCGGCCAGGTCCTTCACGTTCTGCTCGGGGATCAGGACCGTCTTGATGCCGCCGCGATGCGCCGCCAGCAGCTTTTCCTTCAGGCCGCCGATCGGCAGCACCTCGCCGCGCAGCGTGATCTCGCCGGTCATGGCGACGTCGGCACGGACCGGGATGCCGGTGAAGATCGACACCAGCGCAGTGGTCATCGCGATACCGGCGGACGGACCGTCCTTAGGCGTCGCGCCTTCCGGCACGTGGATGTGGATGTCGCTCTTCTCGAACACCTCGTTCTTGATGCCCAGGCGCTGTGCGCGGCTGCGCACCACGGTGCGGGCGGCCTCGATCGATTCCTTCATCACGTCGCCCAGGGTGCCGGTGCGGATGATGGCGCCCTTGCCCGGCACGTTCACCGCCTCGATCGTCAGCAGGTCGCCGCCGACTTCGGTCCAGGCCAGGCCGACCACCTGGCCGACCTGGTTGTCCTTCTCGGCCACGCCGAAGTCATAGCGGCGCACGCCCAGGAACTTGTCCAGGTTCTTGTTGCTGACGACGACCTTCTTGTCGCTGCGCTTGAGCAGGAGCATCTTGACGACCTTGCGGCAGATCTTCGAGATTTCGCGCTCGAGCGAACGCACGCCGGCTTCCCGGGTGTAGTAGCGGATGATGTCGCGGATCGCCGATTCCTCGACCTTGATCTCTTCTTCCTTCAGGCCATTCGCCTTGACCTGCTTCGGCAGCAGGTAGCGCTGGGCGATGTTGGTCTTCTCGTCTTCGGTGTAACCCGAGAGGCGGATGACTTCCATCCGGTCCAGCAGCGCCGGCGGGATGTTGAACGAGTTCGAGGTCGCCACGAACATCACGTCCGACAGGTCGAAGTCGACTTCCAGGTAGTGGTCCGAGAACGTGTGGTTCTGTTCCGGATCCAAGACTTCCAGCAAGGCCGACGAAGGGTCGCCGCGGAAGTCCGCGCCCATCTTGTCGATCTCATCCAACAGGAACAGCGGGTTGCGCACGCCGACCTTGGCCAGCGACTGCAGCACCTTGCCCGGCATCGAGCCGATGTAGGTACGGCGGTGGCCGCGAATCTCGGCTTCGTCGCGTACGCCGCCGAGTGCCATGCGCACGAACTTGCGGTTCGTGGCGCGGGCAATCGACTGGCCCAGCGAGGTTTTACCGACGCCCGGAGGACCGACGAAGCACAGGATCGGCGCCTTCAGCTTGTCGACGCGCTGTTGGACTGCAAGATACTCGAGGATGCGTTCCTTGATCTTTTCGAGGCCGTAGTGCTCGGCTTCCAGCACCTTCTCGGCGTTCGACAGGTCGTTGGTGACCTTCGACTTCTTCTTCCAGGGCAGCGACACCAGGGTATCGATGTAGTTGCGCACGACGGTAGCTTCGGCCGACATCGGCGACATCAGTTTCAGTTTCTTGATTTCGGCGGTGGCCTTGTCGAGGGCCTCCTTCGGCATCTTGGCGGCGATCACCTTCTTCTCGAGCTCGTCGATGTCGGCGCCGTCTTCGCCTTCGCCCAGTTCCTTCTGGATGGCCTTGACCTGTTCGTTCAGGTAGTACTCGCGCTGCGATTTCTCCATCTGGCGCTTGACGCGGCCGCGGATGCGCTTCTCGACCTGCAGGATGTCGAGTTCGCCTTCGAGCTGGCCGAGCAGGTGCTCCAGGCGCTTGGCGACGTTGAAGATTTCCAGGATGACCTGTTTTTGCTCGAGCTTCAGCGGCAGGTGGGCGGCAACGGTGTCGGCCAGGCGGCCGGCGTCGTCGATACCGGCCAGCGAGGCGAGGATCTCGGGCGGGATTTTCTTGTTGAGTTTAACGTACTGGTCGAACTGCTGGACGATGGCACGGCGCATCGCCTCGACTTCGGAATCGTCGCCGATTTCCGAACTCAAGGGGGTCAGCTCGGCGATGAAATGGGTCGCGCCGTCGCTGATGTGGTCGATTCGGGCACGCTGGGCGCCTTCCACCAGCACCTTCACGGTGCCGTCGGGCAGCTTCAGCATTTGCAGGATGTTCGCGACGCAGCCGATCTCGTAGATGTCTGCGGCGGAAGGTTCGTCCTTGGCAGCGGCCTTCTGGGCGGCGAGCATGATGCTCTTGCCCTGCTCCATTGCAGCTTCGAGCGCCTTGATCGACTTCGGGCGGCCGACGAACAGTGGTATCACCATATGGGGAAACACGACCACGTCGCGCAACGGCAGGAGGGGCAGCGTCGTTTGCTCGGTTAATTTCGAAGTTGTCATGGTATACCTTATAAAAAGCGTGTTACCGATGTTGGGCGAACACGGTTAAAACTCAAGACCGGCCAACGAATATTTTCTTCAGGTAAAAAACATTATTCGATAATGCAAACAATGCAATCTGGCCGTTCCAATAAAACCCCTGTCTGAAATAAAAAAGCCACCACGCAGCGAGCTGCCGCGAGTGGCTTTTCGATTGAAGCCGGATGCTTTTATTGAGGTAAATTGTACCTCCAAGCTTCCAGCGCACAAGTGCTTTTGTGGTTTCCGGGCGGATATTTTTTAGTTTTCTCCGCTCGCCTTTGCGCTTTCGCTGTAAATCAGCAATGGTTTGGCGCCATTCGTGATCGTATTTTCATCGACCACGACCTTGACCACGTTTTGCTGATTCGGCAATTCATACATCACGTCGAGCAATGCGTGTTCCAGGATCGAACGCAGGCCGCGGGCACCGGTCTTGCGTGCCAATGCTTTTCTGGCAATCGCGTGCAGTGCGGCCGGACGAATTTCCAGTTCCGCGCCTTCCATTTCCAGCAGTTTCGAATACTGCTTGATCAGCGCATTCTTTGGCTCGATCAGGATCTGGATCAGCGCTTCTTCCGTCAATTCATTCAGCGTAGCTACGACAGGCAGACGGCCAACAAGTTCCGGGATGAGGCCGAATTTAATCAGGTCTTCCGGTTCCGCTTCCATCATGATTTCGCTGTTCGAGCGCTGGGTGCTGCTCTTGACGCTCGCTGCGAAGCCGATGCCGCCCTTTTCCGAGCGGTTCTGGACGATCTTGGCCAGGCCATCGAAGGCGCCGCCGCAGATGAACATGATGTTGGTCGTGTCGATCTGGACGAAGTCCTGGTTCGGGTGCTTGCGCCCGCCTTGCGGCGGTACCGAGGCCATCGTGCCCTCGATCAGCTTGAGCAGCGCCTGCTGCACGCCTTCGCCGGACACGTCGCGCGTGATCGACGGGTTGTCGGACTTGCGCGAAATCTTGTCGATCTCGTCGATGTAGACGATGCCGCGCTGGGCCTTCTCGACTTCGTAGTTGCAGCTCTGCAGCAGCTTCTGGATGATGTTCTCGACGTCTTCGCCGACATAGCCGGCTTCGGTCAGCGTGGTGGCATCGGCGATGACGAAGGGCACGTTGAGCATGCGCGCCAGCGTTTGCGCCAGCAGCGTCTTGCCCGAGCCGGTCGGGCCGACGAGCAGGATGTTGCTCTTGGCCAGCTCGACGTCGTCTTTCTTGCCGAGGTGCTTCAGGCGCTTGTAGTGGTTGTACACGGCGACCGACAGGATGCGCTTGGCAGTCTGCTGGCCGATCACGTACTGGTCGAGCAACTCGGCGATCTCGTGCGGGGTCGGCAGGTCGGACTTGGCGCCCGCCACCGACTCGACGTTCGAGGTCTCGTCGCGGATGATGTCGTTGCACAGGTCGATGCACTCGTCGCAGATGAAGACCGATGGCCCTGCGATGAGTTTCTTGACCTCGTGCTGGCTCTTGCCGCAGAAAGAGCAGTACAGAAGCTTTTCGCCGCTGGAAGATTTTTTGTCAGACATGTGGCAGGTTTCTTGTATAGAACTACAGATGGAAATCGACGCTTCTCGAATTTCCCCAATATAACGCGATCACGGGGCACGCGACAACGCCAGCGTACACCGCCATGCTACCCGAAATGAAAAACAAACGCCCGAACGTGTTGGCGCCCGGGCGTTTTTCAGCAACACCGATGTGATGCCTCAAGCGCGGTTAGTCAAGACCTTGTCGATCAAACCGTACTCGACGGATTCCTCGGCCGACATGAAGCGGTCGCGGTCGGTATCCTTGTGGATCTGCTCCACGCTCTGCCCCGTGTTGGCGGACATGATGCGTGCCAGGCGCTCGCGCAGGTACAGGATTTCCTTGGCCTGGATTTCGATATCCGAAGCCATGCCCTGCGAACCGCCCGACGGCTGGTGGATCATGACGCGCGAGTTCGGCAGCGAGAAGCGCTTGCCCTTGGCGCCGGCGGCCAGCAGGAAGGCGCCCATCGAGGCCGCCAGGCCCGTGCACAGCGTCGAGACGTCCGGCTTGATGAAATTCATCGTGTCGAAGATCGCGAGGCCGGCCGAGACCGAGCCGCCCGGCGAGTTAATGTAGAGCGAGATGTCCTTGTCCGGATTCTCGCTCTCCAGGAACAGCATCTGGGCGACGATCAGGTTGGCCATCTGGTCGTTGACAGGGCCGACGAGGAAAATCACGCGCTCCTTGAGCAGGCGCGAGTAAATATCGTACGCGCGTTCGCCGCGGCCGCTTTGCTCAACTACCATCGGCACGAGGCCGAGTGCTTGGGTGTCCAATGCCGGATTACGGTTCATACCTGTCTCGTTCCTTGTAAATAGGGCTTATCGTTCGAGGGCTGTACTGGGAACACGCCCGCTCCGGGCCGAAGCCCGAAGCTTAAGCGCTCGCTCAGCCCTGTGGGTTGCTGCCCATCAATTCATCGAAAGCGACGGTCTTGGTGCTGACCTTCGCCTTGCCAAGCACATAGTTGACGACGTTTTCTTCCAATACAAGGGCTTCCACTTCGCCCAGGCGGCGACGGTCGCTGTAGTAGTACTTCAGCACTTCCTTCGGATCTTCGTAGCTCTGCGCGAAGTCTTCGATCTGGGCCTTCACCTGCTCTTGCGTTGCTTGCAAGTTGTTGTCGGCGACCAGTTGCGACAGGATCAGACCCAGGCGCACGCGGCGCTCGGCCTTCTCGGCGAACAGTTCGGTCGGGAACGGCATGTTCTTGACGTCCATGCCGCGCTGGGCCATGTCCTGGCGGGTCTGCTCGGCCAGGCGTTCGGCGTCCTGCTGGATCATGACGGTCGGCACGTCCATCTCGGTGACCTTCACCAGCGCGTCCATCACGGCTTCCTTGTTGCGGGCCTTGACGCGGGCGTTGACTTCACGCTCGAGGTTGGTCTTGATGTCGGCGCGCATCTTTTCGATCGAACCGTCTTCGATGCCGAGCGACTTCGCGAATTCGGCGTCGACTTCCGGCATGTGCGCCCATTCCAGCTGCTTCAGGGTGATGGTGAAGTCGGCGGTCTTGCCGGCGACATCCTTGCCGTGGTAATCCTCAGGGAAAGCCAGCGGGAAGGTCTTGCTTTCGCCGACCTTCAGGCCGACGGTCGCTGCTTCGAATTCCGGCAGCATGCGGCCTTCGCCCAGCACGAAGGCGTAGTCTTCGGCCTTGCCACCTGGGAATTCGACGCCGTCGATCACGCCGACGAAGTCGACCGTCACGCGGTCGCCGTTGGCGGCCACCGGCTCGCCGCCGTCGCCGTCGCCGTGCTCGCCTGCCTCGCCCTTGGTGTGGTAGTGCACGCGCTGCTTGCGCAGGATGTCAATGGTCTTGTCGATTTCGGCGTCCGACACATCGGCGGCGACGGTTTCGACTTCAACCGCGGCCAGGTCGCCGATCACGACTTCCGGGAACACTTCGAAGGTGGCGTCGAAAGCCAGCATGCCTTCCGGCGCGTCCTGCTTTGGTTCGATTTTCGGGAAACCGGCAACGCGCAGCTGGTTTTCGTTGGCGGCTTCGTTGAAAGCGCGGCCGACGCGGTCGTTCAGCACGTCCGACTCGATCTGGTAGCCGTACTGGGCAGCGACCATCTTCAGAGGCACTTTACCCGGACGGAAGCCAGGCGCCTTGGCGGTCTTGGCCTGCTTCTTGAGGCGTTTTTCAACTTCCGTACGGACATCACTCAGCGGGAAAGTGATCGTCAAGCGGCGCTCGAGTTTATCCAGGGTTTCGACTGCAGTTGCCATCGTAAAAATCGTCCAAAAAAATAATTATTCGTGGTGCGAGGAGGGGGACTCGAACCCCCACACCATTGCTGGCGTCAGGACCTAAACCTGGTGCGTCTACCAATTTCGCCATCCTCGCGCAGGATTGCATATTGCCACATAAACAAAGGGCGCCCGACAATGAAACCGGCCGCCCTGCACTCCTTTGTTTATGGGCTACAACTTCAACCCGGTATTTTACTGGATTTTCTGACACGAGAGTGGTGAATTTTCATCGGGTGCGGGGCGTGCATATGTCGAATTGAGCCATCGAGGGCGCGTTGGTTGGCCGGCTGCGTCATTCTTCGTATGGCGAAACTGCGTGGGCACGCGTGCCCACGCTGTACGACGTGTCCGGGCCGCTCTCCCCTTTATACCACCGGCTTTTTGACCCTGAACCAGGCCGCATACAGCGCCGGCAGGAACAGCAAGGTCAAGGCCGTCGCCACCAGCAGCCCGCCCATGATCGCCACCGCCATCGGCCCCCAGAACACGGAACGCGAGAGCGGAATCATGGCCAGCGCCGCGGCCGCGGCCGTCAGCAGGATCGGGCGGCAGCGCCGCACGGCAGACTCGATGATCGCGTCCCATGGATGGGCGCCGCCCTTGATGTCCTGCTCGATCTGGTCGACCAGGATCACCGAATTCCGGATGATCATCCCGAACAGCGCGATCACCCCCAGGTTCGCCACGAAGCCGAACGGCCGGCCGAGGATCAGCAAGGCCATCGCCGCGCCCGCCACACCGAGCGGCCCGGTCAGGAAGACCAGCAGCGAGCGCGAGAAGCTGTGCAGCTGGAGCATCAGCAACGTAAACACGATGAACAGCACCAGCGGCACGTTGGCCATGATCGAGGCTTCGGCCTCCGAACTGTCGGCGGCCGCGCCCTCGAGCGTGATGCGGTAGCCGGCCGGCAGCTTGGCGCGCAGGCCGGCCAGCTGCTCGCTGACCTGGCTTGATACGGTCGGCCCCTGGATGCCGGCGACGACGTCCGACTGGACCATGATCGCCCACTCGCGCCCTTCGCGCCAGATCACGCCCGGCTCCCACACGAATTCAACACGCGCCACCTGGCCGATCGTCACCGGACGGCCGGAGGCGGTCGGAATGTTGGTGTCCTTCAGCGCGGCAATGGTCGCGCCCTGGTCGGCCGGCTGGCGCACCACGATGTCGATCAGCTCGTTCGTCTCGCGGAACTGGCCGATGGTGGTGCCCGTCAAGACGGTCTGCACCGCGCGCCGCACCAGTTGCGAGGTGACGCCGAGGGCGCGCAGCTTGTCCTGGTCGAGGTCGAGGCGCAGCACCTTGACCGACTCGTTCCAGTTGTCGTTCACGCCCACCGCATTCGGATTGGCGCGCAGCACGTCCTCGACCTGGTCGGCCAGGCTGCGCACGATGCCGATGTCCGGGCCGGCCACCTGGAACTGCACCGGGTACGGCACCGGCGGTCCGTTCGCCAGCAGCCTGACGCGCCCGCGCACTTCGGGGAACTCGTTGCGGAAGGCGCTCTCGATCGCCAGCCGCAGGCGCTCGCGCGCCTCGGCGTCCTCCGGCAGCACCACCAGTTGCGAGACGTTCGACTGCGGGAAGATCTGGTCGAGCGGCAGGTAGAAGCGCGGGCTGCCGGTGCCGACATAGCTGGTCACGCTCTCGACGCCCTCCTGCCTGGCAAGGAAGGCCTCGAAGCGCTTGACCAGGGCCTCGTTGGCGGCAAAGCTGGTGCCCTCCGGGCTCCACATCTCGACCATCAGCTCGGGACGGCTCGAATCCGGGAAGAACTGCTTTTCGATGAACTTGAAGCCGAACACGCCCAGCGCAAACACGGCCAGGGACGCCGCGATCGTGATCCTGCGGTACTCGACGCACCAGGTCACCAGGCGCCGGAAGCGGCGGAAGGCCGGCGTGTCGTAGACGTCGTGTTCGGAATGGCCTTGACCATGCGGCTTGACCTTGAGCAGCATGAAGCCGATGTAGGGCGTAAATGTCACCGCCACCACCCAGGACACCAGCAGCGCGATGGCATTCACGGAGAACATCGAAAAGGTGTATTCGCCCGCGGCCGACTTCGCCAGGCCGATCGGCAGGAAGCCGGCCGCCGTGATCAGGGTGCCGGTCAGCATCGGCATCGCCGTCGAGGTGTAGGCAAACGTGGCCGCATCGAGGCGCGACATGCCCTCCTCCATCTTGCGCACCATCATTTCGACGGCAATGATGGCGTCGTCGACCAGCAGGCCGAGCGCGATGATCAGGGCGCCGAGCGAGACCTTGTGCAGCGAGATGTCGAGCAGTCGCATGAAGAGGAAGGTAATGGCCAGCACCAGCGGAATGGTCAGTGCCACCACCAGGCCGGGGCGCGCGTCGATAGCCAGCTTGGGCTTGGTGTGCAGGCCCAGCGCCAGGAAGCTGACCGCCAGCACGATGAACACGGCCTCGACCAGGGTGCGGATGAATTCGTTCACCGAGCTGGTGACGGCGCGCGGCTGGTCGGACACGCGCTCGAGCTCGATCCCGACGGGAAGCTGGGAGCGGATCTCCGCCACCGTCCGCTCCAGCGATTTACCGAGGGTGATGATGTTGCCGCCCTTTTCCATCGACACGCCCAGGCCGATCACTTCCTTGCCGTTGAAACGCATCTTGTCTGTCGGCGGGTCCTGGTACTCCCGCTTGACGGTCGCGAAGTCGCCCAGGCGGAAGGTCGTGTTCCCGGCGCGCAGCTGCAAGTCCTCGAGTTCCTTGGTCGTGCGGATCGCGCCCGTGACCCGCACCTGCAGGTTGTCGGTCGGCGTGACCAGCACGCCCGAGGCCTCGATCCCGTTCTGCGTCGCCAGCTGGTTGACGATCTGCTCCATCGGCACACCCAGCTGGGCGAACTTCTGGTTCGAGAACAGGATGTTGATCTTCTCGGCCTGCACGCCGAATTGCTCGACCTTCGCCACCAGCGCCACGCCGAGCAGTTGCTGGCGCACGAAATCGGCGTACTCCTTCATTTCGGCATAGCTGAAGCCGTCGCCCGAGAGCGCGAAGATGGAACCGTAGGTGTCGCCGTATTCGTCGTTGAAGAAGGGCCCGACAACGCCGGCCGGCAGGGTGCCGGCCATGTCGCCGATCTTCTTCCTCACCTGGTACCAGGAGCCCGGCACCTCCTTCGGCGGGGTCGACTCGCGCAATTCGAGGATGATGGTGGTCTCGCCCGGCTTGGAAAAACTGCGGATGCGCTCGACATACGGCGTTTCCTGGAGTTTGCGCTCGAGCTTGTCGGTGACCTGCTCGGCCATCTGGACGGCGGTCGCGCCCGGCCAGACAGCGCGCACGACCATCGCGCGGAAGGTGAACGGCGGGTCTTCGTCCTGGCCCAGGCGTTCGTAGCTGAGGATGCCGCCGATCAGCAGCGCGGCGATCAGGAAACGGGTCAGCGGGATGTTTTCGAGCGCCCAGCGCGACAGGTTGAAGCCCCTCATTTGGCCGTCCCCGCGGCGGCAGCTTCGGTGTCGCCGCGGCGCGCCACGTCGGCCGTCAGGATGCGCACCTTCTGGCCGTTGCGCAGCTGGTTGACGCCGGCCGTGACCACCGTCTGGCCGGGTTGGACGCCTTCGCCCAGCACCACCTCGTTGCCGGCCTGCCCGACGATCTTCACCGGCACCAGGCGCACGGCGCCGTTTTCGATGATCCAGACGCTGGTCACGCCCTTCTGGTGATGCAGCGCGGTGAGCGGAACGCGCAGGCCGGCGCCACCCTTGCCGGACGCGATCTGCACCGCGGCCGTCATGCCCAGGCGCACGCCCGGGCTGGGCGGGATCGCGATGCGCGCGCTGTAGGTGCGGGTGGCCGGATCGGCCACCGGCGACACTTCGCGCACGCGCCCCGGAATCGCGGCGCCGGGATTGGCCCACATGCGCACCGTGACCGAACTGGCCTTGCGCAGGTCGTCCACCTGGTCTTCCGGAATCCCGATCACGACCTCCATTTCGTCGGTGCGGGCCACGCGCACCACCGGCGTGCCGGCCGTGACGACCTGGCCGACTTCGGCATCGATCCCGGTCACCACGCCGTCGATGTCGGATACCAGGCTGGCATAGCCGGCCTGGTTCGACTGCCCGCGGAAGGCGGCACGGGCGGCATCCGCCTCGGCCTGGGCCGCGCGCAGGGCCGCGCGCTTGGAGTCGAGCACCGACTGGCTCACGAAATTCTTCGCGCGCAGTTCCTGGTAGCGTTTGTAGTCGGCGTTGGCCAGGTCGCGGTTGGTCTCGGCGGCGCGCAGGCTGGCCTGGGCGCCGGCGGCGGCCAGCTTCAGGTCCTGCGGGTCGAGCTGCATCAGCACGTCGCCCTTGGCGACCACGGCCCCGACATCGACCTCGCGCCGGGTGATCTTGCCGGCCACGCGAAAGCCGAGGCGCGATTCGATGCGCGGACGCACCTCGCCGGAAAACTCGGCGCTCGCGCTGGATGCGCCTTCGGCCAGTACGACAGCGCGCACGGGGCGCACGTCTTCCGCCTTCGGCTCGTCCCTGGAACAGGCGGCCAGGAGCGCGCACAGGGACAGGGCGAGGACGGACAGGGGCCGGCGCGCATACGTCGCGTAGGTCGAAGGGGGCACGGTGTGATTCCTTGGATTAATTGATAGGCTGCGCATCATCGAAGTTTCTTTTTCGTCACTACCTGAAGCCTGGCAATTATAATCATGCAGGCCCGTTTTACACATGACCCGACGTTCACCCGGGTCCGCACCCCACATTCATGCCCGTCGAACACTACGAAAACTTCCCTGTCGCCTCGATCCTGCTGCCGCGCCGCCTGGTGCCGGCCGTGGAAGCGGTCTACGCCTTCGCGCGCGGCGCGGACGACGTCGCCGACGAAGGCGATGCGAGCCCGGCCGAGCGCCTGGCAGGCCTGGCCGAATACGAAGCCGCGCTCGACGACATCGCCGCCGGGCGCACGCCTGCGCGCCCGATGTTCGCGCGCCTGGGCGAGATGGTCGCCGCGCACGGCCTGCCCCTGCAGCCGCTGCGCGACCTGCTGTCGGCCTTCCGCCAGGACGTGGTGACGACCCGCTATCCCGACTACGCCCTGCTGCTCGACTATTGCCGGCGCTCGGCCAATCCCGTCGGGCGCCTGATGCTGGCCTTGTATGGTGTCGGCGGCGAGCGCAACCTGCGCGAGGCGGACGCCATCTGCAGCGCCCTGCAGCTGATTAATTTCTGGCAGGACGTCGGCGTCGACATCGGCAAGGGCCGCATCTACCTGCCGCAGGAAGACCTGGCCCGCTTCGGGGTGCTTGATGCCGACATCGCCTCCGGCATCGACAGCCCGGCCTGGCGCGCCCTGATGGCCTTCGAGGTCGAGCGCGCCCGCGCCCTGATGCTGTCCGGCGCGCCGCTGGCGACCCGGCTGCCGGGGCGCATCGGCTGGGAGCTGCGCTTCGTGGTCCAGGGCGGGCTGCGCATCCTGGAGCGGATCGAAGGCGCCGGCTACGATGTATTCCGGCGACGCCCGGTGGTCGGCAAGCTGGACTACCTGTTGATGCTGGGACGCGCACTTCGGATGTGAGCTTCCGTCCAAAATTACTGCCGGGTGGCCCCGGCCCTACGCGCATCGGCTAAGATAGCAGCTTCGCATCGCCTAATATTGCAATTCTTACATGTCCCCTGACGAATACTGCCAGCAAAAGACTGTCCAGAGCGGTTCTAGCTTCTACTACAGCTTCCTCTTCCTCACGCCCGAACGCCGCCGTGCGATCACGGCGCTGTACGCGTTCTGCCGCGAAGTGGACGATACCGTGGACGAGGCCAGCGACGCCTCGCTCGCGCGCATCAAGCTGGCCTGGTGGCGTACCGAGGTCTCGAGCATGTACAAGGGCACGCCGACCCATCCGGTGACCCAGGCCCTGAAACCCCATATCGCGCTCTACCAGCTCGAGGAACAGCACCTGCAGGCGATCATCGACGGCATGGAGATGGATCTCGACCAGAGCCGCTATCTCGACTACCCCGGCCTGCGCAAGTATTGCTGGCATGTGGCGGGCGTGGTCGGCGTCCTCTCGGCCAGCATTTTCGGCTACACCAATCCGCAGACCCTGGCCTACGCCGAAAAGCTCGGCCTGGCCTTCCAGCTGACCAACATCATCCGCGACGTCGGCGAAGACGCGCGCAAGGGCCGCATCTACCTGCCGGTCAACGAACTGCAGCAGTTCGGGGTGACGGCCGCCGACCTGCTCAATGCCCGCCACAGCGAGAAGTTCGAGGCGCTGATGCGCTTCCAGACCGAGCGCGCGCAAGCGATGTACGACGAGGCGCTGGCCTTGCTGCCGAAGGAAGACCGGCGCGCCCAGCGCCCGGGCCTGATGATGGCCGCGATCTACCGCACCCTGCTCGACGAAATCGCGCGCGACAACTTCCACGTGCTGACCCAGCGCATTTCGCTCACCCCGCTGCGCAAACTCTGGCTGGCGTGGAAAACGTATGTGCGCAGCTGATGGCCAGAGACCGGAACGCAAACGGTGAAGACTGATACAAGCGCCGCTCGATCCGTTGCCGTCGTCGGCGGCGGCTGGGCCGGTTGCGCCGCCGCCGTCGAACTGGCGGGCAAGGGGGCGCGCGTTACCCTGTTCGAATCGAGCCGCACGCTGGGCGGGCGGGCGCGCGCGGTCGAGGTCCAGGGCCGCCTGCTCGACAACGGCCAGCACATCCTGCTCGGCGCCTACAAGGAAACCCTGCGCCTGATCAAGCGGGTCGGCATCGACCCGGCCGCGGCCTTCCTGCGCCTGCCGCTGCAGATGCGCTACCCGCCCGCCAGCGCCGCGCTCGACTTCGTGGCGCCGCGCCTGCCTGCCCCCTGGCACCTGGGCGTGGCGCTGCTGCGCGCCAAGGGCCTGGCGCGCGACGACAAATTCGCGCTGGCCCAGCTGTTCACGGGCCTGCGCTGGATGGGCTGGCGTTTCGATGTGGACGTCAGCGTGTCGGTGCTGCTCGAGCGCTACGGGCAAACCGCGCGCCTGAACCGCCTGCTCTGGCATCCGCTGTGCCTGGCGGCGCTGAACACCCCGCCCGAGCGCGCCTCGGCCAACGTCTTCATGGCGACCCTGCGCGACAGCCTGGGCGCGCGCCGCGCCGCCTCCGACATGCTGGTGCCGAAGCTTGAACTGAGCGCCCTGTTCCCCCAGGCCGCGGCCCGCCACATCGCCGACCGCGGCGCCGTGGTGAAAAACGGCGCCCGGGTCGATGCCTTGACGCGCGTGCCCGGCGGCTGGGAAGTCGCGTGCGCGAGCCAGGCGGCGGAAGTCTTCGATGCCGTGGTGCTGGCGACGGCGCCCGGCGCGGCCGCGGCGCTGCTGGCGCCGTTCCCGGAAGCGGCCGCGCTGGCCGCCCAGCTGGGCGGCTTCCAGCACGAGCCGATCGCCACCTGCTACCTGCAATACGACGCGAGCGTGCGCCTGGCACTGCCCTTCTGCGCGCTGCTCGACGCGCCGGAGCGCGGGCACTTCGGCCAGTTCGCCTTCGACCGCGGCCAGCTCGATCCCGGCCAGGCCGGCCTGCTGGCGGTCGTGATCAGCGTCGCCGCCGACGCCGCCGCCCTCGGCCAGGAGGCGCTGGCGCAAGCCGCGGCCGCCCAGCTGGCGCAGGCGTTTGCCGACCCGCGCCTGGCCAGCCCGCTGTGGAGCCGGGTGATCACCGAGAAACGCGCCACCTTCTCCTGCACCCCGGGCCTGGCCCGCCCAGGCATCCTGACCGCCCTGCCCGGCCTGGTGCTGGCCGGCGACTATACGGCCAGCGACTACCCGGCCACGCTCGAGTCGGCGGTGCGCAGCGGCCAGGCCGCCGCGAAGGCCATCCTCGCCGGCGACCGCCTGCCGCCGGAAAACGGCAGCCTGTCGCATGCCGCTGGCGGCGAGTCGCCCGGTTCCGTACAGTAGCAGCATCGAATCTTGCGAAACACGGACAGGAACATGACTTACCAACTCGGCTTGCGGACGCTTGCCATCATTGCCATCGTTGCCGCCAGCACGGCGGTGCTGGTCGCGCCGGAACTCTTCGACGGGCCGGCGAACGTCCATGCGCCGCTGCTGGCGACGCTCTCGCTCGGACACGGCTGAAGGAAGCGCGACCCATGGGCAAACTGGAATACCTGGAAGCGCTCAAGCGCGCCCTGCTCGGCCTGCCGCCTGAACTGCAGGCCAAGACCCTGGCCTGGTACGAGCAGCGTTTCGTCGACGGCATCGCAGCCGGGCGGCCCGAGGCCGAGATCGCGCGCGAGCTGGACGACCCGAAAAAGGTCGCCCTGACGCTGCGCGCCAACACCCACATCCATGCGTTCGCCGAACAGAAGAACCCGGCCAGCCTGCTGCGGATGCTGGTGTCCGTGCTCGGCCTGCTGATCTTCAACCTGTTCATGGTGATCCCGGCAGCCGTGGTCGGCTCGCTGCTGGCGGCGCTCTACCTGGGCGCCCTCGGCTTCTATATCGGCGGCATCGCGATCACCGCATCCGGCCTGTCCGGCGCCAACGAGCTGGTGCTCGACGGTCCGCTGCGCCACGTGATCCAGGGCGGCGCCGGCGAGCGCGTCTCGACCCGGGTCTCGATCGGCGAGACCGGCATCGAGGTGCAGGAGGACAGCCGCGACAAGGCGGCCGCGGCCGAGGGCGCCGATTCGCCCTCGCGGGTCGTACGCGGCGCCGAGCGGGTGGCCGGCAGCGGCATCCGCATCTCGACCGGCATGGACGAGGAATCGCGCGCCACCCAGACCGCGCTCGGACTGAGCTCGGTGCTGGGCGGGATCGTGCTGTTCCTGGTCGCGCTGGTGCTCACGCGCCACGCGGCGCTGGGCATCAGGCGCTATGTGCAGATGAACCTGTCGCTGCTGCGGGGGACTTGAATGCCGATGCGCACCCTGTTACGGATCGGCATGAGCCTGCTGGTGCTGGCCCTGGTCCTGATCGGCCTGTCGTACAGCATGCTGCGCGCCCAGGGCGTGTCGGTGCGCCACGAGGGCCGCATGGTCAGCGAGGAAACCCGTCCGGTCAAGCGCGACGTGCGTGCCGTCGAGCTGAGCGGCCCGATCCACATGACCCTGCAATACGGCCCCCAGGCTTCGCTCCTGGTGCGCGGCGAGGAGCGCCTGCTGGCCAATATCGAAACCACCCAGGATGGGCGCGTGCTGCACATCGGCACGCGCGGCATCGTGCTGCGCCACCGGCAGCCGATCGAAGTGGTGCTGACCCTGCCGGCACTCGAGCGTGTCGGGGTCGACGGCAGCGGCAACAGCGAGGTCAACGGCTTCACGGGGGAGCGCATCGACCTCGAACTGAACGGTTCGGGCAGCCTCGAATTCAACGGACGCTACCGCCAGGCGCGCGCTCTCCTGCACGGCAGTGGCACACTGACGCTCGACGCCGGCAACGGCGACCGGGTCGAGGGCCAACTGATGGGCTCAGGCGAGATGACGCTGGCGGGCGCCGCGCGCAGTGTGAAGCTCGAGTCGAGCGGCTCCGGCACGCTGGACGCCCAGCGCCTGCGCGCCGACGAGGTGGAGGTGCGCCAGACCGGCTCGGGCAACACCAGCGTCACCGCCCACGCGCGCGTGGCCGCGGCGCTCAGCGGCAGCGGCGACATCGACGTCTACGGCAACCCGCCCGAGCGCACCATCAGCCGCACCGGCAGCGGCGACGTCCATTTCGATCATTAGCCGGGCACTGCAAGCACCGCTGCCGTTCGTCCGGCCGCGGTGGTCGAGCGAAAACGCGTAGTCAGCTGCCGGGCCGGCGCAGTCCGAGCAGCCGCATGATTTCGCCGAACTGGCGTTTCCATTCAGTGTGGCCGTCGACGATCTCGGTGCAGTCGAAGTTGACCAGCCGCTCATGTTCGAACTGGATGCCCGCGAAGCCGGCGGGTTCGCTGAGGCCGACGTTCGCGCCGCGGTAGAGCCGCTTGAGGATGTCGTCCTGTCCGGAATAGCAGTTGATCAGACTTCCTTGCATCGCTTGCAAGGCCTTGCTCCAGCATGCATCGTCTTTCGCGCCGCCTCCCACCGCCCCTCCCAGCAGGTACGCAGTGTCGACCTTCGGGTAGGGGGAAAGTTCCGCCAGTTCCATAAGTGCGAAGTGGATCACGCGCGCGCCCAGCGAATGACCGGCCAGGGTGAATGTCCAGCCTTTCGTGCGCGCGATGGCATCGGCCAGCAAGCGTCCGGCGATCTCGGCATTGCGCATGCTCAGATGCCAGGCGGTCGAAGCGTTCATCAAACCGGCAACCAGGGGGGCGCTGCGCGTCGGGGCAAGCGTCCCGGCTACACCGCCGAGCAAGGCGTCGATCGTTAGGTTCCCGGGGTGGGGAGTGGACTCCCAGTCGAGGTGATACAGGCTTGCCCCGTCAAAGTAGCGCGTCGTGGAACCGGTCCAGTCTCCCAGGTCCTTGAAGCCTTGCGATAGAAATCCGTTAACGAAGATCACCGCGTGCGTGGAACCTGCGCGGACCTTGTCGATCGAAAAATGTTCAAGTGACAAATGATCGGCCTTTGATGGCAACAGGGCGCGCCGCAGTTTCGAGGCCGCAAACGGACTGGGCAGGAAGTTCGTGCTGGAACGCTGGAGCACCCGCTTGAAGTGCTCGATGTCGTCGAGCTCACTCTTCCAGGAAGGCAGGTTGGGCACAGTGCCGTCGTGTTCGGCGCAGAGGTTGTGATCCCAGGTTCCGCCAGTACGCGCCATGTGCAGGCAGCCGGGCACCATGCAGACCAGGCTTCGTTCCCCGCAAGCGCTGCATGCGTAAACGTCGCGCCTGATACGGTTGGCCTCCAGCAGCCTGTGGGGCGCCGCACGGTAGCACGACGAGCAATATCTGGAGGCGGTCATCATCTGTTATCCCTGGAGCGCGTGAGTCCGGCCGGGCCTGTTTTGGCCCGCACCATGTACAAGCGCCCGGCGGCCGCCGAAAGCGCGCCCGGAAGTCTAACCGGATTATGTCCGCACGGCAACAATAGTGCCTTCTACTGCGAGGAATCGAGCGCGTGAGGACAGCTCAGTTTCTCAGCCAGCGAAGCGCGCCGGCGCCAGCCGCGCGGCCGCTGGCGAAACACGCGGTCAGCAGGTAGCCGCCGGTCGGCGCCTCCCAGTCGAGCATTTCGCCGGCCACGAACACGCCCGGCAGCGCGCGCAGCATGCCGTTCGGGTCGAGCGACTCGAAGCGGACCCCGCCGGCGCTGCTGATCGCCTCGTCGATCGGGCGCGGGCGCTTGAGCACCAGCGGCAGCGCCTTGAGCGCGGCGGCCAGGCGCTCCGGATCGGCATACTCCGCCTGGGTCAGGCATTCGCGCAATAAACCCGCCTTGACGCCCTTGATCCCCAGCCGGCTCTGCAGGTGGCTCGCCATCGAGCGCGCGCCGCGCGGGCGCGTCACTTCCTCGTGCACGCGCTCGGCGCTGTGGTCGGGCGCCAGGTCGAGCCAGATCATGGTGCTGCCGCGTTCGGCGATCTGGTCGCGCAGCGGCGCCGACAGCGCATACACCAGGCTGCCCTCGATGCCGGTGGCGGTGACCACGAACTGGCCGCGGCGCCGGGCGCGCTGGCCGCCCCCGTCCTGGTATTCGATGGCGACCTCGGTGAGCGGCGCGCCGGCGTATTTTTCGCTCAGGTGGGCGCTCCAGTCGGCATCGAAACCGCAGTTCGAGGGCAGCAGCGGCGCCACGTCCACGCCGCGCGCCGCCAGCAGCGGCACCCAGGCGCCATCCGAACCGAGGCGCGCCCAGCTTGCGCCGCCCAGGGCGAGGATGGTCGCATCGGGACGCAGCGCGAGCGCGCCCTCCGGGCTCGTGAAACGCAGCGCACCGTCGTGCCAGCCCTGCCAGCGATGGCGCATGTGGAAGCGCACGCCGCTTTCCTTCAGGCGGTGCAGCCAGGCGCGCAGCAGGGGCGCGGCCTTCATGTCGGTCGGGAACACGCGGCCCGAGCTGCCGACGAAGGTGCCGATGCCCAGTCCATGGATCCACGCGCGCACCTGGTCCGGATCGAAGCCGTCGAGCCAGGCGCCGACTTCGCCGCTGCGCGCGCCGTAGCGCCGGACGAAATCGGCGAGCGGCTCGGAATGGGTGATGTTCATGCCGCCCTTCCCGGCCAGCAGGAACTTGCGCGCGCTCGAGGCCATCGCATCATAGACGTCGACCTGCACGCCGCCCGCCGCCAGGATTTCGGCCGCCATCAGGCCGGCGGGGCCGGCGCCGATGACGGCGGCGCAGGGACGGTTGGAAACGGTTGCGGACATGCTGGACTGGAAAGAAATGGGCAAGAATGCGGGACCGGCATTGTAGTCGAGTTTCACGCGGGTCTTGCAAGATCGCGACAAATGTAAAGGGGCCTTGACATTGCAGCGGTGGCGATCTAGCATGTAAAGCATACTTTACACATGCGGAGCCTGCAATGCACGAAAAACGCGTCATGAAGAGCTATTACCGTGAACTGGTCGGCGCGTTGCTGCTGTACGGCCTGCTGCTGGTGCTGGCCATCCGCTTCGCGCGCCCATTACCCGAGAGCACGCTGCGCACGGCCTGGCTGCTCAGTCCGATGATCGGCTTCGGCGCGGCGATCTGGGCGATGGCGCGCCACATCAACCGGGTCGACGAATATGTGCGCAAATTCTTGCTCGAAACCGTCGCGCTCGGCGCGGCGGTGACGGCCGGCCTCACCTTCACCTACGGCTTCCTGGAAACCGCCGGTTTTCCGCGCCTGTCGATGTTCACCGTCTGGTGCGTGCTGTGCGGCGCCACCGTGCTGGTCGGACTGGTGCGCAAGCTGCTTGACCGATGAAGAATCGGATTCGCGAACTGCGGGCCGATCGCGGCTGGAGCCAGGCCCACCTGGCCGACCTGCTCGACGTCTCGCGCCAGACCATCATCGCCATCGAGACCGGCCGCTACGACCCCAGCCTGCCGCTTGCCTTCAAGATCGCCGGGCTGTTCCAGCAACCGATCGAAGCCATCTTCACCCCTGACCAGGAGCCAGTATGAAACTCAATGCATGCCTGTTGTTCGCCTTGTCCGCCGCCCTGTCCTCGTCCCTGTCCTCCGCCCTTGCGGCGCCCGTCCTCGGCGCCGATGCGCCGGCCGCCCCCAACCGTTTCCTGTCGGCCGCCGCGCCGGCCGAGCGCTTCGAGATCAAGGGCATGCTGGTCGAGCGCCACGGCAGCGCCGGCCGGCCCCTGGTGCTGATCCCCGGCCTGGCATCGGGCGGCTGGGTGTGGCAGGAGACGGTGCGCGAATTCGCGCCCTCGCACGCGGTGTACGTGGTCACCCTGCCCGGCTTCGACGGCCGCCCGGCGCCGGAAGGCGACCCGTACGAGGCCGCGCGCGGCGCGCTGCTCGAGCTGATCGCTTCGCGGCGCCTGGCCAAGCCGGTGCTGGTCGGCCACAGCCTGGGCGGCACCCTGGCCATCGAGCTGGCCGCGGCCGAACCGGCGCGCATCGGCGCCGTGGTCAGCCTGGACGGCCTGCCGGTCATGCCGCGCACCGAGGACATGCCGCTCGAGCAGCGCGCGCAGATGGCGCAAGGCATGCGCGCCCAGATGGCCGCCGTCCAGGGCCCCGCTTTCGCTGCCCAGCAGCGGCAGTACATGCGCAATATCGGCATGGTCGACATCGGCAAGGCCGACGACGCCGCCCGGCTCACCGCGCGCAGCGATCCGCAGGCGGTGGCCGCCTATGTGGGCGCCGTGCTGGCGCGCGACCTGCGCCCGCGCCTGCCCGCGATCGCGGCGCCGGTGCTGCTGCTTGCGCCCTGGTTTGCGCCGGATTCGGCCCAGCAGGGGATTACCGCGGGCGAGAAGCTGGCGTATTATCGGGAACTGATGACGGGCACCCGGCGCCTGGACGTGGCGCCCATCGACAACGCCCGTCACTTCGCCATGATCGACCAGCCGCGCGCCTTCAACGACGCGCTGCGCCAGTTCCTCAACACCTTGTGAACACCCTCTAGGAGCATGCCATGCCCAAGCTGTCCCACTGGATAGTCCAATACCTGATCGCCCTCGTGTCGATGTTCGTGCTGCTGCTCGTGATCGACTTGCTGCGCGGCGAGTTGCTGGAGCGGGCCTGGCCTTCGGCCCTGGCCTGGGCGGCAGTGGCCTCGGCCATCTTCATCGGCTCGCGTTACCGCAACATGCAGCGCGGCATTGCCTGTGGCGTCTGCGACAAGCTCGACAAGAAGTAAGGCGTTTCCCCTCTCCTCCTTGATGCAAGCGGGGTCCGCCGTCGCCGGCAGGCCCTAACCTTGCCCAGTTATTCACGGTGCATTTGTTAAGAGAACAAGATTATGCTTGACAAGCATTATCGAAGGAATATTCTTACAGGCAAAGTGAACGATGCGCGTCCACCGAGACACGCACGATTCGCCCGGTAGTCCGTTTCACTCATCTTGGAGGATGAATATGTCGTTGAAGACAGGGCCGAATACGGCCCGCAGGACCATGCTGGGCGCGATCGCGTCCAGCCCGCTGTGGATGCAAAGCGCCTGGGCCGCATCACAGCCCATGAAGCAGTCGATGAAAATCTCGCACCAGTTCCCCGGCGGCAGCATCATGGAAGGCGACTTCCGCGACCGCCTGTGCCGCATGTTCGCAGCAAGCGTCGAAAAACGCACCCGCGGCAGCCTCAAATTCTCGATCTATGCCAACTCGTCGCTGATGGCGCCGAACGCCCAGTTCGGCGCGCTGCGCAAAGGCGGGCTCGACCTGGCGCTGGTGCCGCTCTCGTATGCGGCGAGCGAAGCGCCCGAAGCGAACATCGGCCTGATGCCGGGCCTGGTCACTTCCTATGCCCAGGGCTATGGCTGGAAGAACGCCGCCGTCGGCAAGGAACTGGCGCGCATCCTGGCCGACCAGGGCCTGGTCATCGTCAGCTGGATCTGGCAGGCAGGCGGCGTCACCGCGCGCGGCGAGCCGATCCTGGCGCCGGAAGACGTGCAGGGCCTGAAGGTGCGCGGCGGCTCGCGCGAGATGGACCTGATCCTGCAGCAGGCCGGCGGCACGGTGGTGAACGTCCCGTCCAACGAGATCCACCGCGCCATGAAGGGCGGCGCGCTGGACGCGGCCTTTACCTCGTCGACCTCGCTGATGTCGTTCCGGCTGCACGAGGTCTCGCGCGCCCTGACCTCGCCGCGCAGCGGCGGCTACTGGTTCATGCTCGAGCCGCTCTTGATGTCGAAGACCAAATTCGACCGCATGAGCCGCGAGCAGCAGGCGGCCGTGATGGCGGTGGGCGCCGATCTCGAGAGCTTCGCGCTGCGCATGGCCCAGGCCGACGATGCGGCGGTCGCCAGCGTCTACGCCCGCAGCGGCGCGCGCGTGGCCGAGATGGATGCGGCGGCACTGGCGAAATGGCGCGACATGGCGCGCACGACGGCCTGGGCCGATTTCGGCGGGCGCAGCGACAATTGCGCGAAGCTGCTGGCGCTGGCCGAGAAGTCGATCGCCGCAATTTAAGGTAGGGTGGTCGGCTCCACCCTGAACGATGCGCATACGCGGCTGTAACACCGCCCACGCGTTCAACCGGTCTCAATGAATCCGCAACTGTGCGGGCACGGTTTGAACGCGTGGGCGGCGCTGAAGTTAGCTCGCAGCCGGCTCCCAGGTGGAGCCGACCACCCTACCCCCCCGTGACGGGCGGGAAGAAAGCCACTTCCCCGCCCTCTTTCACTTGCGTTTCGGGATCGCACATCACGTGGTTGAAGGCCATGCGCAGGGCGCGCTCGGGGCCGAGGGCTTCGCGCCAGGCGCCGCCGCGGTCGGCCAGGTGCGCGCGTACCGCGCCCACCGTGTCCACGCCGTCGGGCAGCTCGATGCGTTCGTTCGACACGCCCAGGGCCTCGCGCACGGAGGCAAAAAATCGCAGTTCGATGTGCATGGTCTCAGTGCTGACTCAGTGTTGTAACTCGCTGAAGGGAATGAAGCGCACCAGGTCGCCCTCGTGGATGATGCGGCCCGGCGGGTTGTCGATCAGGCCGTCGCCCCAGACGGTGGAGGTGAGCACGCCCGAGCCCTGGTTCGGGAACAGGTCGAGCCCGCCGCCGGCGTTCAGGCGCGCGCGCAGGAATTCGTTGCGGCGGTCGGCCTTGGGCAGGCTGAAATCGGCGCGCAGCTGCCAGGCACGCGGCTCGACCGGCCCGCTCACGCCCTGCAGCCGCAGCAGGAAAGGCCGCACGAAAAGCAGGAAGGTGATGAAGCTCGAGACCGGGTTGCCCGGCAAGCCCATGAAGAACGCCGTCCCGCCGGCGCTCCTGCGTACTTCGCCGAAGGCCAGCGGCTTGCCCGGCTTGACCGCGATCTGCCACATGTTCAACTGCCCTTCCGCTTCCACGGCCGGCTTGATGTGGTCTTCCTCGCCGACCGACACGCCGCCCGAGGTGATGATCAGGTCGTGCTCCTGCGCCGCCTCGCGCAAGGTGGCGCGGGTCGCGTCCAGCGAGTCGGGCACGATGCCGAAATCGGTGATCAGGCAGCCGAAGTTTTCGAGCAGCCCGCGCAGGGTAAACCGGTTCGAATTGTAGATGGCGCCCGGGGCGAGCTGGCCGCCCGGCGCTTCGCCCGGCATGGTCAGCTCGTCGCCGGTGAAGAACACGGCCACGCGCAGGCGCCGGCGCACGGGCAGGCTGGCCAGGCCGACGGAAGCGGCCAGTCCCAGTTCCTGGCTGCGCAGGCGGGTCCCGGCCGCGAGGATGCTGGCGCCGGCGCGGATGTCTTCGCCGGCGCGGCGGATCCACTCGCCGCTCCTGGGCGCATGGCGCACGGTGACGAATTCGCCTTGCGGGTTTGCCTGGGCCTCGCACTGTTCCTGCATCACGACGGCATCGGCGCCTTCGGGAATCAGCGCGCCGGTGAAGATGCGCGCCGCGGTGCCCGCTTCGAGCGGCTGGCCGACGCTGCCGGCCGGGATCCGCTGCGCCACGCGCAAGACCGCATTGCCGCCGATGCAATCGGCGGCGCGCACCGCATAGCCGTCCATCTGCGTGTTGTCGTTGGACGGCACGTCGATGGTCGAGGCCACGCTGGAGGCGAGCACCCGGCCGTTTGCTTCGAGCGTCGGCACCGGCTCGACCTCGGCGACCGGGCGCGCCGCGGCCAGCAGGGTGTCCAGGGCTTCGCGCACCGACAGCATCGGGCGCGCGGCCGGTTTGTCGTTCGGGCCGCTCATGGTCAGAGGCCCGTGTGCGCGGCGATGAAGCTCTTCATCTCCTCGACGTTCGGCTGCATGACGACGAATTTCTGCGGCAGCGCTTCGATGTTCTCGAAGCCGCGCGGACGCTCGGCGTCCATGCCCAGCGCTTCCAGGATGGTCTGGTTGAACTTCGCGGCCAGCGCGGTTTCGAGGACGATCATCGGCACGCCCGGCGTCATGTGCTCGCGCGCCACCTTCAGGCCGTCGGCCGTATGGGTGTCGACCGTGATGCCGTAGTCGTCGAAGGCCATGCGGATCGTGTCGAGACGATCGAGGTGGGTCGACTTGCCCGAGACGAAGCCGTAATCGCCGGCGCGGCGCCATTCGTCGCCGTCGGCGCCCGGCCCGCCCGACAAATCGAAACCGCCGTGGGTGTCGACCTTGCGGAACAGGGCGTGGGTGCGCTCGCTGTCGCGGCCGACGAGGTCATAGATGAAGCGTTCGAAGTTCGAGGCCTTCGAAATGTCCATCGACGGGCTGCTGGTGTGGAAGGTCTCGCTGGACTTGCGCACGCGGTACTTACCGGTGCGGAAGAACTCGTCGAGCACGTCGTTCTCGTTGGTGGCCACCACCAGGCGGTCGATCGGCAGGCCCATCATGCGGGCGATGTGGCCGGCGCAGATGTTCCCGAAATTGCCTGAGGGGACCGTGAACGACACCTTCTGGGAGTTAGCGGTGGTCGCCGCCAGGTAGCCGCGGAAGTAGTACACCACCTGCGCCACCACGCGCGCCCAGTTGATCGAATTGACGGTGCCGATCTTGTGGCGCGCCTTGAACGACAGGTCGTTCGAGACGGCCTTCACCAGGTCCTGGCAGTCGTCGAACACGCCTTCGACGGCGATATTGAAGATGTTCGGATCCTGCAGGCTGAACATCTGGGCGGTCTGGAACGGGCTCATTTTGCCGCTCGGCGACAGCATGAAGACGCGCACCCCGCGCTTGCCGCGCATCGCGTATTCGGCCGCGCTGCCGGTGTCGCCGGAGGTGGCGCCGAAGATGTTCAGCTCGTCGTCGTTCTTCGCCAGCGCGTATTCGAACAGGTTGCCCAGCAACTGCATCGCCATGTCCTTGAAGGCCAGCGTCGGGCCGTTCGACAGCGCCTGGAGAACGAGCTTTTTCCCGCCCTCGTCTTCCAGCACCCGCAGCGGCGTGATCTCGGCCGCGTTCTCGCCCTCGCGGGCGTTGCGGTACACCTCGGGGGTATAGGTCTTCGCGGTCAGGGCCTTCAGGTCGGCGTCGGGAATGTCGGTGGCGAATTTGCGCAGGATTTCATAGGCCAGTTCGGCATACGACAGGCTGCGCCAGGCAGTGAGTTCTTCCGGTGTCACCTGCGGGTACTCGGCCGGCATGAACAGGCCGCCGTCGGGGGCCAGGCCGCCGAGCAGGATGGTGGAGAAGGTTTCCGGATTGCGGGAAGCGGACGCGCTCGTTGCGCGGGTAGACACGTATTGCATACAGTTGAAGATCCGGGTTGGCTCGCGTTGATTCTTTATTATAGTGCGGGCTGCGCAATCCTGTCTGCCGTCGAGTTTTTCGGCCGTTGGCCTTGTGGGGTGGGCATTCGTGGTGCTGGCATTTAGCCAGCCCCACTGCCCACGCGGTCGCGCCGCACGCGCTGCGCTGGCGACAAAAAAGCCGGATGCGCATGCGATCCGGCTTTTTATCTACGTTGGGGTATGCAAGAGCACGACCGCGTGCGCACAAGTGCGCACCCTACCGTATTGCGGCAAGCATCAATGGATCAGCAAGCCGCGTGGTTCACCGTCACCACGTGAATCGCCAGCCCGCCGAGCGAGGTTTCCTTGTACTTCACCTGCATGTCGGCGCCGGTCTGGCGCATCGTCTCGATGACGTTGTCCAGGCTGACGAAGTGGGTGCCGTCGCCCTTGAGCGCCAGCGAAGCGGCCGTGATGGCCTTGATCGCGCCCATGCCGTTGCGCTCGATGCAGGGGATCTGCACCAGGCCGCCGATCGGGTCGCAGGTCATGCCGAGGTGGTGCTCGATACCGATCTCGGCGGCGTTCTCGATCTGTTCGTTCGAGCCGCCGAGCGCGGCCACCAGGCCGGCGGCGGCCATCGCGCAGGCCACGCCGACTTCGCCCTGGCAGCCTACTTCGGCGCCCGAGATCGAGGCGTTCTTCTTGCACAGCATGCCGATCGCGGCGGAGGTAAGCAGGAAGTCGCGGATGCCCTTGACCGGATCCGTCGGGCGGCAATCCTCGGCGTAGTAGCGCAGCACCGCCGGGATGATGCCGGCCGCGCCGTTGGTCGGCGCCGTCACCACGCGTCCGCCGGCGGCGTTCTCTTCGTTGACCGCCATCGCGTACAGCGTTACCTGGTGGGTCGAATCGTGCGGCAGTTCGTTGACGCGCTTGCCTTCGACGCAGTGCGCCTGCTTCCACAGCTTGGCGGCGCGCCGCTTGACGTTCAGGCCGCCGGGCAGCTGGCCTTCGGTCACCAGCCCGTGCGCGATACAGTCGTGCATCGTGTGCCAGATCCGGTCCAGGCCGGCGTCGAGTTCCGCTTCGCCCATGCGCGCCAGTTCGTTCGCGCGCAGCATGTGCGGGATGCTCAAGCCGTGTTCGCGGCCCAGGGCCAGCAGCTCGGCCATCGTGCTGAAGGAGAACGGCACCGGGGTGCTTGGTGCCTCCTGCACGCGCTGGGATTCGCCGGCCGCGGTGATGAAGCCGCCGCCGACCGAGTAGAAGATGCGCTCGATCACGCTGCCGTCCGCTAGCCGTAGCACGAAGCGCATGCCGTTCGGGTGCTCGGGCAGGCTCGAAGCCTTGTGCCAGACCAGGCCGGTGCGGGCGCTGAACGGCACCTCCTTCGTGCCGAGCAGGCGCAGCACGCCATCGAGTTCGGCTTCGGCCAGCTTGTCCTCGACGCCGTCGGGGTCGATCTCTTGCGGGGTTTCTCCCATCAGGCCGAGGATCACCGCCTTGTCGGTGGCGTGCCCGACGCCGGTCAGCGCGAGCGAACCATACAGGTGCGCTTCGACGCCGACGGCTTCATCGAGCAGGCCGCATTCCAGCAGGAAGCGGCGCGCCGCCACCATCGGGCCCACCGTATGCGAGCTCGATGGGCCGATGCCGATCTTGAAAAGATCAAAAACACTCATGTCCATCTGGGGATTGTCTCTCTAATCTTTGTTTTTATGGTTATGCGGAACTTAATGCAGGTATTAAGCGGTGGCGCCGACGTCGACGTTCTCCAGCATGCTGGCCACCATTTCGTCGGTGCCGATGCGGGCCTTCCAGCCCCAGTCGGCGCTGGCGCGGCTGTCGTCCAGGCTCTTCGGCCAGGTGTCGGCAATCGCCTGGCGGCTGTCCGGCTTGTAGGTAATCTTGAACTGCGGGATGGCGCGGGTGATCGCCTCGGCTAGTTCGCGCGGGTTGAACGACACGCCGGCCACATTATACGAGGAACGGATCTTGACCTGGCCGGCCGGCGCATCCATCAGTTCGATGGTGGCGCGGATCGCGTCGGGCATGTAGATCATCGGCAGCGTGGTGTCCGGGCCGAGGAAGCACTCGTAGGTTTCGCCCTTGAGGGCGGCGTGGAAGATCGCGATCGCGTAGTCGGTGGTGCCGCCGCCCGGTGGCGACTTGAAGCTGATGATACCCGGATAGCGGATGCTGCGCACGTCCACGCCGTACTTGGTGTGGTAGTACTCGCACAGGCGCTCGCCGGCGAGTTTGCTGATGCCGTAGATCGTGGTCGGATCCATCACCGTGTACTGCGGGGTGTTCTCGCTCGGCGTATTCGGACCGAAGGCGGCGATCGAGGAGGGCCAGAACACCTTGAGCGGCTTGCCCGCCTCGAGGCGCTCGCGCGCCACTTCCAGGATGTTGAGCAGGCCGTCCATGTTCAGGGACCAGGCTTTCAGGGGCGCCTTCTCGCCGGTGGCCGACAGCAGCGCGGCCAGCTGGTAGACCTGGGTCACGCCTTCGTCCTGGATGAGCGCGGCCAGGCGCGCCTTGTCCAGCACGTCGAGCTGGGCGTAGCGCGCGGCGCCATACACGTTGGTCGTGCCGATGTCGGTGGCGAGCACGTTACCGGCGCCGTGTTGTTCCGCGAGTGCCGAGACCAGCTCGCTGCCGATCTGGCCGTTGGCGCCGATGATGAGGATGCGTTCCATGTAATGTCCTTGAAGCTGAGGCTAATTAGTTATTCTTGAGGATGCCCAGCTCGCGCCCGGCTTGTTCGAATGCGGCCAGCACGGTGTCGAGCTGCTCGCGGGTATGCGCCGCCGAGAGCTGGACGCGCACGCGCGCCTGCCCCATCGGCACCACCGGGTAGAAGAAGCCCGACAGCAGCACGCCCAGCTCGAACATGCGGGCCGCGAATTTCTGCGCCACCGGCGCGTCGAACAGCATCACCGGCACCACCGGGTGGGTACCCGGCTTGATGGTGAAGCCGATGCGCTCGATCTCGCGGCGGAAGTAGGCAGTGTTTTCCATCAGGCGGTCGCGCAGCTCGGTCGACTTCGAGATGCGCTCGAGGACCGACAGCGAAGCGCCGACGATCATCGGGGCCAGCGTGTTCGAGAACAGGTAGGGACGCGACTTCTGGCGCAGCGTCTCGATGACTTCCTTGCGGCCCGAGGTAAAGCCGCCCATCGCGCCGCCCAGGGCCTTGCCCAGGGTGCCGGTGATGATGTCGATCTTGCCGATCACACCGCAGTGCTCGTGGGTGCCGCGCCCGGTCGCGCCCATGAAGCCCGAGGCATGCGATTCGTCGATCATGGTCAGGGCGCCGTACTGCTCGGCCAGGGCGACGATCTTGTCGAGCTGGGCGATCGTGCCGTCCATCGAGAACACGCCGTCGGTCACGATCACCTTGTGGCGCTTGCCGGCCGCGGTGGCGTCCTGCAGCTGCTTCTCGAGGTCGGCCATGTCGTTGTTGGCGTAGCGGTAGCGCGCGGCCTTGCACAGGCGGACACCGTCGATGATCGAGGCGTGGTTCAGGGCGTCGGAGATGATCGCGTCGTTTTCGTCGAACAGGGGCTCGAACACGCCGCCGTTGGCGTCGAAAGCGGCCGCGTACAGGATCGTGTCCTCGGTGCCCAGGAAACGGGACAGCGCCGCTTCCAGCTCCTTGTGCACGGTCTGGGTGCCGCAGATGAAGCGCACCGAGGACAGCCCGTAGCCGTACGTGGCCAGCGCCGCTTCCGCCGCTTTTTGCGTTTCGAGGTCGCCCGACAGGCCGAGGTAGTTGTTGGCGCACATATTGATCAGGGTGCGGCCGTCATCGGATTGCACCTGCGCGCCCTGGCGCGAGGCAAGCACGCGCTCCGGCTTGAACAGGCCCTGCTCGCGCAGGTTGGAGAGGTTCTGCTGCAGACCGGTGTAAAACGCGTTCTTCGCTTGTTCGCTCATGTCGATTCCCTATTGGTGATTGACGGCTTGACCCTGGCGGGCCGGATGCTGTACCGTGGCTTGACTAATGTTCGTTTTCGGTGCCGGCGTTTGATACTGCGCCGTTTTCGCTATCTCGAACCCAAATTCAATATAATGAATATTACGCCGGCCTGTTGAACTTGGCAAGGTCGGCTTTCCAACACTTGATCAGGCTGTCTCGACCATGAAAACCGTGGGTACCACCAACAACGCGCCGCCCGAAGTCGGCGCCACCCTGCAGCGCCTGCGCCTGGCGCGCGGCCTGACCCTCGAGGACCTGTCGCGCATCGCGGGCGTGTCGAAATCGATGCTGTCGCAGATCGAGCGCGAAAAGGCCAATCCTACCATCGCCATCACCTGGCGTCTGGCCAATGCGCTGGGGGTCCAGATCGGCGAATTGCTGGCCTCGGAAACCCGCGAGGTCGAGGCCATCCGTGTGCTCGACGCCCACGAAACCCCGACCCTGCCCGGCACCCATGCCGGCTACACGCTGCGCATCCTGGGCCCGATGGAACTGGCCGGGCAATACGAATGGTATGAGCTGACCCTCGCGCCCGGCGGCGCGCTGGCCTCGCAGGCGCACGATCCGGGCACCAGGGAGCACCTGACGGTGCTCAACGGGTCGCTGGAGGTCGAAGTCGGGCTGGAGAAGCGAAAGGTCAAGGCGGGCGGGACGGCGCGGTATTCGGCGGACCAGGATCATGTGCTCAGGAATGCGGGCAAGACCGAGGCGAAGGCGCTCCTGGTGGTGGTGCACCGGTAGGACGCGTCGGCGCTTGCTTTGAACCGGTGGAGTCGGGACTCCACCCTACGACACCGAACCGCGCCCCGCGGGCAAGCGAAAGGGCCGGTCGAATCGCGAGATTCGACCGGCCCCTTTCATTGGCACCCATGAGGCGGCGATCGCTGCCCCATGGGTGCCCTTTCACGCCTTGCCTTACTTGCTGGCGACCGTCGCCGGCTCGTTCATCTTGAGCGCACGGCTCAGGAAGCCCCAGCGGTCGGCCACTTCCTCGATCTGCTTCGCGGTCGGCTTGCCGGCGCCGTGGCCGGCCTTGGTGTCGATGCGGATCAGGACCGGGTTGCAGCCGGCTTGCGCGGCCTGGGCCGCGGCCGCGAACTTGAAGCTATGCGCAGGCACCACGCGGTCGTCGTGGTCGGCGGTGGTGACCATCGTCGCCGGATAGCTGGTGCCGGGCTTCAGGTTGTGCAGCGGCGAATACTTGACCAGGGCCTTGAACTCGTCCGGGTTGTCCGCCGAGCCGTAGTCCGAGGTCCAGGCCCAGCCGATGGTGAACTTGTGGAAGCGCAGCATGTCGAGCACGCCGACCATCGGGATCGCCGCGCCGAACAGGTCAGGACGCTGGGTCATCGCCGCGCCGACCAGCAGGCCGCCGTTGCTGCCGCCGCCGATCGCCAGCTTCGCCGGCGAGGTGACCTTGTTCGCCACCAGCCACTCGGCCGCGCCGATGAAGTCGTCGAACACGTTCTGCTTTTGAAGCTTGGTGCCGGCCTGGTGCCAGGCTTCGCCGTACTCGCCGCCGCCGCGCAGGTTGGCCACGACATACACGCCGCCCATTTCCATCCATGCCAGGTTGGCCGGCGAGAAGCCCGGGGTCATCGAGATGTTGAAGCCGCCGTAGCCGTAGAGGTAGGTCGGGTTGCTGCCGTCTAACTTGAGGCCCTTCTTCGAGACGATGAACATCGGCACCTTGGTGCCGTCGCGGCTCGTGAAGAACTGCTGGCGCGTCTCGTAGTCGGCCGGGTTGAAGTCGACCTTCGGCTGGCGGAACACGCTGCTCTGGCCCGTTTTCAGGTTCAGTCGGTAGATCGTGGTCGGCGTGGTGAAGCCGGTGAACGAGTAGAAGGTCTCGGTTTCGCCGCGCTTGCCCGACAGGCCGCCGACGGTGCCGATGCCCGGCAGCGCGATCTCGCGCACCGGCTTGCCCTTGAGGTCGACCACCTTGACGACGCTGCGCGCGTCTTTCAGGTATTCGAGTACCAGCTGGTTGTTGATGATGTCGGCGCCGGCCAGGGTATCGGCGCTCTCGGGCACGATTTCCTTCCAGTTCGATTCGGCAGGCTTGCTGATGTCGATCGCGACGATGCGCTTTTTCGGCGCCTTGCGGTCGGTGCTGAAGTAGAACACGGTGCCGACGTTGTCGATGAAGGTGTAGCCGGCGTCGAAGTTGTCGACCAGGTCGACCACTTTCGAGTCGGGCCTGGACAAGTCCTTGTACGAGACGCGGTATTTCGGCGCGGTGCCCTTGGTGGTCGTGATGATCAGGTAGCGGCCATCGTCCGTGGTCTGGCCGCCGAAGCCCCATTCCTTCTGGTCGGCGCGGTCGTAGACCAGGGTGTCGGCGCTCTGCGGCGTGCCGATGCGGTGATAGTAGAGCTTCTGGAAGTAATTCACGTCGGCCAGCTTGGTCGCTTCCTTCGGCTCGTCGTAGCGGCTGTAGAAGAAGCCCTTGCCGTCCTTGGTCCAGGCCGTGTTCGAGAACTTGACGAACTTGACATGGTCGTCGAGGTCCTTGCCGCTCTCGATGTCGCGCACGCGGATCTCGTTCCAGTCCGAGCCCGAGGCCGCCGTGCTGTAGGCCAGCAGCTTGCCGTCCGGGCTCACTTCGGCGCCGGCCAGGGCGACGGTACCGTCGGCGGCCAGCTTGTTCGGGTCGAGCAGCATGCGCGGCTCGTCGCCCAGGTTCTTCAGCGTGTACAGCACCGACTGGTTCTGCAGGCCGTCGTTACGGGTGTAGAAGTAGCGGCCGCCGTCTTTCGAAGGCACCGAGTAGCGCTCGTAGTTCCAGAGCTTGGTCAGGCGCTTGCGGATCGCCTCGCGCTGCGGGATCTGGCCGAGGTAGCCCTGGGTCACCGCGTTCTGGGCGTCGACCCACTGCTTGGTCTCGGCACTGTTGGCGTCTTCCAGCCAGCGGTAGGGATCGGCCACCGTCGTGCCGTGGTAATCATCGGTTTGTGCGACCTTCTGGGTGACTGGGTAAGTCACTTGCGAACCCGGCGTGCAGGCGGCCGGGGCGGCAGCGTGCGCGGCGCCGAAAGCCGCCATCAGGGCGACGGCGAGCGTTGCATGTCTCATGTGCATATTGTTCTCTACTGTGGTCAAGATGAGTCGTGATGGGGCAAATGTGCCGAGGGGCATCATAGCGCGAAACCCGGCGGGTGGCGATATTGACGCTGGGATGCGGCCTGGGTCGGAAGGCGCGTGTATGGTACGGGCGTAGGGTGGTCGGCTACACCCGGGGGCATGCGCATCCTGCGACTCTGACGCCGCCCACGCGTTCAGCCAGCCCCGGAAACCTCGCGTCGTTTCACACGTTCGTTGAACGCGTGGGCGGCGCTAAGGCAGCGGGATGATCCGCTTGCCGGGTGGAGCCGACCACCCTACCCTACCGCTGGTGGCTCATGCGCCATTTGTGCGACAGGTCGAGCGCCCAGCCGATCTCGGACGGGCTCAGGCGCCGCGCGACGATGGTCTTGTTGACATTGGCGGTGGCGTCGCCGCCCTCGGCCGCGAGCAGCATCCACATGTAGGCGCGCACCGGGTCGCGCGCGACGCCGAGGCCGCTGCCGTACATGCCGCCGAGGTTGTACTGGGCCAGCGCGTGCCCCTGCTCGGCGGCCTGCTCGTACCAGTACACGGCGGTGCGGTCGTCCTGGGCCACGCCCTGGCCGCTGGCGTACATCACGCCCAGGTTGTTCTGCGCGCTGGCGTCGCCCTGCTCGGCGGCGAGGCGATACCACTGGGCGGCCCGGACGTCGTCCTTCTCGACGCCCTGGCCGTTGGCATAGATGACGCCGAGGCTGAACTGGGCATTCGCCGCGCCCTGCTCGGCCGCGCGCCGGTACCATTCATAGGCGTGCTTCGGGTCGGGATCGGTGCCGCGACCGAGCGCATACATGTTGGCCAGGTTGTACTGGGCGCCGACGTGGCCTTGCCCGGCCGCGCGCGTATACCAGTCGAGGGCGCGCGCCTCGTCCCTCTCGCCCAGTACATGAGCGCGGCCGTTGGCGAACATCGTCCCGAGCCGGAACTGGGCTTCGCGGTCGCCATGGCCGGCCGCGCGCTGCAGCCAGGCGACGGCGCGGCGCGGGTCGGCGCGCACGCCCTGGCCCTCGTCGTAGGCGATGCCGAGTTCGCGCTGCGCGCCCCGCTCGCCGGCCGCCGCGGCCTTGCGCAGCCAGTACAGGGCCTGCTGGTCGCTGGCGTCGACGCCCTGCCCGCGCTTGTACATCAGGCCCAGGTTGAGCTGGGCCGGGGCGTCGCCCTGCAGCGCGGCCTTGCGGAACCAGGCCATGGCAAGCGGATAATTGATCGCTGCCCCATTGCCGTACAGGTAGCATTCGCCGAGCTGGTTCTGGGCGCCGGCCATGCCCTGCTCGGCTGCGCGGTAATACCACGACAGCGCGCGCTCGGGATCGACGGCGACGCCACGCCCCTCGCGGCACATGTGGCCGAGGTTCTGCTGGGCCGAGGCATCGCCCTGCTCGGCCGCGCGCCGGAACCAGCGCGCCGCCTCGATGTCGCAGCGCTGCACGCCGCGGCCGTGGTAATACATGGCGCCCAGGTGGTTCTGGGCGAAGGCCAGGCCCTGCAGCGCCGCCATGCGCAGCCAGCGCACGGCCAGCGCATCGTCGCGCGGCACGCCGTTGCCCTTCTTGTACATCAGGCCAAGGTTGAACTGGGCATAGGCGTTGCCGCGCTCGGCCGCCTCGCGGAACCACAAATAGGTCTGCTGGCTCTCGTTCTGGAGCTTCTGGCGGTTCATGCTGTTCCCCCTGTTGGGACGTCGGCCTGGAAACGGCGGCGGCGCCCGAAGAATGTCGCACATCAGGGCGCCGGCACCGCATCAGCTGCGGGCGGCCGCATTGCAAGCGGCCTCATAAGTATTAGCAAAATTCTAATGAAAACGATGCTGCGCAGGTTTGACTGCGCGCAATCGTGCAGGGGGCACGGAGTGGCGCCCCTGTGCTCAAGCCGGCTGTGCGGCGTTTTTTTCGGCTGCGTACTTGCCGAGGTAGCCGTGCACCTTGGCGGCGGCCAGCTTGTTGACCGACACCAGCAGGTCGGGCGTCACCTGCGCCAGGCCGTAGGACGATCCCAGATGGCGGCCGATGTGGATCAGCACTTCGGCCGCCACTTCGGCATCGGCCTCGGCGCGGTGGGCCGCGCTGCGGAAGGCGATGCCGAGCTGGCGCGACAGCTGGCCCAGCTTGTAGCTCGGCATGCCGGGAAACACCCGGCGCGACAGTTTCAGGGAACAGACCAGGCCGACGTGGCCGCAGGCGCGCCCCAGGCGTTCGCTTTCCGCCAGCAGGAACTTTTCGTCGAAGCTGGCGTTGTGGGCCGACAGCGTGTCGCCGCCAATGAAGTCGAGCAGCTCCGGCACCACGGTGCGCGCCGGCGGGGCCGCATCGACCATCTCCTGGGTGATGCCGGTCAGCCCGGTGATGAAGGCCGGGATGCGCGCGCCGCAGTTCACCAGCGAGACGTAGCGCTCGGTGACCCGTCCGCCCTCGATGCGCAGCGCCGCCACCTCGGTGATGCGGTCGCCCATCGCCGGGGACAGGCCCGTGGTCTCGAAGTCGAGCATCACGATTGGTCGTTCGAAGATTGTCATGCCGTCCCTTTTAACGGAATTTGCGCAGCGCGTCCAGCGCCAGGCCAGTGCCGATGCTGCCGAAGCGGTCGCCCTCGACCCTGCGCGCGTCCGGCACCAGGGCGCCGATGCGCTCGCGCAGCAGGCCGACGCCACTCGAGCCGCCGGTGAAGAACACGGTGTCGACCGCGCCCGGGGCCACGCCGGCATCGTCCAGCAGGCGCAGCACGGTGGCGTCGATGCTGCCCAGCAGTTCGCCGATGGCCTGCTCGAAGCTGCCGCGCTCGACCAGCAGGCTTTCCGGCGGCGCCAGGCGCTCCAGCTCGAGCGTCACCGCCGCGCTGTCGGACAAGGCGATCTTCGCCGCCTCGACCTGCATCGCCAGCCAGTGGCCGGCGCGCTCGTCGATCAGGTGCTTCAGGCGCGCCAGCTTGGCCGGTTCGCGCGCGTCGCGCACCAGCTCGTCGAGCTGGCCGATGCTCTTGCGGGTATAGGCCTGGTTGATCGTGTGCCAGGTCGCGAGGTTGAAGTAATAGCTCGACGGGATTTCCGCACCCGAGCGCAGGCTGCTGCGGTAGCCGAGCAGCGGCATCACCGAGGCCAGGCTCAGGTATTTGTCGAAGTCGGTGCCGCCGATGTGCACGCCACCGGTGGCGAGGATGTCCTCGCGCCGGTCGGGCTTGCCGGCGCGGCCCGGTCCCAGGCGCACCAGCGAAAAGTCCGAGGTGCCGCCGCCGATGTCGGCGATCAGGACCAGTTCCTCGCCCCCGATCTGCGACTCGTAGTCGAAGGCGGCGGCGATCGGCTCGTACTGGAAGGCGACTTCGCGAAAGCCAACGCTCCTGGCGACCTCGGCCAGGGTGTCCTGGGCCAGCTGGTCGGCCGCGGGATTGTCGTCGATGAAGAACACCGGGCGGCCGAACACGGCGTGTTCGAAGGGGCGGCCGGCCTGCTCCTCGGCGCGGCGCTTGACCTCGCCGATGAACTGGGCCAGCAGCAGGCGGAACGGCAGCGCGCGGCCGCCGACCTCGGTCTGGCCGTCCATCAGGCTGGTGCCGAGCAGGCTTTTCAGCGAGCGCATCAGGCGGCCCTCGTAGCCGGCCAGGTAGTCGGCCAGCGCCGCGCGGCCATAGCGCACCTCTTCGTCGTCGGCGTTGAAGAACACCACCGACGGCAGGGTCGGCTTGCCGTCTTCGAGTGCCAGCAGGGAGTGCGCCGCCGGGCGCGCCAGGCCGCCAGGATGGCTGCCCGCACCGATCCAGCCAACCGTGGAATTCGACGTACCGAAGTCGACGCCGCAAGCGTTCGTCATGTGTGCCTTTGCCCGAGGGCTCGTTCAGAAGGGGCGAGATCTTACCAGAATCCAGTTTCCATGGCGAACGGACAGAAGCCGGCGTTGCGCGTCCGTCACGCGCGGCGGGCCGCGCCCGCCTTGGCTATACTGAAAGTACCCGAGTCGCGGCCGGCGCGTGCCGGACCCAACGCGTAACCGATGCCATGAGCCAGTACTGGATACTGAAACGCAATTGTTCGCTGACGCCGCGCCAGTCGGGCGCCGTCTATGCCCTGCTCTGCACCGCGTCCTTCGGCATTGCCCTGGTATTCCTGCTCCAGGGAATCTGGATCGTGCTCGCCTTTGCCCTGCTCGAAATGCTGGCCGTCGGGCTGGCGCTGCTGCATTACGCCCGCCACGCGCTCGACGTGGAACGCATCGCGCTGCTTGACGGCTCGCTGGTGATCGAGCGTGTCGATGCCGGCCGCCGCGAGGAAATCCGGCTCGACCCGATCCGCTTGCGCGTGCTCGCTCCGGCGCCGCGGGTCCAGAAGCTGATCCGGCTCGAATCGCGCGATGTCATCGTCGAGATCGGCCGCTACGTGTCCGAACCGATACGGGCCCAGGTCGCCCAGGAACTCAACCGGGCGCTGCGCTCCCATCCGGCCCGCTTGCGTTTCTAGAAATGTTGTCTTCCATGTAAGTTTCTTCTTACAGCGACACGGCGACGCAACCGATAGTTGTTTTCTATCTCCCCTCGCATAATGCTCTATTAACGAAATCGCCACGCGCGACTGACGCGAGGGCAATAGAGGGGACTTCACACACATGAGCAACACACTGGAGGGCTTTGCCATCGTCACGCACGGCGGCGCCGGCGAGCCGCTGGACCTGGCTGACGGCTGCGAACGCGCGGCACGGCGCGGGCGCGACAAGATGCGCGAAACGGGCGACGCCCTGGACGCGGCGATCGCCGCCGTGCTCGTATTCGAGGAAGACGAGCGCTTCAATGCCGGCACCGGCTCGGTGCTGTGCCTGGACGGGGCCACGATCGAGATGGACGCCTCCATCATGGACACCCGCGGCCGCCTCGGCGCCGTCGCCGGCGTGCGCGACGTGCGCAATCCGATCCTGCTGGCGCGCGCCGTGGCCGACACGCCGCACGTGCTGCTCGCCGGCGAAGGCGCCGACCGCCTGGCGCGCGCCCTGGGGCTGGAACCGGCCCGGCCGATCCGCGCCAGCCAGCGCGACAAGCACGCCAGGGTGCTCAAGGAGCTGGCCGGCTCGGTGCCGATGATGCCGGGCATCGACAACCGCATGTTCGAGCGCTTCTGGAATTACAAGACCCCTTTGCAGCTGCCGCCCAGCGCCGCCCACGACACCGTCGGCGCCGTCGTGCGCGGCCCGGACGGCCACTTCGCGGTCGCCGGCTCGACCGGCGGCTCGGCGCCCTCGCTGCTCGGGCGCGTGGGCGATACCCCGATCATCGGCAGCGGCTTCTATGCCGGGCCGCTGGGCGCGGTCGCCGCCACCGGCATCGGCGAGCACATCATCCGGCACCTGCTGGCGCGCACCGTCTACGGCTGGATCGAACAGGGCGTGCCGCTGCAGCAGGCGCTGCAGCGCGGCATCGACCTGATCGACAAGGACGCCGACACCGGCCTGATCGCCGTCACGAGGACCGAAGCGGCTTCCTGCAGCAATACCCACATGCCAACTGGAATCATCGAAGAATAATATGCAAACAGAACAACAGCAGCGCGGCTCCCATGGCCACCTCGTCATCATCGGCGGCCACGAGGACCGCCACCACGGCAAGGCCATCCTGAGCCGCTTCGTCGAGCTTGCCGGCGGCCCGCAGGCCCGTATCGTCGTCATCACCGCCGCCAGCAAGGTCGCCGACGAGATGTGGGAGCAATACGACAAGGCCTTCGCCGACCTCGGCGTCAGGCAGTGCTTTCACCTCGGCCTGGAAAGCCGCCAGGACGCCAACGACGAAGCCAAGGTCCGCATGGTGGCCGAGGCCGACGGCATCTTCATGACCGGCGGCGACCAGAAGCGCCTGCTGGCCATCATCGGCGGCACCGCCCTCGACGCCGCGATGCACACCGCCCTCAAGGTGCGCGGCGCCTGCATCGGCGGCACCAGCGCCGGCGCCTCGGCCATGTCGGGCCACATGCTGGCCCAGGGCAAGACCGACCTGCTGCCGGAAAAAGGCGCGGTCAGCCTGGCCGCTGGACTCGGCTTCTTGCACCGCGTCGTCATCGACCAGCACTTCTCGGAACGCCAGCGCCTGTCGCGCCTCTTGTCGGTGGTGGCCCAGAACCCGTATTTGCAGGGCATCGGCATCGACGAGGACACCGCCTTGGTGGTCGAGCGCGGGCGCGGCATCGAGGTGCTGGGCGAAGGCTCGGTCACCGTGGTCGACGGCCGCACGATGGACACCAACATGGCCGACATCCGCGACCACGCCACGCCCGAGCTGATCGACGTGCGCCTGCACCTGCTGCCCGCCGGCAGCCGCTGGTACCTGCCGAGCGAGGACGCGCCGCAGGCCAGGCCGATGTCGCCGTCGCTGCGCGATTTTTTAGAAAATGTCACGAAACGGAACCCGATCTCATGAAAATCCTCGAAAAGCGCTTCTTGCGCGGCCCGAACCTGTTCAATCCTGCTCCCTGCCTGATGGTAGTCCTCGACGACGGCGCCGGGTCCGCCGGCCCCGCCCCTGCGGCCGGCCTCGGCGCGCGCCTGCTGGCCCTGCTGCCCGGCCTGCCGCTGGACGCTTCGGCGCGCCTGGCCAGCCTGGCCAGCCCGCTCGACGCGGTCGAACCGGTCGTCATGGAGCTGCAGCGCCTGGCCGGCGCGCCCGCCGAATTCAGCCAGACGCTCGCGGTCCCGCGCAAGCCGGGCGCGCGCCGCGCCGTCTGCGGCTACCGCACCGAGCAGGTCGCGGCCCAGGCGCTCGAGCTGGCGCTTGCCACGATCGACGCGCTGGCGCGCGGCGAAGAGGTCGACATCGGGGCCGATGTCGCCGCCCTGCAGGAGACGGCCGAGGACTACGCGATCGGCACCAGCACCGGCGCGGTCGTCAACGCGGCGATCCGGCGCGGCATCCCGGCCCTGCGCATCACCGACGAGGCCAACCTGTTCCAGCTCGGCTGGGGCAGCCGCCAGAAGCGCCTGCAGGCGACCATCACCGGCGCCACCAACTCGATCGCGGTCGGCATCGCCAGCGACAAGCAGCTGACCAAGACCCTGCTCGAGCAGGCCGGCGTGCCGGTCCCGGGCGGCGCCACCGTCACCACGCTCGCCGCGGCCCAGCGCGTTGCGCGCAGCCTGGGCGGCCCGGCCACCATCAAGCCGCTCGACGCCAACCAGGGCAAGGGCGTGACCACCACCTGCAGCACGCCGGAGGAAGTCGAACGCGCCTTCGAACACGCGCGCCGCTACGGCCGCCACGTGATCGTCGAGGCCTTCCTGGCCGGCCGCGATTACCGCGTGCTGGTCACCGGCAACAAGGTCGCGGCCGCCTCCTGGCGCCGTCCGCCCTGCGTCACCGGCGACGGCAGCGCCACGGTGCGCGAACTGGTCGAGATCGAAAACCGCAATCCGGCGCGCGGCGACGGCCACACGAACATCCTCACGAAAATTCCGATGGACGAGCTGGCGGCGGCCACGCTGGCGAAACAGGGTTACGACTTCGACGCCATCCTCCCGAGCGGCGTCTCGGTCGACCTGCGCGGCAACGCCAACCTGTCCACCGGCGGCACCGCCGAAGACGTGACCGACCTCCTGCCCGAGGAAACCCGCGACATCTGCATCCGCGCCGCCCGCACCATCGGACTGGACGTGGCCGGCATCGACATCATCTGCCGCGACATCGCGCTGCCGCTGCGCGAACAGGGCGGCGGCATCATCGAGGTCAACGCCGCGCCCGGCATCCGCATGCACCAGTACCCGAGCCGCGGCACCCCGCGCGACGCCGGGGACGCCATCGTCGAGGCGCTGTTCGGCCAGGACGACGGCCGCATCCCGGTGGTCGCGATCACCGGCACCAACGGCAAGACCACCACCTCGCTGCTGATCGCCCACGCCGCCCGCCTGTCGGGGCTGCGCACGGGCGTCACCACCACCGAGGGCGTGTACATCGGCGGGCAGCGCATCAAGGAAGGCGATTGCACCGGCTACCACTCGGCGCGTACCCTGCTCAGCTCGCCGGAAGTCGACTTCGCGGTGCTGGAAACGGCGCGCGGCGGCATCCTGAAACGCGGCCTGGCCTACGACCGCTGCGACGTGTCGGTGGTGCTCAACGTCTCGAGCGACCACCTGGGCCTGGACGGCATCGAGACCGTCGACGAGCTGGCGCGCGTGAAGGCGGTCGTGGCCCAGCGCGCGTCGCGCGCCGTGGTGCTCAACGCCGAAGACGACTACTGCGTGGCCATGGCAAAGGAGCTGGCGGCGAACGTCGAGGTGCTGTATTTCGCGCTCGATGCCGACAACCCGGTGCTGCTGCGCCACCTGGAGCGCGGCGGGCGCGGCGTCTACCTCGAGGACAATACCGTCGTGCTGGCCACGGGCGCGGGCCACGAAGCCCTGCTCGACGTGCGCCAGATGCCGGTCACCCTGAACGGCTGCGCGCGCTACAACATCGCCAACGCGCTGGCGGCGACCGCCGCGCTGGCCGCGAGCGGCTTCGGCAATGCCGAGATCGTGGCGGGCATGCGCAGCTTCGTCTCGGACAGCAAGCACAACCCGCTGCGCTCGAACCTGTTCGACATCGACGGCGTCACCGTGATCGTCGATTACGCGCACAACTGCGCGGCCTACGCGGCCTTGGCAGAGACCGCGCGCGCGATGACGCCCGGCCGCGTGGTGGGCGTGGTGGCCGCGCCAGGCGACCGGCGCGACGCCGACCTGGTCGACATCGGCCGCACCTGCGCCGCCGGCTTCGACGACCTGGTGATCTACGAAAGCGAGAACCGCGGCCGCGCCGCCGGCGAAGTCGCCGCCCTGCTGACCCAGGGCGCCCGCCTCGGGCGCATCGCCGCCGACAAGCTCTCCTGCGAACTGAACGTGCACCGGGCAATCCGCCGCGGCCTGGCCATGTGCCAGCCCGGCGACGTGCTGGTGTTCGGTTGCGGTTCCTCGATCTCGGAGCTGACCGAGGCGCTGCGCCCGACCCGCCCGGAGCTGGCGCAGCGGATCGAAGCCGAAGCGGTGTGATCCCGCATTCGGGATGATCAAGGCGGCCCTCACGGGCCGTTTTTTGTTTCCGATCCGCTTGCGCGCGGCGTAGGGTGGGCTCCGCCCACGCGCTACGGCGGCCGAGCATCGATTGCGCGAGAGCCAGCGCGCTCCCAAGCAAACGGAAAAATAAAGGCGCTGTTCGCGTTAAGTGTGGAAATGCCGCGCGTCGCACACTGGGCGTCGCGTGCTCAGCCTCCCACCCCAAGCGCCGCGAGCAGCAAGGCCTCGGGGGTGGCGATCCGCTGGCCGTCGAGCGCCCAGCGCCAGCCCAGGTAGTTGTCCAGG
>NZ_JBHSIB010000013.1:0-170587 GCF_042653325.1 Massilia sp. GCM10023247
CGCCGAATGCACGGCACAGCGCCCGTACATTGGCTCCCGGAGCCAACGCCAACATCACGAACTCGAGACGAAAGGACATTTTGGAACTCTCCTTCCAAGGCATCGCACGCTCCCAAAGTCAGCAGTGCAATGATCATAAAAGGTGTTACCTATGTCCCTAGCCAAGTGTTTAGGATGTCCCTGTGCTGAACAGAGTGCCCACCCTACGTCTTGGGATTTCGTTTCGGGCGCACCGTGCTTTGCCCAATTGCCTTGCGTTTGAGGCGGTAGGACAAGCTGGTCAGACCCATGCCGCAGAAACCGGCCGCCAATCCGCCCAAGATCCAGCCGCCGCCCAGACCCGCCAGGAGGAGACCTGCTCCTGACGACACCAGCCCGGTGCCGTAGACGAGCCGCGGGATGGTGATCACGCTTCCATCCTTTTTCAGCAGGTAGTACTCGTACGCGAGATCGATTTCTTCGCGCTCGCGAAGCATGGCTAGTTCCTCATTCATCTCCGGCGACGGCGCCGGCTGCCTGGGCGGCGTGCGTTCACGGGTACGGCGCCAGGCGCGGCCGTTTGCGCGCTGGCGCCAGATCCTCCAGCGGCGCTTTGCGCGCTCGTATTTCCTGTCCAGGTAGCGCTCGAGCGGGTCGCAGCTGCAGTCGCAGGGATTGGAGCCGGAGGTGTCGCAAGGCATGGAGCAGGAGGTGTCGCAAGGCAAACCGCAGTCGCATTCGCCGCGCTGGTAATGCAGCACCGGGTTGGGAATGGCCGCACGGCGGCGATGCGTGTCGCCGCACAGGCGCAGCCGGCGCCGCAGCAGCGACAGGCCGGTGCGCACGCCAAAGCGTTCGATGACCCGATAGCCGTAGCCCGAGCACCCATCGCGCCCGGTCGCACGGCGGTAGGCGCAGGAAAAGCCTTTATGGGGGGAGAGGTAATGCTGGTAGCCGCGGATGGCGCACAGGGACAGCCTGGCAAGCAATCCGGGCCTGGACGCCAAGGTCAGTGCTTGTCTTCGTCCAGCGGATTGTCCTGCGACTCGCCCGGTGCGGCGCCGGGGATGGTGTACTTCTCTTCGGCCCAGGCGCCCAGGTCGATCTGTTTGCAGCGCTCCGAGCAGAAGGGGCGATACTTGTTCTCAGGCGTCCATTCGACTTTCTTGGCGCAGGTAGGGCAGGCGACGACGGTCATGGCAATACTCGATAAAACTTAGAAATTACAGAGGGTCAGCTCGAAGGGCACGTCTTCTTCCAGCGACTTCGGTTTCAGGTCGCCACCCTGGGTGGTGAAGCGCACCCACAGCATGTACTTGTTGGCGGAGATCTCGGGGATCGCGCCCAGCGACTCGTCGATGCCGAGGCGCAGCATGTGATAGATCTTACCTTGCAACATCTGCTGGTAGCTGCCGGAGACCGCGATCATCTTGGTCGGACGGCCCGAATCGCGCAGCAGGCGCAGCACGAGGGCGAGGGCGTCGCACAGCGGTGCCAGCGGGCCGAACCAGCCCATGATGTCGGCGTGGCGCTGCGCGGCCGGGCGTTTCTGCCAGGCGTAATACGACGGTAGGTCGAATTCGCAGGCGCCGCCGGGGATGATGGTGCGGCCGCGGATACTCATCAGCCACTCGTTGTCGCGCACGTTCTGCCCGGTCTTGCCCTGGGCGGCGACGAGGGCGCTGCTCACCTGGTCGAGTTCGCCGAGGACGGCGTCCAGCGCGTCGGCCGCGACGGCCGGGTTGCTGCGGTAGGTCAGCAGGCTTTGCTTCTGGCGTTCGAGTTCCTGCAGCAGGTCGGATTTGAGGTCGGCGCGGCCGGCCACTTCCAGCATGTCGAAGATCGTCGCGAGCGCGACGTGGTGTTGCATGGGATGTTCCTGTTGCACGAAGAACTTGAATTTCTCGTACAGGTCCTCCAGCCGCAACAACGTGCGAATCCGCTCGTTGAAAGGATATTCGTAGACGATCAAAGTGACATTCCCCTGGATGTGGGCTGGCGAGCAACCCCGTGATTCTGAACCATGCGGAGCAAAATTACAAATCCCTTTGAGCGCCTAACAAAACCGCCATGGCCGCGTTGCAGCGCCTTGCCGTACCTTCGTACTGTCTTCGGCGCCGCGCCTTGCCCTGCCGGCTTTGTTAGGCGCTCTCATACGGACGGCGGCGTGGCGGCCATCCGCTGCGCCTCGGCCAGATAGAACGCATGCAGGCGCTCGACCTGGGGCGCCAGCGCCTCGATGCCGTCGTCGTTGAGGATCACGTCGTCGGCGGCCGCCAGGCGCTGGGTGCGGCTCGCCTGCGCGGCCATGATGGCCCGCACTTGCTCCTCCGACAGCTTGTTTCGGGCCATCACGCGCGCCACTTGCGTTTCTTCCGAACAGTCGATTGCAAGAATCCGCGCGACGCGCTCGGCCCAGGTGCCGGACTCGATCAGCAGCGGCACCACGAAGATGATGTAGGGGCCGCTCGCCATCGCCGCGGCGGCGGCGGTCGCCTCCCGGATGCGCGGGTGCAGGATGGCTTCCAGCCGCGCGCGCGCGCCGGGATCGGCGAACACCAGTTCGCGCATCTTCGCGCGGTCGAGCGCGCCTTCGGGCATCGCGAAACCGGCGCCGAATTCGGCCAGGATGGCCGGCATCGCAGCCCCGTGCGGCGCCGTCAGCGCATGCGCGATGGCGTCGGTATCGACCAGCGAGGCGCCGAGCGCGCCGAACATGTCGGCCACGGTGGTCTTGCCGCAGCCGATGCCGCCGGTCAGTCCAACGGAAAATGCGGGAGCGTGGGCGGCCGTCATGCTGCTTACGCGAAGTGGCCCAGGAACGCGGCGCCGATCTGCTCGCCGTAGAGCAGGGCGATCATGCCGGCGGCGGCAAGATAGGGGCCGAACGGGATCGGCTTGTCGCGCCCGCGCTTGGCGAACACGATCAGGCCGATGCCGACCAGCGCGCCGACGATCGAGGACAGCAGGATGATCGTCGGCAGCATCGCCCAGCCGAGCCAGGCGCCGAGGGCGGCCAGCAGCTTGAAGTCGCCGTAGCCCATGCCTTCCTTGCCGGTGACGAGCTTGAACAGCCAGTACACGGCCCACAGCACCAGGTAACCGGCTGCGGCGCCGATGACGGCGTCGCGCAGCGGCACGAAGGTGCCGTCCAGGTTGACCAGCAGGCCGGCCCACAGCAGCGGGAAGGTCAGGTCGTCCGGCAGCAGCTGGGTGTCGAAGTCGATGAAGGTCATCGCGATCAAGAGGTAGGCAAACAGCAGGGTTGCCAGGCCGGCCGTGCCGGACCCAAAAGTCCAGACCAGCAGCGCCGACAGGGCGCCGGTCAGCAGTTCGACGGCCGGGTAGCGCGCCGAGATCGGCGCCTTGCACTTGCGGCACTTGCCGCGCAATGCCAGCCAGCTTAGCACCGGAATGTTTTCCATGGCGGTGATCTGGTGCCCGCAGCAGGGGCAGGCGGAGCGGGGCACCATCAGGTTGTAGCGTTCGGTGTGCGGCAATTCCTTGCCGCTTTCCTGGGCAACGTAATTGTCGGACTCGCGCTGCATCATTTTCGGGATGCGGTGGATCACCACATTGAGGAAGCTGCCGATGAGCAGGCCGAACAGGCCGGCGACCAGGGCAGGGCCGAGCGATGCCGGGGCGGCGAAGAGAAGAGTTTCCAAAGGCTGGCGTCCAAAAAGAAGAATGGTTCCGTAGATCAACGTATTTTAGGGTGTTTCGGGCCCTTTTGCGAAGCAAGCTGTATCGCGACGACGCCTGGCCTGTTTCCTGGCAGGCGTATGGTTGTTTCTTACGCCCTTCGTGGTGCGAACCGGTTATATGGGTTATGATGGAATGCAGTTAGCCAGCATAATCTCATGAGGAGGCGCCATGATCGCACTGGAACACGAGATGCCGGGTATTTCGACCCTCACCGGCGATCCCGACGAGGTCCGCAAGGGCCTCGACCGGGTCGACGCCGAGCAGGTCGTGGCCGTGGCGCTGGCCCATGCCAGCCCGCGCGAAGCGGAGGCGATCGCGCAGACCTTTGCCAGCATCGCCGGGCTGGTCAAGACCCTGGTCGGCAACCACCGTCGCGCATCGCTCGAAGCGATCGTCGAGGCGCTGGTGCCGAAGGTGCCGCCCACGCCGAACGAGCTCAAGGAAGCCACCATGCTGGCGCGGGCCCGTACCGCGGTGATCGACAGCGGCGACTGGATGACGGCGGCCGAGATCGCCTCGGCAGCGGGTTTTAGCGCCAGCAATCCCAGCGCCCAGCCCAACAAGTGGAAGCGCGACGGCGCCATCTTCGCCATCCGCCACAACGGCATCGACTACTTTCCCAGCTATGGACTCGACCCGCAGTCCGGCTACCGGCCGCGCAAGGCGCTGGCGCAAGTCCTCGACACCTTCGGCGACACCAAGGACGCCTGGGGCCTGTCCTACTGGTTCATGTCCGCGAACAGTTTTTTAGGCGGCAAACGTCCGCGCGACCTGCTCGCCACCGACCCCGGACGGGTCATCGCGGCAGCGGCGGACGAACGCGAAGGCGTACTGCATGGTTAAGGGTCCGGCCGCGAGGCCGGACGCCGCCAGGCCTGCGCCCGTACTGCACGTAACAACCACCAGCTGGCCGGCCGGCACCCTCATCCACCGGATACACCACCTCCAGTACGGCGCCCTCCAGTTCAATCCCGGCGTGCGCGGCAATGCACGCTTCAGCCCCATCCGGAATGCGGACGGCGGCGCCGTGCCGACGCTCTACGGCGGATCGAGCTTCGCCTGCGCGGCGATGGAATCGGTGTTCCACGACGTGCCGTTCGCGCCCGGCTTCAAGGCATGGGACAAGAACAGGCTGGACGGGCAGCTGCATTCGCGCTTCGCGCCGGACCGCGCGCTGCTGCTGGCAGACCTCGGCAGCAAGGCCTTGCGCAAGCTCGGGGTCCAGCGCAATGCCCTGATCGACACCGAGAAGGACCAGTACCCGCTGACCCGGCTGTGGGCCGAGGCCATCCACGCCCAGTGCCCGCAAGTGCAGGGATTGTGCTGGACCTCGCGCCAGGACGACAGCGCGCGCTCGCTGGTGCTGTTCGGCGACCGCGTCGATGGCGCGGCCTTGCGCCAGCTTGCGCCCTCGCGCGGCCTGGCGGCGGATGCGGCCGCCTATGGCGAATTGCTGGCACTGGCCGAGCAGATCGGCGTCGAAATCGTCCCCGGCCGTAGCTGACGGCAGTGCGGCGCCTTACTGCCCGGAGGAATTGAGCGGACGCGCGGACTGGTCGAGGGCATCGCGCGCGTCGCGCGAGCCGACGGTCCTGAGCGCGCGCTCGGTCGTGGTGCGCTTGGCGAGGCGGGTGCCGGTCATCGGCTGTTCGTCGCGGGGCACGGCCTCGGCGCCGGACGCGGATGAGCCAGCGATCAGCTCGCCGTCCGTTTTCCGTTCCGGCACGGCGCATCCCGCCAGTGCCACCACCATGCCAAGCGCCAAGCCTGCTGCCACAGTCTTCATGTCTTGCTCCTCGAAGTGAACATGTTGCTGGATCGTCAGCAGGCGGACCCTGCCAGGCGAAATCGTAGCATCTTGTCCATGCCCGCAGTTCGCCTGGTGCAAAAAAATCCATCTTGCATGGCGCCGGGGCGCCGGTCCCCGGTCAGCCGTGGACGCTGTCGATCCGCGCGCGGGCAGTGGCGGGTTGCTTTGGTGAGAGTTGGGTAGAATCCGTCAGGCTTGGAGCGCCTAACAAAACCTCCATAGCTGCGTTGCAGCTCCTCGCCGTACAATCGTACTGTCTTCGTCGCCGCGCCTTGCTCTGAAGGTTTTGTTAGGCGCTCTTAGTAACCATCGAACCTCGAACATGAAAATTTCCCAACGCGCCCAGTCAGTCGATCCCTTCTTTGCCATGGAGTTCGGCAAACGCGCCGCCGCCCTGGAAGCGCAAGGACACCCCGTCATCAAGCTCAGCCTGGGCGAACCCGATTTCGGCCCGCCACCGGCCGTGCTGGAAGCGGCGCGCGCGGCAGTGGAGGGCGGCTCGCTGCCCTACACCGCGGCACTCGGCATGTGGCCCCTGCGCGAGGCGATCGCCGGCTTTTATTTGCGCGAGCACGGCGTCACCATCTCGCCGCACCGTATCATCGTCACCGCCGGGGCATCGGCCGCGCTGCTGCTGGTGACCGCGGCGCTGGTCGATCCGGGCGACGAAACCATCGTCGGCGACCCCTCGTATCCGTGCAACCGCCAGTTCCTCAGCAGCTTCGGCGCACAGGTCAAGCTGGTCGCGACCGACGCCGGCAGCCGCTTCCAGCTGAGCGCCGCCAGCGTGCGGGCCGCCTGGACGGCGCAAACAAAGGGGCTGATGATCGCCACGCCCTCGAACCCGACCGGCACCTCGGTGCTGCCCGGAGAATTGCGCGCAATCTGCGACTGGGCGCGCGAGCACGGCGCCTGGCGCATCGTCGACGAGATCTACCTGAATTTGGGCGACCGCGATGCCGCCGGCCGGCCGCCGCAGACGGTGCTGGCGGTCGACGACGGCGCCATCGTCATCAACAGTTTTTCGAAGTATTTCGGCATGACCGGCTGGCGCCTGGGCTGGGCCGTGGTGCCGGAGGAACTGGTGCCGACCATGGAGCGCCTGGCCCAGAATTACTATATTTGCGCCTCCGCGCTATCCCAGCAGGCAGCGCTGGCCTGCTTCACGCCGCAGTCGCTGGCCGTCTGCGAGGAGAGGAGGGGCGAGTTCGCGCGGCGCCGGGAACTGGTCTTGAAAGGTCTCGCGGAAATCGGCCTGCCGGTGCCGGTGCCGCCGGACGGCGCCTTTTATGTGTACTTCGATGTGAGCGCGACCGGCTTGAGCGCCTGGCAGTTCTGCGAGCGGGTGCTGGACGAGGCGCATGTGTCGCTCACGCCGGGCAAGGATTTCGGCAACGCGGGGGCGGAGCGCTACGTGCGCCTGTCGTATGCCGCCAGCGCCGAAAGCCTGGCGGAGGCGATCCGGCGGCTCGGGGCCTTCATGGGCCGCCTTGGCAAGTAGGGCTACCAGCCGTACAAATACACGTAGGCGCCGGTCGCTGCGCTGACCGAGAAGGCCAGGTTCGCGCAAAACGACAGCACGCGGCTGTCGCGTTTGTTGTCCTTCTTGCGCTCCTGCCTGGCCGCATAAGCCAGGCCGAGCGCCGTCAGGCAATTCAGGATCAAGAGATTGGTCATGGCCGCCGGCCTCAATCCCATTCCATCGCGCCCTTCTTCCACTCGTAGATGAAACCTACGGTCAGCAGGAAGAAGAAGAACATCACCGACCAGAAGCCGACCGCGCCGAGTTCGCGCATCGCGGCGGCCCAGGGCACCAGGAACACCACTTCGAGGTCGAAGATGATGAACAGGATCGCGACCAGGTAGTAGCGCACGTCGAAGCGCATCTGGCCGCCTTCGAAGGCCTCGAAGCCGCATTCGTACTGCGACAGCTTCTGCGGGTCGGGCCGGTGCGGGCCGAGCACGCGCCCCAGCACCTGGGGCATGATGCCGACCAGGGTGCCGACGATGACGAAGAGGAGGACGGGGAAGTACTCTGAGAGGTCCATGGAGCTGAGGCCGAAGTGAATGTTGCTGTTCAAACGCTACGCAAGCGACGCTTTGCGCGATGGACAGGCGGGCACCCGCAGTTGCCGCACCGCCTGAATTTCGCGTATGGTATGTCGTCTTTATTGCTAATAAAAGTTAGCTGCTATCAGTGGAACTGATATATGGCCTTTGACCTCGATAACTTGAATGCGTTCCTTGCGGCAGTCGACCGCGGCTCTTTCTCGGCCGCGGCCCGTTCCTTGAACCGGGTGCCGTCGGCGATCAGCATGGCCATTGCGAACCTGGAGGCCGAGCTCGGCCTGCAACTGTTCGACCGCAGCGGGCGGGAACCGAAGCCGACCGTGCACGCGCTGTCGCTGCTGCCGCAGGCGCGCCTGCTGGCCGAGCAGCGCGACCGGCTGAACATCCACGCGCTCTCGCTCACCCAGGGGCTGGAACCTGCGCTGACGATCGCGCTGGTGCCGGAACTGATCGCCGCCGCTTCCTGGAGCGCGGCGCTCCACGCCTTGTCGCTGGAATACCCGCTGCTGGAAGTGGAAGTGCTCACCGCGCCCCAGGCGGACGCCCTCGGCATGCTGCAAAGCGGCCGTGCCCACCTGGCCCTGGTCTTCGAGCGCTACGGGTTGGCTGCGCACGAGGCCTTCCAGGAGATCGCGGAGGAAAGGCTGGTGGCGGTCGTCTCGCCCCAGCATCCGATGCTGGGGCGCGTCGTGGGCGGCTCGGTACGCGATGCCGACCTGCTGTGCGAGCGCCAGATCGTGGTCGCCGGCCGCGATTCGGCCGAGGTCGACAAGCGCATCGCGGTCTCGCGGCTGCAATGGAAAACCGACAGTCCCGCCGCGGCGCTGTCGCTGGTGGCGGCCGGCGCAGGCTGGGCCTGGCTTCCCTCGGCCTTCGTGCGGCCCTACCTCGCCGACGGCGCGCTGGTGGAAATCCCGACCGAGAACCTGACTAACGTCCTGCGCTTCTTCGTCGATATCGTGTGGACCACCGAAAGACCGCTGGGGCTCGCTGCCAAGCGCTTTATCGAGTTGCTCGATCCTAGCCGGGCGACGGGAAGCGGGCGCTGGGATTAGGCCGGCCCCCAAAGCAGTCGCTGCGTATTGACCCAGTATAAAAAATCACATACCGGTTATCGAGAACGTTTGCTGTCGTAATGTTTTCGGCTTGCGTACATCTACGTATCACAAGCGTTAGCGATCCAGTACCACCAGCCATGACGACATGGTGGGCAACGCGGCCGGTGGAGAGCCGCCAGCCGCCGGCGCCCGCCGGCGCGCGCGGCGACGGGCGCGCAGGTCCGGCATTTATTCCCTGACATTCATAAAATCTATCGGAATGATTCACGGGATTTTGTTTTCTTGCTTTAGTGCAACACCTATACTTTCTTCCCATAGCGCATAAGCGACATAACAAGACCATACGACATCTGCCGCGCGTCAAAGCGCGGCGCTCTGTCATCCGGTACTAACTGTCGCGCCCGGCAGCCGCCCCATCCCTACCCACCTAAGAAGCAAAAAATGAGACAACTGAAAATCGGCCCGCGGCTGGCGGCGGCATTTGGACTGGTGCTCCTGGTTCTGGGCGGCATCACCGTATTGAGCCTGGCGAGACTGTCCGAACTGAACGACAAAATCGAATCGGCGGTGCGCGACCGCTATCCAAAACTCCTGCTCATCGGCGGGGCCTTCGAAAACGTCAAGGATTCATCGATTCATCTGCGCAACCTGCTGATTCTCGACGATCCCGCGCGCGTGCAAGCCGAGCGCGCCGCCCTCGATGCGTCCGACGCGAGCGCAACGGATTTCCTGCAACAGTTCACCGCGCGCATGACCGCGCCGCAGGCCCGGCAGATCGTGGCCGACCTGTACGCGGCAAAACGGGCGTACGAAGCGGACAAGGCGGCTTACCTGCAGCTGCTGGCCGATGGCGACCGCGAAGCGGCGACGGCCCTGATCGCCGGCAACCTGTCGACCCATCTGTCGGTCTACGAAGGATCGGTGGGCAAACTCAACAAGCTCGGCGGAAAGCTGATGAAAACGTCGGCGGACGAGGCCGAAAAAGCCTACCGCGACGGGCAGTTGATCATCTCCGGCATGGCGCTTGCCGCGCTGCTGCTGGCCTCGGCGCTGAGCTACTGGATCAGCCGCAGCATCACGGTGCCGCTGCGCAATGCCGTCGCGCTCGCAGAAACGATTGCGACCGGCAACCTGGCCAGCGACATCGACTGCCGGGAGAATGACGAAACGGGCCGCTTGCTGCAGGCCTTGCAGGCGATGAATACGAGTCTCGCAAAAATCGTGGTGGATGTGCGTGCCAACGCGCAGGCGATCTCGGGCAGCGCCGGGGAAATCGCCGGCGGCACCATGGACCTGTCCTCCCGCACCGAAGAGCAGGCCAGTTCCCTCGAAGAGACGGCGGCCTCGATGGAAGAACTGACCAGTACAGTCAAGCAGGGGCTCGGCACGGCCCGCGAAGCGCTCGAACTTTCCCGCAGCGCGGCACAGGTCGCAGAAAAAAGCGGTGCGCAAGTGCATCAGGTGGTCGAGCGCATGGCGACCATCGAGGCAGCGTCGCGCAAGATCACCGACATCATCAACGTCATCGACGGCATCGCCTTCCAGACCAATATCCTGGCACTGAACGCCGCGGTCGAAGCGGCGCGCGCCGGGGAGTCGGGCAGGGGATTTGCCGTCGTGGCCAGCGAAGTGCGCAACCTGGCGCAGCGTTCTGCCGGCGCGGCGCGCGAAATCAAGGAGCTGATCGAGGATTCGGTCGCCAAGATCGCTGCCGGCAACGAGAACGCACGCGAAGCAGGCCTGACGATGGCGCTGGTGCAAGCCGAGATCAAGCGGGTCGCGCTCCTGATGAACGAATTCGAATCGGCAAGCCGCGAGCAAACGATCGGTATCGAGCAAATCAACCGCGCCGTGGTCCAGATGGACCATGTCACGCAGCAGAATGCTTCTCTGGTTGCGCAAACGGCCCATGCTGCGGAAAGCATGCATCGGCGGACGGAAGCGATGGTGGCCTCGGTACAGGTGTTCGTCGTGAAAGACGAATCCGAGGCCAGGCCGGCCCGTCCGCGCCTGGCGGGCCCCGTGACGGCAGCGCTCTAGCGCGGCAGCGCGGACCGGTCAGGAACCAGACGCGCGGCCGGTCCGCCATCGGCAAACAGCTCGACCACGACAGAACGCAGCCAGTTGCTCTTCGGGTCCTGGCGAAAGCGCCGGTGCGCCGCGATTTGCTGAGCATCGCCGAAACCAGGCTCGCCGTCGCCGACCGCTATCAGGTGCATCAGGATGCGCAATTCTGGTTCACGCCACCGACAGGGCGGCGCCAGCCGAGACGCTGGAAACAATGGGTGCTGTCCTCGATCGCCGTCTTTCCGCTGACCGTGCTGCTGCCGCAGCGGGTCGCCCAGATCGCGGCATGGATCGCGCCGTCGTTGCCGCATCCCGTTGTCGCAGCCGTGTCGGCGATGGCCATCTCGGCTTGCATGGTGTATCTATTGATGCCGGTTTTGATTCGCCCGGCCGGGGACTGGCTGCGGCGCCAGGCGCGGCCGTGGCGTGCGCGCCAGCCACCGGGCTGGCGCTTTTCCCTGCCTTACACCACCGCCCCCAGCTTGAAGATCGGCAGATACATCGCCACCACCAGGCCGCCGATCAGCACGCCCAGGATGACCATGATCAGCGGCTCCATCAGCGAGGACAGGGCGGCGACCGCCTCGTCGACCTCGTCTTCGAAGAAGTCGGCGACCTTGCCCAGCATCGAGTCGAGCGCGCCGGATTCCTCGCCGATGGCGACCATTTGCGTGACCATGCTCGGGAACACGTTCGCGTTCTGCATTGCCGTCGTCAGGCTGGTGCCGGTCGAGACCTCGAGCTGGATGCGGCGCGTCGCGTCGAGATAGACGGCGTTGCCGGAGGCGCCGCCGACCGAATCGAGGGCCTCGACCAGCGGCACGCCGGCCGCGAACATGGTCGACAGGGTGCGCGTCCAGCGCGCGATCGTCGCCTTGCGGATCACGGCGCCGAAAATGGGCAGGCGCAGCAGCAGCCGGTCCATCGCCTGCTGCATCTTGAGCGAGCGGCGCCAGGACTGGAAGAAGAAATAGATGGCGCTGAACAGCGAGCCGAAGATCAGCCACCACCACTGCACGAAGAATTCCGACATCGCCATCACGATCAGGGTCGGCGTGGGCAGGTCGGCGCCGAAGCTGGCGAACACGGATTTGAAGGCCGGCACCACCCAGATCATGATCACGGCCACCACGATGAAGGCCACCGCCAGGATGGCGATCGGGTAGGTGAGGGCGGACTTGATCTTGGACTTGATGGCGAGCGTCTTTTCCTTGTAGATCGCCAGGCGGTGCAGCAGGTCTTCCAGGATGCCGGCCTGTTCGCCGGCGCCGACCAGGTTGCAGAACAGCGGGTCGAAATAGCGCGGGTACTTGCGGAAGGCGTTGTTCAGGCTGGTGCCGGTTTCGATGTCGGCGCGCAGGTCGAGCACCAGCTTGGCCATCGACGGGTTGGCGTGGCCCTTGCCGACGATGTCGAAAGCCTGCAGCAGCGGCACGCCGGCCTTCATCATCGTCGCCAGCTGGCGCGTGAACATGGTCAGGTCCTTGTCGGTGATCTTCTTGCCGGCACGGTAGACCTTCTTCTTGACCTTGGTGACCATGATGCCCTGGCGGCGCAGCGTCACGTTGACGATCGCTTCGCCGCCGGCACGCAGCTCGCCGCGCACGGTCTTGCCGGCCTTGTCTTTGCCTTCCCAGGCGTAGACGGCTTCCTTGACTTGCGCGCCGGCGCGGCTTCGGGTGGTGAGGGAGCTTGCCATAGTTATTCGTCGCTTATTCGTTGGTGCAGCCGAGCACTTCTTCGAGGCTGGTCAGCCCTTGTTTCACTTTCATCAGGCCCGAGCGGCGCAGCGAGTTCACGCCGTCCTTCTCGGCCTGGGCGGCGATCTGCATCGAATTGCCGTGCGCCAGGATCAAGGTTTCGATCGCCGGCGTGATCGGCATGATCTGGTAGATGCCGACCCGGCCCTTGTAGCCGGAACCGAGGCAGCGCTCGCAGCCGACCGGGCCATACGGCTTCCAGTCGCCTTCCAGGTCGGTCTCGCGGTAGCCGGCCGCCAGCAGGGCCTCGCGCCCCATCTCCAGCGGCTGCTTGCAATGGCACAGGCGGCGCGCCAGGCGCTGCGCCGTGATCAGGATCACCGAGGAAGCGATGTTGAACGGGGCCACGCCCATGTTCATCAGGCGCGTCAGGGTCGAGGGCGCGTCGTTGGTGTGCAGCGTGGAAAACACCATGTGGCCGGTCTGGGCGGCCTTGATCGCGATGTCGGCCGTTTCCAGGTCGCGGATCTCGCCGACCATGATGATGTCGGGATCCTGGCGCAGGAAGGATTTCAGGGCGACCGGGAAGGTCAGGCCGGCCTTGTCGTTGACGTTGACCTGGTTCACGCCGGGCAGGTTGATCTCGGCCGGGTCTTCCGCGGTCGAGATGTTGATGCCGGGTTTGTTCAGCACGTTCAGGCAGCTGTACAGCGAGACCGTCTTGCCGGAGCCGGTCGGCCCGGTCACCAGCACCATGCCGTAGGGGCGCGAGATCGCGTCCATCAGCAGGTCGCGCTGGTCGGGGTCGTAGCCGAGCGAATCGATGCCCATCTGGGCCTGGGTCGCGTCGAGGATACGCATGACGGTCTTTTCGCCGAACAGGGTCGGCAGGGTGCTCACGCGCAGGTCGATGGTGCGGGTCGGCGACAGGATCAGGCGCATGCGGCCGTCCTGCGGCACGCGTTTTTCGGAAATGTCGAGCTTGGCCAGGACCTTGATGCGCGACACCAGCTTGTCGCGGATCGAGAGCGGCGGCATTGCGTGGTCGCGCAGCACGCCGTCGACCCGCATCCGGATCCGGTAGTACTTTTCGTAGGGCTCGAAGTGGATGTCGGAGGCGCCCAGGTTGACCGCGTCCATCAGGATCTTGTTGAGGAAGCGCACGACCGGCGCGTCCTCGATCTCGTTGCTCGCTTCCAGCGGCACCGCGGCCGCTTCTTCCTCGGCGAACTCGATATCGGCGCCTTCGCCGGCCAGGTCGTTCAGGCTTTGCTCGGCGCTCTTGGTGAGGGTGGCCAGCAGGGCCAGCAGGGTGTCGTGCGCCACGATCACGGGCTCGACCGCCGCTTCGCTCTGGAATTTGATCTGGTCCAGGGCCTGGGTATTGGTCGGGTCGGAGATCGCCACCGACAGGCGGTTGCCGCGCTTGGCCAGGGCGATCACGCGTTGCGCCGCCATCAGCTTGGTGTCGATCGCGCCGCTCGGGAGGGACTCGGGGCTGAAACTCGAGAGGTCGAGCAAGGGGTAGCCGAAGGTCTCGGCGCAGAACACCGCCAGCGATTGCGCATCGAGCGCGCCGCCGGCCAGGATGGCGTCGATGAAGGTGCTGCGCTCGAGTACGGCTTTCTTCTGAAAGGCGTCGGCCTGCGCCGCGCTCAGGCGGCCGGCCTGCACCAGCGCGCGTGCCAGTCCCGACATGTGAGCCGACATCGGTGTGCCTGAAGTCGTGTTCGGGAGGACTGCCGCCATATGAGCCAGTGGATAAAGTGCAAAAGGGTGCGAAACCGGGCCGCGCAGCATGCTGCCGGAGCCGCGGGCTCTTCGGATGATGCCTACAGGCATCAAATTTGTAAAGCGTTTCGACCGCGCAAGATGCGTGCGCACCACGTAGACGAAATGATACAGCGCCCCCCGGCCGCATCAGACTGTTGGCGGGGTAGTAAAGGGTGTTGTCGGCTTGATCAGGGCCTTGTTTGCAACCGGTGCACCTGCGTTGTCGCCGCATGCGGCTCCCGATCGCCTCTTTAAAACGATACCGGCGCCCTGGGGCGCCGGTTCGATCTTGCGCAAGCGTGCGCGGGCAGCGTTCGCTAGCGCAGCGCCAGGGGCGCCCGGCCCTGTCCCAGCGCCGCTGCGCCGCCTTGCCCGTCGAGCTTGAATACCGACAGCGCGCTGGTGAGCTGGGTCGTTTGTCCGGTCAGCGATTCCGCGGCGGCCGAGGCTTCCTCGACAAGTGCCGAGTTCTGCTGGGTCATCTCGTCCATGCTGCCGATGGCCCGGCCGATGTCCTCGATGCCTGCGCTCTGGCGCTGGCCGGCCATGGTGATCTCGACCATGATGTCTTGCACTTTCTTGACCGATTCGACGATCTGTCCCATCGTCAGACCGGCCTGGTCGACCAGCGCGCTGCCGGCGTTGACCTTTGCGACCGAGTCGCCGATCAGTTCCTTGATCTCCCTGGCCGCCGCCGCGCTGCGCTGTGCCAGGTTGCGCACTTCGCCGGCCACGACCGCGAAGCCGCGGCCCTGTTCGCCGGCGCGGGCCGCCTCGACGGCCGCGTTCAGCGCCAGAATGTTGGTCTGGAAGGCGATGCCGTCGATCACCGAGATGATCTCGACGATCTTTTTAGCCGAGTGATTGATGTCGCCCATCGTGCTGACCACGCCGCCTACTACTTCGCCGCCGCGGGTGGCGATGCCGCTGGCATTCACCACCAACGCGTTCGCTTCGTTGGCGTTGGCCGCATTCTGGCGCACTTCGCCGGTCAGGTTTTCCATCGCGCGCGCGGTGCGCTCGAGGTTGGCTGCCTGCGATTCGGTGCGGCCGGCCAGGTCGGCGTTGCCGCTGGCGATTTCTGCGCTGGCTACGGCGATCGTGTCGGCCGAGGACTTGATCTCGGCAACCATCGTCGCCAGGCGCGCGCGCATGTCTTTCAAGGCCACCAGCAGGCTGGTCGTATCCTTGGGGGCGGTGCGGATGTCCATTGCCAGGTCGCCGGCAGCGACGGAACGGGCGATCTCGCGCGCATATTCCGGCTCGCCGCCGAGCTGCTGCCAGATGGCGCGCACCACGAACCACGACACCAGGGCCAGGCTGAGAACGACAACCAGCGCGGTCAAGATCATCGTCCACAGCACACGGCGTACGTTCGCTTCGCTGCTTGCAATTCCAGCGGTGAACTGTTCACTGGCGCGCACTTGGGTCTTCTCGAGGTCGGCGGTCAGGGTTGCCAGCGAGCTTTGCATCTTCGGCACGACCACCTGCGGGTCGCCCTGCTCGAGATCGAGCATGATACGCGCCGCGGACAGGGCCGGCGCATAGTAATCGTCGAACTCTTTCAGGAGGCGAGCGCCGTTCTCGCGCTGCCCTTCGATCTGGCTGAATTGCCGGAGGTGGTCGCGTACCTTGCCGGCCTGTTGGCCGACGCTGTCGATACGCGCCTTGTCGCCTTCGGTGACGGCGTCGGCGAGGCCGGCGGTGATCTCCCGGACCTCGAGCGCGATCGCCTTGGAGGCATCGAGCACCGGATAGTCGGTACGTCCGGTGGAAGCGATCGAGGTCAGGGCATCGTTCGCGATCGTCGCGCTGACGCCGAGGCCGAGGCCGAAGACCAGGGTCGAGATGACAGGTAGTGCCCAGATTTTGCGCTTGATGCTCATGTTCGTGTGTCTCTCATTTTCGGCTCGGTCTTGCATTGTTTTGAAGGCGGCACAGCTTTCATGAATACGCCCTGCCGACATGAAGCGGGCAGGGCGGACTTTGACCACTGTGTTGCAGTCTTGCTTACGGCGCGGTGTAGACGACCTTGACGCTGGCGTCGACTGCGCTCTTCTCGATGTAGCCGATCGCCTTCGGATTGGCGGCGACGGCAGCCTTGACTGCCGCGCTGTTGGCGACTTCTTTCGGCATGGTGGCCTTGCCGGTGAAGACCAGCTTCGACCACAGGGCTTTGGCTTGCGACGCGTCCTTGTCGGTCACCTTCTTGTAGAACTCGCCACGGACGGGTGCGTCCTCGGGCTGGTCGATCGGGGTCATCGCGCTCGATTTGCCGAGGAAGAACTGGGCGACCTGGTCTTTCGACAAGGCCGCTTCCGCGGCCTTCGGGTTCACGATCACGACCACTTCCGCCAGTGCCGGCGCCGATGCCGCGAGAACGGCAGCGGCCAGGGCCGCTTTCAACAGTTTGTTCATGACGTGTTCCTTAGAAGACGAAGTCGAGGGCGACGGCGCCGACCGTGACATCCTTGTGGAAGCCCGGAGCAGCGTTGAGCAGCAGGCCGCTGCCGGCTTCCGGCTTGACGCGGTCGACCTGCGCCTTCAGTGCAACCGAACGGTAGAGGTCCCAGCGCACGCCAATCGAGGTCGTGCTCTGCTCGCCCTGGCCGGTGCCGGTGTAGGGCAGGCGCGCCGCGCCGGCGCGCAACGCGGCCATGGTCGGGGTGCAGGCGCCCGGGTAGCCGGCCGGGCAGGCAGCCGGCACGGCATTGGCCGGGAAGCCATCGATCGAGAGCTTGCTGTGGATGATGTAGGGCAGGACCTTGCCGAAGCGGTAACCGCCCATCAGGTACCAGGACGTGGTGTCGTTGACGTAGGTATCGGTCTTGCGCTTGGCAAATTCGGACTGGACGATGACATTGTTCCAGTCCATGCCCAGGCCGAGCGAAGTGAAGGAGGCGTCTTTCTCGGTCGCGTCGAGCTGGCCGGCCATGGCATTGAGCTGTGGGAAGCCATAGCCGGTGCCGGCCGCGCGCAAACCGGCGAGCAGCGCGTTCAGGCTTGCCGAACCGCTGATCGACACTTTGGCGTCCACGCGGCTGATGCGGGCGCTGAACGGTCCGTGCTCGGCGTACAGGTTAACGGCAAACATCTCCTTGCCCTTGGCGGTCAGGCCGCCGGCGACCGGGGCTTCGGCACGGCCGACGCCCAGCTGGCCGGTCAGGCTGGTGTCGCCGAAGTTCTGCTGCCAGGTCAGGTCGACGCCGTCCATGCTGTTGAACGGTACTTGCGAATACATCTCGACCGGCGGACGCAGGAAGGTATTGGCATAGCCGACGTTGCGGTAGTCCGAAATCATGAAGGCCGGCAGGCCGATGCGGCCGGCGCGCACGCTGAACTGGTCGTTGATGCGTGCTTTGGCGAATGCCCAGCCCAGCTCCGCGCCGTAGTCGTCTTCGGCATCGCGGCGCACCAGGCCCTGGCCAGTGAAGGAAAGCCAGTCGTTGATGCGCAGGTCGGCTTGCAGGCCGAGGTTCGAGTCGACGCCGGTACGCGGGTTTTTCTTTGCGCCGCTGGCCTGGTTGGGACGGCCGAATTCGGCGTTATTCGTATTGGTCCAGGTAAGGGCAGCGGTGCCGAAGCCGCTGACCTTGACCGAAGGACCTCCCGCATCTTGTGCGAAGGCCGACGAAATTGCCAGTGGCATAGCCAGCAGGGCGAGGATGATATGCTTGTTCATTAGACAACCTGTAACAGCTACTGCGTTTATAAGATGTGCTTCTTCTTTCCGTCTTCAGCACCCAAAATGGGTAGAACTGGCCGGAATGATTGTATCCACGCGGAAACTTAAACCCAAGAAAAAGCACGATCATGCGAAAAAACGACGGTATTTACCGTGATCGCGTTGCAGAAGTGAAACATCGTGTTGTCGGAAGCGAAACGGGGCAGCACCGCAACCGGATGTGCAGCGGGGCGCTACACCTACCGCGTGCAGCAGCGGCCGCGGGCGGGGAGCGCGGTGGGAGCGCGCGGCTCAGTTAAACCAGTGCGTGGCCGCGCCCCGCGCCGGCAAGCGGGCCTGGGCAGCCTCGTGGACGAGGCCGGCGCGGACGGCCTGTTCCGCGGTATAGATGCGGGCATTCCCGAACAGGTGAGGGCGGATGTCGTGGGTTTCGGGCGCGCCGCGGGTGGCTTCCTCGAAGATGCTGGCATAGCGTTCGGCGTCGAAATCGAGGCATTCGCGCCATTCCGAGACACGCGAGTGGTCGGCCGCGACCAGGTTGCCGAAACCCCAGTGCAGCGGGTGGACCAGGAAACGTGCGCCCGGACAGGCAAAGCGTTTTTCTCCGGCCAGGAAGATGACGACGCCGACCGATTCGACGCTGCCGATATTGAAGGTAGTCAGCGGCACCGGCAGCGATTTGAGGAAAAAGTAGAGCGCGAAGCCGGCCGTCATGTTGCCGCCTTCGGTCGACATGTGCAGTTCGATCTCGCTGGCGCCGCTTTGCAGGGCCTGCAGGCACAGGTTGCGCACGTTGCTGGCGGAGTTATGGTTGATCGGACCGATGAAATGAACGATATGCAGGGACATGGGGCGCTTCCTCCTGGCTGCTCAGGATAGCAAGTTCCCGGCGCGGGCAGCGCCCGGCTCGGCTCAGCTTCCCCTTCAGCTACCCCTTCAGCTACCGCGATAGGTCGAGTAGGACCAGGGCGTGACGACCAGCGGTACGTGGTAGTTCTGGCTTGGGTCGGCCACGCCGAACGCGATCGTCACGCGGTCGACGAAGCGCGGTTCCGGCAGCGCCACGCCTTGCGCCGCGAAATAGTCGCCGGCCGCAAACACCAGTTCATAGCACCCTGCGCGCAGGGCCTCGCCTTCGAGCAGGGGCGCAGTGCAGCGCCCGTCCGCATTGGTGAGCGCCTGCGCGAGCAGGGTGCGCTCGCCGTCGTCGACGCCGTACAGCTCGACGGCCACGCCGGCGGCCGGACGGCCGTGCGCGGTGTCGAGCACATGGGTACTGAGCTTGCCCATCGTTTCTCCTGTGTGCGCGGGTTGAAATCCGCTATCCATGGGATGATATACCCTTGCACTTGCGTCAACATATGATGGGCGATATACCCCGCATGCTGGGCCTCGCCATGCAGGGACGGGAACCGGCCTACAATGTCCCGGGCAGGGCACGTCGCCGGGTCCGGTTGATATATCCGTTTGGCAATAAGCAATATCATCGCGTGGATATAGTAAGCCGGTGCCGCCAGCAGGTATCCTGCACGCTGGGTTAAATCCGAGACAAGCATGGCCGAACCGATCCGCTTTTATTTCCGCAACGCCGTTCACGCAGTGACGGACGTGGCGCCGACGCAAACCATCCTGCAGCACCTGCGGGAGGATTTGCGCTGCACCGGCACCAAGGAAGGCTGCGCGGAGGGCGACTGCGGCGCCTGCACGGTGGTCGTCGGTTCGCTCGAGAACGGGGAGCTGGCGCTGAAGGCCGTCAATTCCTGTATCCAGTTCACGCCGACCCTCGACGGCAAGGCCTTGTTCACGGTCGAAGACCTGCAACTGCCCGACGGCCGCCTGCATCCGGTGCAGCAGGCGCTGGTCGAATGCCACGGCTCGCAGTGCGGCTTCTGCACGCCGGGCTTTGCCATGTCGCTGTGGGGCATGTACCTGAAAACGGAAGGGGCAGCCCCCTCGCGCTGCCAGGTCGACGATGCGCTCTCGGGCAACCTGTGCCGCTGCACCGGCTACCGGCCGATCATCGACGCGGCCGCGCGCATGGTCGAATTGCCGCGCGCCGAATTCGACCGCGCCGCCGTCGCCGCTCATCTGCAGGCGCTGCAGCGCGGCGACACGCACACTTATACCCATGAAGGGCGCAGCTTCCACGCGCCGCGCACGATCGATGCACTGGTCGCCCTGCGCGCGGCGCACCCGCAGGCGCTGATCCTGGCCGGCTCGACCGACGTCGGCCTTTGGGTGACCAAGCAGATGCGCGAGCTGAACGACATCCTCTATCTCGGCCACGTGGACGAGCTGAAATCCGTGCGCGAACGCGAGGGCATGCTCGAGATCGGCGCCGGTGTCACCCTGCAGGATGCCTATGCGGCCGTGTGCCGCCACTATCCCGACGAACTCAAGGAGCTGTGGCAGCGTTTCGCCTCGCTGCCGATCCGCAATGCCGGCACCCTGGGCGGGAATGTCGCCAACGGTTCGCCCATCGGCGATTCGATGCCCTGGCTGATCGCGCTCGGCGCGCAGCTGGTGCTGCGCGGGCCGCAAGGCGAGCGCGTGCTGGCGCTCGAGGATTTCTATCTCGGCTACCAGCAGAAGGACATGGCGCCCGACGAATTCGTGCAGGCGCTGCGCGTGCCGCTGCCGCGCCCGAACGTCCGTTTCCGTACCTATAAACTGGCGAAGCGCTTCGACCAGGATATCTCGGCCGTGTGCGCCGCCTTTGCCTTGCGCATCGAGAACGCGAACGGGCAGGAGCGCGTGGCCGAGGCGCGCATCGCCTTCGGCGGCATGGCGGCGACCCCGAAGCGTGCCGCCGCTGCCGAGGCGCTGCTGACCGGGCGCGCCTGGGACGAGGCGGCATTGACGGAGGCCATGGCCGCGCTGGCCCAGGATTACGCGCCGCTGTCGGACATGCGCGCGTCCAGCGGTTACCGCATGAAGACGGCGCAAAACCTGCTGCGCCGCTTCTGGCTCGAGACCCGCAGCGAGAACCCGCTGCCGGTCGCCGCCGTCAACCCATTCGCGGTCCAGGCCTGAGGAGAACCCCATGAACGATCCAGGCGCACCAGCATTCAAGGCCGCGGCGTGGAGCGCGGTCGGCCGCGCCCGGCCGCACGAGTCGGCCACGCTGCACGTGCTCGGCCAGGCCACCTATACCGACGACATCGCGGAAATGGCGGGCACCCTGCACGCGGCGCTCGGCTTGTCCAGCAAGCCGCACGCAAACATCGTCGCGCTCGACCTGGCGCCCGTCGCCGCCGCGCGCGGCGTGGTCTCCGTGTTGACCGTGCGCGACATCCCCGGCACCAACGACTGCGGCCCCATCATCCACGACGACCCGATCCTCGCCGACGGGAAGGTCGAGTATGTCGGCCAGCCGCTGTTCATCGTGGTCGCCGATACCCACGACAACGCCCGCCGCGCCGCGCGCCTGGCGCAAGTGGAATACGAAGAGCTGCCGGCCATCCTCACGCCGCAGGAGGCGCACGCCGCGCAGTCCTATGTCGTGCCGCCGATGCGCCTCGCGCGCGGGGACGCCGAAACCGCCTTCGCCAACGCTCCGCATAAAGTGGCGGGCAAGCTGTTCGTCGGCGGCCAGGAACAGTTTTACCTGGAAGGGCAGATCGCCTACGCGATTCCCGGCGAAGATAACGGCATGCTGGTGCAGTGCTCGACCCAGCACCCGAGCGAGATGCAGCACGTGGTGGCGCATGCGCTCGGCCTGCACTCGCACCACGTCGTGGTCGAGTGCCGGCGCATGGGCGGCGGCTTCGGCGGCAAGGAATCGCAATCGGCCCTGTGGGCCGCCGCCGCCGCGATTGCCGCCGCAAAGTTGAAACGCCCCGTGAAACTGCGCGCCGACCGCGACGACGACATGCTGGTGACCGGCAAGCGCCACTGTTTTTATTACGAGTACGAAGTCGGCTACGACGAGACCGGCCGCGTCCTGGCCGCGAAAGTCGACATGGTCTCGCGTGCCGGCTATTCGGCCGACCTCTCCGGCCCGGTCGCCACGCGCGCCGTCTGCCACTACGACAACGCCTATTATTTGTCGGACGTCGACATCCGTGCCGCCTGCGGCAAGACCAATACCCAGTCGAATACCGCCTTCCGCGGCTTCGGCGGCCCGCAGGGCGCGATCGCGATGGAATACGTGCTCGACGAAATCGCGCGCAATCTCGGCGTCGATGCGCTCGACGTCCGCAGGCGCAATTTCTACGGCAAGGAGGAGCGCAACGTCACGCCCTACGGCCAGGCCGTGGTCGACAACGTGATCCACGAACTGGTGGCCGAGCTGGAAGAAACCAGTGAGTACCGTGCCCGGCGCGCGGCGGTCGAAGCCTTCAACCGCAGCAGCCCGGTGCTGAAAAAAGGGCTGGCGCTGACGCCCGTAAAATTCGGGATCGCCTTCAACGTCACCCACCTGAACCAGGCCGGCGCGCTGGTGCACGTGTATGTCGACGGCTCGGTGATGGTGAACCACGGCGGCACCGAAATGGGGCAGGGCATCAACACCAAGGTGATGCAGGTCGTCGCGCACGAACTGGGCATCGACATGGATCGCGTGCGCGCCACCGCCACCAACACCAGCAAGGTCGCGAATACCTCGGCCACCGCCGCCTCCACCGGGGCCGACCTGAACGGCAAGGCGGCGCAGGACGCCGCGCGCCAGATCCGCGAGCGCCTCGCCGTGTTTGCCGCGGGCGAGTACGGCGGCGAGGCGGACGGGGTGCGCTTCGCGGCCGACACGGTGTTCGTCAACGGCATGGAGGTGCCGTTCCCGCACCTGGTACAAAAGGCCTACCTGGCGCGCGTGCAGCTCTGGTCCGACGGCTTTTATGCCACCCCCGGCCTGTCCTGGGATGCGAAGACCATGAACGGCCGCCCGTTTTCCTATTTCGCCTATGGCGCGGCGGTGTCCGAGGTCGTGGTCGACACGCTCACCGGCGAGTGGAAGCTGCTGCGCGCCGACGTTTTGTACGACGCCGGCAATTCGCTGAACCCGGCAATCGACATCGGCCAGGTCGAAGGCGCCTTCATCCAGGGCATGGGCTGGCTCACCACCGAGGAACTGTGGTGGAACCCGGGCGGTAAGCTCATGACGCATGCGCCCTCGACTTATAAGATCCCGGGCGTGTCCGACTGCCCGCGCACCTTCAACGTGCGCCTGTTCGAGAACCGCAACGTCGAGGACAGCATCCACCGCTCGAAGGCGGTCGGCGAGCCTCCGCTGCTGCTGCCGTTCTCGGTGTTCTTCGCGATCCGCGATGCGGTCTCCAGCGTCGGCGGGCACAAGGTCAACCCGCCCCTGAACGCGCCGGCGACGAGCGAGGAGATCCTCGACGCGATCGCCGCCGTCGAGGCCGCAGTTGCACCCGCAGCCGCACCCCAAGCGTGATGGACGACTGGCTCAGCGCTGCGCTGCGTGCGCCGGCCGTGCTGGTGACGGTCGCCATTGCCCAGGGTTCGGTGCCGCGCGAACCCGGGGCGAAGATGCTCGTCATGGCGGACGGCTTCGCCGGCACCATCGGCGGCGGGCACCTCGAGCACCGCGCGCTGGAGATGGCGCGCGCGATGCTGGCGCAAGGTGGCGAAACCAGGCTCGAGCGTTTTGCGCTGGGGCCGAGCCTCGGGCAATGCTGCGGCGGGGTGGCCTGGCTGGTGTTCGACCCGGTCAGCCGCGACCAAATGGCATTGCTCGATGCGCGCCGCCATGTCGATACCATCAGGGTCGTAGGGTGGACGGGTTCCCCGTCCACGCGTTCGGAGCACGGTGGCGATCCGGAGCGTTCGGCAGCACCAGCGCCGCCTGAACGCGTGGACGGCGCAGCCGTCCACCCTACGGGTACGCCATCATGGGCGCTGCTCGACGGCGCCGGGCAGCCGCTCGCCGGCGACGCCGTCCCGGCCTTCGACCGTACCGCTGGCACCCACGTGTTCACCGACGCCGCCGGCCGCAGCTGGCTGGTCGACCCCATCCTGGCCCCGCGCGCCCATTTGATGCTGTTCGGCGCGGGTCACGTCGGCGCCGCCATCGTGCGCGCGCTGGCCGAGCTGCCGTGCCGGGTCACCTGGGTCGACGAGCGCGAGGACATGTTTCCAGACGTGGTGCCGGCGAATGTCGCCGTCGAGGCCACCGACACGCCCGAGGCGCTGGTGCAGGCTGCCGCGCCCGGAACGACCTTCCTCGTCATGACCCACAGCCATGCACTTGACCTGCGGCTGTCGATCGCGATACTGTCACGGCCCGGCCGGGATTGGTTCGGCCTGATCGGATCAAGCACCAAGCGCCGCCAGTTCGAGCACCGCCTGCGCGAGCGCGGCATCGACGCGGCCCGGATCGAGGCCATGGTGTGCCCGATCGGCCTGCCCGGCATTGCCGGCAAGGCCCCGGCCGTGATTGCCGCCTCCGTCGCGGCACAACTGCTGACCGTCTGGGAGGCGTTTGAAACCGGCGCGCCCAGCCTTCCCCAAGTTTCTTCGGAACCCAACTGATGTCCACCGCACCACAGACCGTGCAAGCCTACCGTGCGAGCTTGCTGCATTTTCACGCCGACCCGGCCTTTGCCGAGGACGCCCATTCCTGGTTCGAGGACGGCCTGCTCGTCGTCGAGAACGGCCGCGTCCAGGCGGCCGGCGACTACGCCCGGCTCGCCGCCACGCTGCCGGCCGGCCTCGAACCGGTCGACTACCGCGGCCAGATCATCACGCCCGGCTTCATCGACACCCACCTGCATTATCCGCAGACGGACATGATCGCCTCCCCGAGCCCGGGCCTCTTGCCCTGGCTCGAGACCTACACCTTTCCGACCGAGCGCCAGTTCGGCGACCCGGCCCACGCGCGCGCGACCGCCGAGTTCTTCCTCGACGAGCTGGCCCGCTGCGGCACCACCACCGCGGTGGTCTACTGCACCGTGCACCGCGAATCCGTGGACGCCTTTTTCGAGGCGAGCGAAGCGCGCAACCTGCGCATGGTGGCCGGCAAGGTGCTGATGGACCGCAACTGCCCGGACTTCCTGCGCGACGTCGACGGCCAGCTCGGCGAGAGCGAAGCGCTGATCGGCAAGTGGCATGGGCACGCGCGCTCGCTGTACGCGATCACCCCGCGTTTTGCGCCGACCTCGAGCGCGGCGCAACTGGCGGCGATTGCCGAACTGGCCAAGGCCCATCCGGATGTCTTCATCCAGACCCACGTCTCGGAAAACAAGGACGAGTGCGACTGGGTACGCACGCTGTATCCGGACGCGCGCAGCTACCTGGGCGTCTACGACGGTTACGGCCTGATGCGCCCGCGCGCGTTGTTCGGCCACTGCATCTGGCTCGACGACGAGGACTTCGCGCGCATGGCCGCCACCGGCTCGGCGGTGGCGAGCTGCCCGACCTCCAACATGTTCCTCGGCAGCGGCCTGTTCGACTTCGAGAAGGCCGACGGCGCGGGCGTGGCCGTGACGCTCGGCACCGATGTCGGCGCCGGCACCTCGTTCTCGATGCTGCAGACGATGAACGAAGCCTACAAGGCGGCGCGCCTGAAAGGCAGCTACCTGCCGGCGCTGCGCATGTTCTATCTCGCCACCCTGGGCGCGGCGCGCGCAATGGACCTGGAAGGCACGATCGGCAGTTTCGCCGTCGGCGCCGAGGCCGACTTCATCGTGCTCGACCCGAAGGCGACACCCCTGCTGGCGCGCAGGAGCAGCCATTGCCATTCGCTGGAAGAGCAGCTGTTCGCGCTGGCGCTGCTGGGGGACGACCGGGCGGTGCGGGCGACCTATGCGGCAGGCGCCAAGGTGCACGAGCGGAGCGGGGCTGTTGCCTGACCCGTTATCGGTGCCTCCGGTCCGCGTGGGCAGTCGTGCCCACGCCGATCCAAGGTACCAATAACGGATCAGGCAATAGCCTCACGTCCGTCCGCCTCCCCGCATTGCCAACCTTGAACGAACCCGTTAGAGTTGCGCGGTCGCGCCCACAGCCGAGCTTGCCTGTGCCCGCGGCGTCGTCAACCCAATACGAAAGACCCGTCATGCAGAACACATTCGGCACCAGCCTGCTGATCGCCCTGGCTTTGTCGGCCGCGCCGGCGCTGGCAAAGGAACCGTCCAGCGCAGCGCGCCTGGCCAACGAGGCGGCCACCGCCCGCCATTACGCCACCCTGATCGCAGGCAGCGAGCCGAAGATGGCCGAGCTGACCATGTTCTTCACCCAGATGCCCAAGGGCGGCGACCTGCACCACCATTATTCGGGCTCGATCTATGTCGAGCAGTACCTCGAATTCCTCGACAGGCAGGGCCTGTGCGTGAACAAGCAGAGCTACCGCATCGAGACCGACAAGGCCGCCATCGCCGCCGAGCGCGCGAAACCGGCCAAGGAGCGCAACTGCCTCTCGAGCGCGGAAGTCTATGCCGACGACCACACCTGGCGCGAGCTGCTGCAGCGCTGGTCGAACAAGGATTTCAATAACCACGGTGCGATCCAGCCGCCGCCGGATCGTCTGTTCTTCCAGACCTTCGGCTATTTCGGCCCGGTCTCGAACGCGAACTTCGCGGAAGGCCTGCAGGAACTGAAAAAGCGCGCGATCGCCGAAAATGTGAGCTACATCGAGACCATGTTCAAGATGTCGCCTTTCGTCACCAATCCGGAATTCGACGCGCGCGCCTGGCAACTGGCCGGCGACGACGCGGGCTTGCAGGTGGAAATGCGCAAGGCGATGGAGGCGCTCGACCGCGATCCGGCCTTTGCCAAGTCGATCGCCGACTTCGTCGCCAAGATCGAAGACGCGGCCCAGGGCATCGACGACGAGCGCTTCACGATGCGCTACCAGACCTATGTGCTGCGCCTGCTCAATCCGTCGCAGGTGTTTTCCTCGATGCTGGCCGCTTTCAAGTCGGCCTCCACGGGCGGCAAGGTGGTCGGCGTCAACATCGTCGGCCAGGAAAGCACCCACGTGTCGATGCGCGACTATGCACTGCACATGAAGATGTTCGGCTTCCTGAAGTCGGTGTATCCGAACGTGAAGGTCGCCATGCACGCGGGCGAGCTGGCGATCGGCGACGTGCCGCCGGAAGGCTTGAAGTTCCACATCGACCAGGCCCTGAACGTGGCACGCGCCGACCGCATCGGCCATGGCATCGACCTGGCGCACGAGTCGAACGCGATCCAGATCATGCACAAGATGCGCGCCAACGACATCCCGGTCGAGATCAACCTGACCTCGAACGCTTTCATCAGCGGCATCGAAGGCGCCAACCATCCGGTCACGCTGTACCGCAAGTATGGCGTGCCTTACGTGATCTCGACCGACGACGCCGGCGTCACCCGCCATACGCTGTCGCAGGAATACGTGCTCTTCGCCAGCCGCTACAAGCCGAACTATGCGGAGATGAAAAAGACCTCGTACAACAGCGTGCGCTATGCCTTCCTGCCGCCACCCGAGAAGCTGCGCCTGACGCGCCAGCTCGACGCGCGCTTTGCCGCATTCGAAGCCGACATGGCGAAACTGGCGAAAGCTGCGGCGTCCTCGCCACGTAAATGAAAGCTGTGGCGTACCCGCCACGAAGATCACCCCGTTAGCATGAAGCACCCACGGCAGCCCAAGGCTGCCGTTTTTTTTTGCTGCACCATGCAGTGCATCATTATTGAACAGACGAAAGTTAGCTCGCAGCTAACATTTGTGGTGGAGCCACCACAAATTTCCGCCCCTGCCGGGGTGAACACTGAATTTATTTATCAAAATATTTCAGCAAAGAATGCACCCCTTATAATCCCGCCTTGTGATTTTGCTGGGGGAAACCCCCGCGCGGCGCGTCAAATGCCCGTTTTTGGGACGATTCAGAGGACAGGCCTCTGAATGGCGAATAAAAAACGTATTTGTCTCGGCTGTGACGCTCATGCATATTTGGCGGCGTTGCTCAATATGCTTGAAGTTTTTTCAAGGGGCGAGAGCGTAACGAGGATGAAACATTTCCTTCATACAATCGTCCCGGTCCACGGAAGGCCGGCTGTACGCCGCTGCGGTTGGCGGCAATTAAGGTTGCAGTACTTGTAAAGAGGGGCGCCTTTCGGGGCGCCCAAATAACTATTAAGTCTAATTTGGGGTTTTAACAATGATCACTCAACAACAGATCCGGCTGACCAAGCTGGCGCTGGCTTTGTCGATTGCGTTGTCGGCGGCGCCGACCTTCGCACAGAACACCACCTCGGCCATCAGCGGTCGCGTCGCCGGTCCGGATGGCAAGCCAGTGGCAGGTGCACAGGTCCAGATTCGCCACGCCGAGTCGGGTTCTGTCAGCACGGTCACGACCGATGCCGAAGGCCGTTACGTCGCGCGCGGTCTGCGCGTCGGTGGTCCATACACGATCACCATGACCAAGGATGGCGCTGTTGAGAAGGTCGACAACGTGTTCACGCAACTGGCCGAAACGGCTGCCGTGGACGCGACCCTGGGCCAGCAGATGCAGGTCGTGAAGGTGACCGGCCAAGCCGTTTCCAACAAATTCAACAGCACGAACATGGGTTCGGGTACGAGCATCGGCCGCGCCGACATCGTAGCCCAAGCTTCGATCAACCGCAGCCTGGCGGACTACGCGCGTAACGATCCACGCCTGTCGCAGACCGACAAGGAGCGTGGCGAGATCTCGGCCGGCGGCCAGAACTCGCGCTTCAACTCGATCACCATCGACGGCGTGTCGATCAGCGACACCTTCGGCCTGGAAGCGAATGGCCTGCCGACCAACAAGCAGCCGATTTCGATCGATTCGATCCAGTCGGTTCAGGTCAACATCTCGAACTACGACGTCACCCAGAAGGGCTACACGGGCGCGAACATCAACGCCATTACCAAGTCGGGCACCAACACCTGGCACGGCAGCGTCTATCAGGTTTACCGCGACGACAGCATGGTCGGCAAGCGCTACAACGCAACCGACGATACCTACTTCGATGCGCCTGAGTTCAAGGAACGCACCACCGGTTTCACCGTCGGCGGCCCGCTGATCCAAGACAAGCTGTTCATCTTCGCCAGCGCTGAAAATTCGAGCAGCACCAAGGCATCGCCGGAATTCGGCATCCTGGGCAGCAACCTGACCAACGTCGGTATCACCGAGTCGGCGATTTCGGGCCTGCAGGATGCGGCCAAGCGCACCTATGGCATCGACGTGGGCAGCGGCGAGACCCCGACCGGTCTCGAGCAGAAGGTCGAAGACCGCCTGGTGAAAGTCGACTGGAACATCAACGACAACCACCGCGCAAGCTTCCGCTGGCAGAAGACCGAGCAGAACGAGCCGGCATTTGCGGGCTATTCCGCATCGGGCATCGCGCTCTCGTCTTACCTGTGGAACGAGAAGAAAACCATCGAGTCGAGCGTCGCCCAGGTGTTCAGCGACTGGTCCCCGACCTTCTCGACCGAGTTCAAGCTGTCGCGCCGCGATTCCGGCAAGACGCACGACAATAACTCGCGCCTGCCGGCCATGGCCCTGCAGTTCGGCGGTGCACTGCCAGCCGGCACCCCGTCGTCGGTCCGTACCGGCAACCGCTTCATTAACTTCGGTACCGAACAGAGCCGCCAGTTCAACGAACTCGACACGACGACCTGGGACAGCTACGCCGGTGCCACCTGGCTGAACGGCGACCACGAAATCAAGGGCGGCGTCGATTACAGCCGCAACGAGATCTTCAACGCGTTCTTGCAGAACGTGAACGGCAACTACACGTTCCGCTGCGACAACACCACCGGCCTGACCTCGCAGCAAGTCGAGCAGTGCGTCCTGAACAACTTCGTCGCAGGCCGTCCAAGCTCGTACACTGCCCAGCTGGCTTCGCCTGGCTATACGCTGACGGACGCTGCTGCAAAGTGGACCCTGGCCAATACCGGCCTGTTCCTGCAGGACACCTGGAACGTCAACGATCAGTTGAAGCTGACCTACGGCGTGCGCTATGACCGTGCTTCGACCAACGATCGTCCGCTGCGTAACGCCGCAGTGGCCGGCGCCCGTGTCGCCGGTTCGTTCAACGCCGCTACCGGCGCCCTGGTGCGCGACACGGGCGGCTTCGGCGTCGACAACACCGTCACTATCGACGGCGACGACCTGATCCAGCCACGCGTCGGCTTCAACTACCGCCTCGACACCAAGCGCGCGACCCAGATCCGCGGCGGCGTCGGCCTGTTCGGCGGCGCAGCCCTGAACGTCTGGCTCGGCAATCCGTTCGCCAACGCCGGCATCGCAACCTATACGGTCGGTTGCGGCACCGGTAACTTCGGCGCCTGCCCAACTACCGGTCCTAGTATCTTCAGCGCCAATCCGGATGCCCAGCGCGCCCTGCCTGGTGTTTCGCCAGCAGCCAACGTCGACGTCCTGGCACGCGGCATCAGCCAGCCGTCGGTGTGGAAGGCCAACATCGCCGTCGAGCACGAACTGCCATGGTATGGCATGGTCGTGAGCCTGGAATACCTGCGCACCGACGTCAACAAGGGCGTGTACTTCCGCCAGCTGAACCTTGGCGGCGCAACCCGCACCGGTCCTGACGGCCGTCCGCTGTACTGGACCGCACCTGGCTACAACGCAGCCTGCGCCACCGGTACCGGCAGCATCACCTTCAGCACCAGCGGCGCCTGCACCGGCTTCCGCGCTCGTGCCCTGTCGAACGCTTCCTTCGCCAACGTGATCGAAGTGGCTGAAACCAAGAAGGGTGACGGCAACGTCGCTACCATCCAGCTGAGCAACAGCCGTTCGCGCGGCCTGCGCTGGAATGCGGCTTACACCTATACCGACGCGACTGAAGTGAGCAACCTGAGCTCGTCGACTTCGGGTTCGAACTTCGGCGCCCGTGCAAGTTTCGATCCGAACGAAGACGTGGCAGCGAACTCGGCTTACCTGGTGCGCGACCGTGTCAATGCGTCGATCAGCTGGGAAAAGGCCTTCTTCGGCACCTACAAGACGACCTTCGGCGCATTCTACGAAGGCCGTACTGGCAAGCCGTACAGCTGGACCTACAACAACGACATGAACGGTGACTCCGTCACCTCGAACGACCTGATGTACATTCCGACCGCTTTCGGTTCGGGCGAGGTCGTGTTCCGTGGCGATACCGGTACCAACCGTGCTAACGAGCAGAAGTTCTGGGACATCGTGAATGCGAACAAGGAACTGCGTAACTCGGCAGGCAAGGTGATCAGCCGTAACAACTCGTTCGCACCGTGGACGAATAGCATCGACATGCGTATCACCCAGGAAGTGCCGGGCCTGTTCGCCGGCCACAAGGGCGCGCTGGCGATCGACTTCATGAACGTCGGTAACATGCTGAACAAGCGTTGGGGCCGTATCAACGAAGTCGGCTTCGCGAGCCAGGGCGGTAACTCGCGCAGCTTCGTGGACTACGCTGGTATGCAAGACGGCAAGTACGTCTACCAAGTGCGTGATCAGGTCGAAGACTACGTGACCAAGCAGTCCCGCGGCGAATCGCAGTGGGCAGTCCAGGTGACCGCACGTTACGAATTCTGATTCGTTTCGACAGCGTTTGACCTGAAAACGGCCGGTGGCGACACCGGCCGTTTTTTATTCTTTAAGTGAGGGCAGGGCGCGGCCGCAAAGATGGCCGTGAACTAGCCTACGTGCAATAATTCCGCCTGCCCATGCGGCGCGTTCCGTATTCTTGATCAGTAAAAGGTAAGTCATGACCGTTTCTCCGCGCCTGCGCGCCCGTTTGTCGATCCTGGCGCTCGCGCTTGCCGTTGCCGGTTGCGCCACCGCGCCGCGCGGTCCGGCCGCTCGTGGCCCGGTCACGCTCAACCTGGTCGCCATCAACGACTTCCACGGCAACCTCGAGCCGAGCAAATACACGTATACGAGTGCCGCGACCGGCAAGACCGAGACCCTGCGCGCCGGCGGCATCGAGGCCATCAGCGGCGCGCTGGCGGCGTGGCGTAAAGAGGACGAAAACCTGCTGTTCATCGGCGCCGGTGACCTGATCGGCGCCAGCCCGGCGCTGTCGTCGATGTGGGCCGACGAGCCGAGCATCGAGGCGATGAACCTGATCGGCCTGCGCCTGTCCTCGGTCGGCAACCACGAGTTCGATGCCGGCCGCAAGGAACTGCTGCGCCAGCAGGCCGGCGGCTGCGATTCGCCGCGTCCGGCCAAGGCCTGCAAGCTGATGCCGGGCTATGCCGGCGCGCGCTTTACCTATCTCGCCGCGAACGTGCTCGACAGCGCGACCGGCAAGCCCTTCATGCCGGCCTACCGCATCGAGGACGTCAAGGGCGTCAAAGTCGGCGTGGTCGGGGCCGTGCTGCAGGGCACGGCCTCGGTCGCGGTGGCCTCGGCGATTGCCGGGTTGTCCTTCATCGACGAGGCCGAGGCCATCAACCGCGAACTGCCGCGCATGCGCGCCGACGGCGCCAAGGTCTTCGTGGCCCTGATCCACGAAGGCGGCAAGACCGACGAGGCGCCCGACCAGCCCGCCTGCAGCAACCTGAAGGGCGGCATCGTCGACATCGTGAAAAAGCTCGACCCGGCGATCCGCCTGGTCATTACCGGCCACTCGCACCAGGGTTACCTGTGCAATGTGGATGGGCGCGTCGTGACCCAGGCCGATGCCGCCGGCCACCTGCTCTCGCGCATCGCCATGACCGTCGATGCCGGCAGCGGCGCCGTCTCCGACATCCAGGTGCGCAACGTGGTGATGAACCCGGAACAGTTCCCGGCCGACCCGAAAGTCTCGGCCTTCCTGTCCGGCGTCAAGGAGAAGAGCCGCGCACTGCTGGCCCGTCCGATCGGCAAGCTCGGCGCGCCGCTGGTGGCACGCAAGGCCAACGAGGCCGGCGAATCGCCGCTCGGCAACCTGATCGCCGACGCCGTGCTGGACGCGACCCGGGTGCACGGCGCCCAGATCGGTTTCATGAACAACGGCGGCATCCGCAAGGACCTGGAAACGGCCGATGCGGCGCTGACGACCCACTTCGGCCATGCCCAGGCAGTGCTGCCTTTCGGGAACTGGCTGATCGTGATGGATTTGACCGGCGCCCAGCTCAAGCGCCTGCTCGAGCAGCAATGGCAGCGCCCGAGCGCGTCAGGCGCCACCATCCTGCAAGTGTCGCAAGGCCTCACCTATACCTGGGACGAGAAGCGCCCGGTCGGCAGCCGCATCGTGCCGGGCAGCCTGAAGTTCGAGGGCGCACCGGTCGAGGACGGCAAGACCTACCGCGTCGTGGCCAACAACTTCCTGGCTGAAGGCGGCGACAACTTCCCGGAATTTGCCAAGGGCACGAACCGCGTGGACACCCAGGTCGTCGACCTCGACGCGCTGAGCCAATTCATTGCAAAGCATCCCGGTAGCGGTGGCACCGGTACCGGGTTTGCTCCTCCTACCATGCGCATCAACAAGGCGCGCCCGTAATACACCGCAGTACCTTCGCTGTACTGTATCAACACCGGAGAATTTCATGAAAAAACTGGCTTGTGTCCTGGCGCTGACGAGCGCTTTCGTTTCGATGGATGCGCTCGCGTGGGGCAATGACGGCCACCGCGCCGTCGGCGCCATCGCCGACAAACTGCTTAAGGGCAGCATTGCCGAGAAGCGCATCGCCGAGCTTTTGCTGCCGGGCGAAACGCTCGAGTCGATCGCCAACTGGGCCGACTGCGTGAAGGGCACCTATTGCGGCCCGCAAAAGCCGGAAATGGTCGACTACGTGAACGCCAATCCGAAGCACGGCAGTTACCACTACACCGACGTGCCCTTCCAGCTCGAGCGCTACCACGACCACGGCGTCGGCACCTTCGACGAAGACATCGTGCAGACGCTCAAGCAGGCGATTGCCGTGTTGCAGGGCAAGACCGACCCGGCCCTGAATCCGCACAAGTTCACCAAGCGCCAGGCGCTGCTGCTGCTGGTGCACATGACCGGCGACATCCACCAGCCGCTGCACGTGGGCGCGGCCTTTGTCAGCAAGGACGGCAAGTTCGTGGTGCCGAAGACCCATGCGGAAGTCGACGAGGCGGCGATCTTCGATTCGCGCGGCGGCAACAACCTGCTGCTGGACGACCAGAAGCTGAGCGAGCTGAGCGCAAAGCTGATCCCGCCGGGCGAGCCGAAGCCGGTCCGGGAAGGGGTGCCGCAGGCGCTGACCAAGCCTTTCCACTCCTACTGGGACAGCACGACGGTGGACTACGCGTTCCGCCGCCTCGTCACCAAGACCCCGGAGCAGTTTGCCCAGAAGGCTATCGATAACCAGGCCACCGAGAAAAAGTATGCCATCAAGGCCAACAGCGGCGAGCCGATGACCTGGCCCTACCAGTGGGCCGACGACGCCCTCGTCGTCTCCAAGCTGGCCTACAAGGATGTGGTCCCGGGCAAGCTGGTGCCACAGACCAGCAAGAAGGGCGAGACCTACTACACCTTCACGCTCGAAGTGCCGGCCAACTACCCGGTGCCGAGCTCGGAAATTGCCAAGGAACAGCTGGTCAAGGGCGGCTACAAGCTGGCCGAAATCCTGAAGGCGATCTACGGCTGATCGCGCGCGGGCAGGGCGTGCGCGTCCGGCCCGGACCGGCTGTCGTTCGCACGCAAGAAGACGCCGCAGCGGCTCGCTGCGGCGTTTTTTTTCGCCGCCTGTCGCCAGCGGGGAACGGGAATGCAATTTTCATACTGAACATGCGGCTGGGCCGGCTCGCCGCGGCTAGAATACGCCTTCCGGCGCACCGCGCCTTCACCTGGTCACCGCATGAATCACCTTTTGCTTTCCTGCACGGCGCTTGCCTGCCTCCTTGCGGCCCCGGCGCTTGCCGCGCCTCCCGTCGAGCCCGCCGGGCCGCCGGCCCAGCCGCTGTGGGAGATCGGCCTGGCCGGCGGCGTGGTCAGCACGCCATCCTATCCGGGTGCCGAGGACCGCGAAACCCGTGGCCTGGCGTTGCCGACCCTCATCTACCGCGGCAAGATCTTCCGTGCGGACCAGTCGGGGATCGGGGCGCGCCTGTTCCAGAGCGATGTCGCCGAGCTCGACGTCGGGCTGGCGGCCTCGCTGCCGGCCCGTTCGGACGACGTGGCGGCCCGGGCCGGCATGCCCGACCTGGGCGGCCTCGCCGAATTCGGGCCACGCCTGCGGGTGCGGCTGGCCCAGCTCGACGAGCGTAGCGCGCTGCGCGCCGATTTCCCGCTGCGCGCCGTCATCGAAGTGCGCGGCGGCCTGCGCCACCAGGGTTACACCTTCGAGCCGCGCCTGGCCTACGACCAGCGCAGCCGCGACGGCAAGTGGCGCTTCGAGGCCCATGTCGCCGCGGTCGTGGGCGACGGCAAGATCAACCGCTACTTCTACGAAGTGCGCCCCGAGTACGCCACCAGCACGCGGCCTGCCTATGCGGCCGATTCCGGCCTGATCCTGGCCCGGGTCGGCGTGTTCGCGGCGCGCTCCATCAACCGCGACCTGCGCGCGTACGGCTTCCTGCGTGCCGAGAACTACGGCGTCGGCAAGAACGACAGCAGTCCCCTGCACCGGCGCGACAATGGCGTCTCGGCGGGGCTGGGCCTGTCCTGGACCTGGAAGCGTTCGCTGGCGATGGCGAACGACTGAGCGGCCGGGCGCCTGGGCGAGCGCCCAGGCTGATCGTTTCTTAATCACAATCTGTTGTCCATGCACAAGGGGAGGGCGCCGGCAGCGCGGAAGAATGGGCAGTTCGCATTCCACCGGAGGAAACGACCATGCCCTTCCGCTGCTTCTGCCGCAACTTCGGCCGCTGCTTTTGTCTGTTCCTTGCCGCCACCCTGTGCGGCCCGGGCGCCGCCGCGCCGCCCGACCCCTATCAACACCATGATGGCCGGGTGCCAAGCGGGTATGCGGGACCCTTGTTCAAGCTCAGCCACGACTACCCGAGCCGCTTGCCGGCGCCGCCCATGCCCTGGCGCGACGCCATCAAGCAGCTTCCGCTCGGCACCGGGAATGCCGCCGCCTATACCGAGGCGCTGAAGGCAAGCGTGGCCCAGGACATGGCGGCCCTGCTGGCGGCCGACGGCCGCTGGGATGCGGGGGCGCGCGGCTGGTACAACGACCCCTGGCTGGGGTCGCAGCGCGAAGCGCTGCACGGCATGCTGGTCGGGATCGAACGGGTCGACCCCGCGCTGTTCCCGAAGAGCGGCCTGCGCAAGCCGTTTACGACCTATGTCGTCACCTATTACGACCGGACCGCAGCCCAGACCATCGGCCGCATCTGGGCCGGCAATCCGCACGCGCCGCAACTGGCCGGCGGCGCGACCCAGTACGCGGAAGGCTCGCTGACGGTCAAGCTCGCCTTCACCACGGCCGGCCCGGCCGAGTGGCCGGCGATGCGCGGCGCGCTGTCCTGGCCGATCGCGATGACGGCCAACGCCACCACCGGCCACTTCGACCGGCCGACCCTCGCCAGGGGCTACCTGATGCAGGTCGATATCGCCGTCAAGGACACGCGGTCGAGCCCGCAGACGGGCTGGGTCTTCACCACCTTCGTGTACGACAGGGACGCGCGGCCCGCGGGCGGCGCCATCTGGGACCGGATGGTGCCGCTGGGGGCGCAGTGGGGCAACGATCCGGCGGCCGACAGCGCGCGCGACCCTGCTGCGCCCTTGCGCGAAACCTGGATCAACCCGCAAGCCCCGCTGTACGCGCGCGAAACCCTGGGCTGGGGCGGGCGCCTGTCGGGACCGAACGACCATGGCGTCAACGACATTTCGGTGGCGGGGCGGGGCACCCGCGTCCTCGTCCGCAACGCGCGCAACTCTTCCTGCCTGAGCTGCCACGGCAGCTCGCAGTGGAACCCGTCCAATCCGGACAAGGGGATGGCCTCCTTCATGATGCCGCTCGCCGCGCCTGCGCCCGGCGCGGCGCCGAACGCCGGCGCGCCCTACCTGAATTCGCCCGTGCCGGGTTCGGCCGAATGGCTGCGCTGGTTCCAGAACCGGCCGGGGAACGTGCCGATGGATGCCGGCAGCATCGCCGGCGACTACGACCTGGCACTGACTTTCCGGGTGCTGCCGGCCTGGCATGCGGCGACGACGGGGCAGGCGCATACCCTGCAAAAACTCGATGCAGGCGGCGCGCAGCGGTAGGGTGGCCGGCTATACCGTGGTGGCCGAATCGACGCTGCTTTGACGCCGCCCACGCGTTCAACCGGTGGACGCATTGACGCGTAGTTTCGGGAGCCGGTTGAACGCGTGGGCGGCGCAAGGGCCGCGTGGGTGCGTGTTCTCGGGTATAGCCGTCCACCCTACGCCAAACAAAAAGGCGGCCTACAGGCCGCCTTCGATTGCATCGAGCGCCGCTCAGCGCGATTTCACGAACGGCTTGCCGATCGCCTTCGGCGCCACCGACTTGGCCATCAGGCCGGCCAGCACGATCACGGTCACGACGTAGGGGATCATCTGGATCAGCGAACCCGGGATGCGGCCCACGACCGGCAGATCCACGCCTTCGATCTGGATCTGCACGGCCGAGAAGAAGCCGAACATCAGGCAGCCGAGCACGGTCTGCAGCGGGCGCCAGTTGCCGAACACGAGGGCGGTCAGGGCCAGGTAGCCGGCGCCGGCCGACATGTCGCGCAGGAAGAAGCCGCTCTGGACGATCGACAGGTAGGCGCCCGAGAACGAGCACAGCACGCCGGCGACAAGCATTGCCGTGTAGCGGGTCTTTTCGACCGAGACGCCGGCCGCATCGGCTGCGTGCGGGTTTTCGCCGCAGGCGCGCAGGCGCAGGCCGAAACGGCTGTGGTAGACCACCCAGTGCACGAGCGGCAGCAGCAGGAAGGCCAGGTAGACCAGCGGCGAATGACCGCCGATCAGGCTGTTCCAGACCCAGCCCAGCACCGGCACGTCGGCCACCGCCGCCGCGCCCGGCAGCACGATGTTCGACAGGCGCGCCGCGCCCAGGTCCGGCGTGCGGCCGCCCTGCTGGAAGATGTATTGGGCGACCACGAAGGTCAGGCCGCTCATGGCGATGTTGATCGCGATGCCGGCCACCAGCTGGTTGCCCTTCTGGGTGATCGACACGAAAGCCTGCACCATGGCCAGCAGCACGGAGACCGCGATGCCGGCCGCGATGCCGGCCCAGGGATTTTGCGTCGTGTAGCCGACGGCGGCCGAGACGAAGGCCGAGGCGAGGATCTTGCCCTCGAGGCCAATGTCGACCACGCCGCTGCGTTCGGCGAACAGGCCTGCCAGCGCCGCGAACATCAGGACCGGCGCATTGCGGATCGTCGAGACGACGATATTGGCGATATCAAAGCCTTCCATGGATTATCCCTTGCGTGTTGCGTTGATCAGTTTCAGGAGCGCGGGTGCGTAGAGGTTTTCCATCGCGCCGCAGAACAGGATGATCAGTCCCTGGATGAAGACGAAGGTCTCGACCGGGATGTTCGGTTTTTCCAGCGACAGGTCGAAACCGCCCTGGATCAGGGCGCCGAACAGCACCGAGGACAGGAAGATGCCGACCGGGTGCTGGCGGCCCATCAGGGCGATGGCGATGCCCACGAAGCCGGCGCCGGCCGGGAAGTTCAGGCTCAGGTAGTGGGTCGAACCCATGATCGAGTTGACCGAGGCCAGTCCCGCCAGGGCGCCCGAGATCAGCATCGCGACGATGATCATGCGGCTGATGCGCACGCCGGCGTAATGGGCCGCATGCTGGTTCAGGCCGGTGGCGCGCAGCTGGTAGCCCCAGGTCGAGCGCGAGACCATGACGCCGTAGATGACGAGGGCGGCGATCGCGATCGGGAAGCCGATGTTCAAAGGCGTGTCGCCGAAGAAGGGGAACCAGGTGTTCAGGGTCGGCAGCGCGGCCGATTCGGCGAACACGCGGCTGGCCGGATTCTGCTCGCCTTCGGGGATCAGGTACTTCACGATGATGAAGTTCATCAGGCTGGCGGCGATGAAGTTGAACATGATGGTCGTGACCACCACGTGGCTGCCGCGCTTGGCCTGCAGGTAGCCGGGCAGGAAGGCCCACAGGGCGCCGAACACGGCGCTGCCGAGCATGGCCAGCGGGATCAACAGCCAGGGCGACAGGGTCGCGTCGAAGGACAGCACGGCCAGGGTCAGGCCGAGGCCGCCGAAATACATCTGGCCTTCGGCGCCGATGTTGAACAGGCCCGCCTTCATGGCGATCGACACGGCGAGACCGGTGAAGATGAAGGTGCTGGCGTAGAACAGGGTGTAGGCCAGGCCCTCCGGATTGACGATGGCCGAGTCGATCAGGATGCGCATCGATTCGACCGGGCTTTCGCCCAGCAGGTGGATCACCAGCGCGGCCACCAGCAGCGCCGAGAGCAGGTTCAGGAGCGGCAGGGCGATGCCCGTCGCCCAGCGTGGGAGTTCGGTTGTTTTCATGTGTTTAATGCTTGTGCATTCCGCCCATCAGCAGGCCGATGCGGGTGGTGTCGAATTCGTCGATATTCAGTTCGCCGGTGATGCGTCCACCCGACATGACCACGATGCGGTCGGCCAGGGCGCGCACTTCTTCCAGCTCCACCGAGACCAGCAGGATGGCGACGCCTTCGTCGCGCAGGCGCAGCAGCTGGGTGTGGATCGATTCGATGGTGCCGATGTCGACACCGCGGGTCGGCTGGCCGACCAGCATCAGTTTCGGCTGGGCCGACACTTCGCGCGCGATCACGACCTTTTGCTGGTTGCCGCCCGAGAGCAGGCCGATGCGCATGTCGGGATTGTTCGGGCGCACGTCGAAGGCCTGCAGCAGGTGGGCGCAGCGCTTGGCGATGGCGTCGAAGTCGAACAGGCCCCAGCGGTTACGCACGCGGTCTTCGTAGCCGAACACGGTATTCTGCATCACCGAAAAATCCTTGATCACGCCGTCGCGCAGGCGGTCTTCCGGCACGTGGCCGATGCCGAGCTGGCGGAAGGCGGCGGGCAGGCCGTCGGCATTCGCGCGGCGGCCGAATGGCAGGGCCTTGCCCTCGAGTTCGATGTTGCCGGAGGTCGGCAGGCGCATGCCGGCCAGGATCTCCATCAGTTCGCTCTGGCCGTTGCCCGAGACGCCGGCAATGGCGACGATTTCGCCCGCGCGCACGTTCAGGTCGATGTCGGCCAGCAGCTGGACGCCGTTCGCGTCCTGCAGCTGCAACTTGGAGACGTTCAATACCGGGGCGCCCGGCTTGAAGGGCTTGCGCGGCAGGTTGCCTTCGATCGGACGGCCCACCATCATGTTGGCCAGCTGCTCCTTCGAGGTCTCGGCGGTGGTGACGGCACCGGCCACGCGGCCGGCGCGCATCACCGTCACCTGGTCGGTGATGTCCATGATCTCCTGCAGCTTGTGGGTGATCAGGATGATGGTCTTGCCCTGGTCCTTGAACAGGCGCAGGATTTCGAACAGCGAGGCCGTTTCCTGGGCCGTCAGGACGGCGGTCGGCTCGTCGAGGATCAGGATGTTGGCGCTGCGGTAGATCTGCTTCAAGATCTCGACGCGCTGCTGGGCGCCGACCGAGAGGTCGTGGATGGTCGCCAGCGGATCGACGTCGAGGCGGTAGCGCGTGCAGATCTCGCGCAGCTTGTTTTCGACTTCCTTGCGCTTGCTGGCTAACTGGAAGCCGCCTTCGGCACCCAGCATCACGTTGTCGAGCACGGTCATGTTGTCGACCAACATGAAGTGCTGGTGCACCATGCCGATGCCGAGATCGATGGCCTCGTGGCTGGTGCGGATGGTGCGCTCCTGGCCGTCGATCAGGAGCTGGCCGCTGTCGGCGTTGTAATAGCCGTACAGGATGCTCATCAAGGTGGATTTGCCGGCGCCGTTCTCCCCGATGACGCCGTGGATCGAGCCCTTGGCGATCGAGAAGCTGACGTCAGCGTTCGCTTGCACCGGCCCGAAGGCCTTGCTGATGTTGCGAAATTCTACGGCTGGCTGCATAGCGATCAGTAGTGAAAAAGGTGAGTCATGCATTCAAAAGCGCGCCGGACCGGAAAATCCGGTGCGGCGCGCCTCTTGTGAAACGTACTTAAATTAGACCGGGCAGCGGCTGGCGGCGCGGTAGTCGATGACCTTGATCTTGCCGTTGATGATGTCGGCCTTCACGCCATTGACGCGCTTTTCCATCTCCGGGCTGACGACCTTGCGGTTGTCCTTGTCCAGCACCCAGTCCACGCCGCCTTCCTTCAGGCCCTTGTGGGTGACACCGGCTTTCCAGGTGCCGTTCTTGACCTGCATGAACGAGTCGTAGACGGCGACGTCGACGCGCTTGACCATCGAGGTCAGCATCGAGCCCGGATGCAGGTAGTTCTGGTTCGAATCGACGCCGATGGCCAGCTTGCCTTTTTCCTTGGCCATCTGCAGGGCGCCCATGCCCGAACCGCCGGCCACCGCGAACACGACGTCGGCGCCGCGGTCGAACTGCTGGCGTGCCAGCTCGCCGCCCTTGGCCGGATCGTTCCAGGCCGCGCTGGTGGTGCCGACCATGTTCTGCATGATCTCGATCTTCGGCTGCTGCGCCTTGGCGCCCTGGCCGTAGCCGCAGGCGAACGCGCGGATCAGCGGAATGTCCATGCCGCCGACAAAACCGATCTTCTTCGACTTCGAGGCCATTGCCGCGGCGACGCCGACCAGGTAGGAGCCTTCTTCTTCCTTGAACATGATCGAGTTCACGTTCGCGCCCGGCGCGATCGAGTCGATCAGGACGAATTTCACCTTCGGGAATTCCCTGGCGACCTTGGCCACGGCCTGGGTCTGCGAGAAACCGATGGCGGCGATCATGTCGACCTTCTTGCGCGCGAGACCGCGCATGACCTGCTCGGCCTGGGTATCGCTGTTGGCCTGGACTTCGATGTAGGGGATCTGCGTTTCTTTCTTGAAGCGCTCAGCGCCTTCGAAAGCGGACTGGTTGAACGATTTGTCGAACTTGCCGCCGGCGTCATAGACGATGGCCAGTTTCGGATTCGCCGCGACTGCGCCGCCGGCGACGCACAGCGCCGCAATGGTCATGCTGAGTTGCTTGAATTTCATGAATTAGCTCCTGGAATTTCGATATTGTACCCGGCGCAACGGCTGCGTTGGGGAGGGGTTACCTAGAGGCAAGGCTCAACATGCAGACTCAACTCTGACGCCGGCCGGCTGCGCGCTACGCAAGCGCCCGTTCGATGCCGTGCGGATTGTGTCAGTCCCGGACATTTCATGCGGTTACGATTTGTATCGGAGCCCTTTCGGGGAGGCGCTGCGTGCGCGGATGTCGCGTCATCGCAACAGCAAACGTCCTGAAGAAGGGCAGCCAGGGGCCATACGGTACCAGTGCAGCTCAAGCTGCCAAATATGCATCAGCCCACCAACACAAGGCAAATACGATTTTACTTGGCAATTTATTCGGTGGAAATATAAATGCCGACAACTATCGGCAAATTTTTTCCATCAAGCCACAGTTTCCAGCAATTCGGGCATGAGCTGGGGCGTGGGCAGGGGCGCGGCAAAGCGCTCGGCCAGGAAGCCCGCGATGCGTCGTTGCGTCGCTTCCAGATAAGGAATGGTCAGGTGGTTGGAGCCGGGCACGACCTCGTCGAGGATCAGGTTGGCCAGCTTCTCGCACAACTGGTCGGTATGCGAGTGGGGCACGATGTCGTCGAGCTCGGCGCGCAGCACGCAGGTCGGCACCTTCAGCGAAGGGGCGTACTTGATCGACTCGAAGCGGTGGCGCAGCATGTATTCGATCGGCATCGCGCGGAACTTGCGCTTGGCAATTGCCAGGATCGAATCGTAAGGGGTGATCAAGACCACCGAGTGCGCCGCCCGTTCCTTGGCGACCTGCACCGCCACGCCGGAGCCGAGGCTGCGGCCGACGATGGCGATGCGGCGCGCGTCGACCTGGCCCAGGCTGGCGAGCCAGTCGAACAGGGTGCAGCCATCGTCGATCATCAGGGTTTCGTCGGGAATGCCCTGGGAGTTGCCGTAACCGCGGTAATTCATCGCCAGCACGGTCATGTTCGGGAACAGGTTGCCGGCATCGCGCACGACCCACGAGACTTCTTCCGAGCGGCCGCCGAAATACAGCACGGCAGGGCGCGGGCCGGGCGTGCGCGGGGTCATCAGCCAGCCGCAGAGCCGGGTGCCGTCCTTGGCGCGCAGGACAATCGGACGGGTACGGTGGCCGGCGCTGCGCGGACTGGCCACTTCCGGGGTGATGGTCGGGTTGAACACCAGCCTGCGCTGGTTGGCGGCAACGGCAGCCGTCAGGCCCAGCCACAACACGCTGGCAAACCCTGCCATTCCCGCCGCCATTTTTTTCGAAGTGTTCATGGCGCCAGTGTAACGCGGCGTTATGAAATGTTCTGTGCGCCATATCGCCATGCATCGCAACATGGATTGTGCTCGGCGGGACAGTATGGTTTTCGCTACACGCGCATGGACCGGGCGAGCTGACCGCAGAGGCGGACGCAAGCGGCCGCGCAGGCGGCGGGGCGGCCCGGCAAGCGCCGGCCAGCGCCGCCCGGGCGCTGCCGGGCGGCCTTTCGTAGATCAGCGCGCCACCGGTCCGCCGGCCGGCATGTGCCGTTCGGCCGCGATCATGGCGCGCACCATCGTTTCGTCGCCTGGGGCCTTCAGTTCCGGTGCCTGCTGCACCGGGCTGACGCCATTCACGCGCATACCTTGCTCGTAGACGAGGCGCCCGCCGAACCAGCCCGACAGCACCACCCCGGCCGCGGCCAGCGCCGACATGGCCAGCGAGCCGCCGCGGTGGCTGTGCGTGTCGCGCCGCATGACGACATTGGCTGTGGTCAGCGCCAGCGCGCCCGCGTTCAGGAGCGCGTGGACGTTGGCGGTGCGTTTCACGTCGGTGTCGCGTTCGATCGTCATGTAGTCCATCGCGCCGGCCACGCCCGCGGCCAGCCCGCCGACCAGGCCACCCGCCAGGCTGTAATAGGAGGCGCTGGCGTAATCGTCCTTGCCGGTCGCCCGGTGCATGGCGTCGAGGATGAAACCGAAGGGAATCAGGGCGGCCGGGGCGACGACCAGCATCGGGTGCAGCGGATGGCCGGCGAGGGTGGATTTGGGCATGGCAGGATCTCCTGGCGTTGTCGGTAGGTCGAGTGAGTCTGACACAAGCCCGTGATCGCTTCCGCACCGTTAGCCCAGGCAATATCCCAGGAAATTCCGGCGCGCGTCCGGCGTGTGCGCTGGCCGGCTTCGGGTAAGATGGGCCATCTATTGCCTATCCAACAAGGACGCGCCGTGCACTTCCTGCTGACCTACGATCTCGCTCCCGATTACCTCGAACGGCGCGCCGAATTCCGCAACGCACACCTGAAGCTGGCGTGGGAGGCACAGGCGCGCGGCGAGCTGGTGCTGGCCGGGGCGCTCGACGAGCCGGTCGAGCGGGCGCTGCTGGTTTTTAACTGCGACAGCGCCGAGACGCCCCAGTTGTTCGCCGCGCGCGACCCGTATGTCACGCACGGCCTGGTACGCGCCTTTCATGTGCGCGGCTGGAACACGACGGTGGGCGACATGGCGACCACGCCGACGCGCCCGGAATAATCACGGGCTGCACGCGCCTGCAACTCCGGCACCGGCAGGCGCAGGCCGGGCGTGCCGTGCGCGGCCGCGCCCCGCGCCGGATCAGCGCGGCACCAGTTTCAACACCAGGTTCTGCGAGGTTGCCGCCAGCGTTCCTGCGCCCAGCACGGCAATGCCGCGGGGCGCGTTCAGGCCGCCCGGCAGCGGGCCGAGCACGTTGTTCTGGCTGCCGGCCACGCCGATCACCGTACTCACGGAGCCCCGGGTGTCGATGCGGCGGATGGTGCCGTTGCCGGTGTCGGCCACGAACAGGTTGCCGGCGCCGTCGATGGTCAGCCCCGCCGGGTGGCAGAAGCGTGCCGCCGCCAGCGTGCCGTCGGCGCTGCCGCATTGCCCGGCCACCCCGGCCAGGGTGCGCACCTCGCCGGCGGGCGAAATCTCGCGGATGGTGGAATTCAAGGTGTCGGCCACGTACAGGTAGCCATCCCGGTCGACTTCGATGTCCTGCGGTTCGCAGAAGCGCGCCGCGTTGCCGCGGCCGTCGCTGCTGCCGCAGGAGCCGGCCACCCCGGCAATCGTGGTGACGTTATTGGCGCGGTCGATACGGCGGATGATGTGGTTCAGGGTATCGGCCACGTACAGGTTGCCCTGGCGGTCGAGCGTGATGCCCTGCGGCGCGCAAAAGCGCGCGGCGCGCGCGTTGCCGTCGACGCTGCCGCACTGGCCGGCGGCACCGGCGAGGGTGGTGACGGCCCCGGCGGGACTGATCTCGCGGATCGTGGAGTTGCCGGTGTCGGTCACGTACAGGTTGCCGTCGGCATCGGCCTCGAGCCGGGTCGGCGTGTTGAAGCGCGCGCTCGAGCCGGCGCCATCGAGGCTGCCGATCGCACCCGTGCTGCCCGCGAGCGTGACCGCCACGCCTTGCGGCGTCACCTTGCGGATCGTCGCGCTGTTCGTTTCGGCGACGTACAGGTTGCCGTCGGGCGCGGCGACGATGCCCTCGGGGCCATCGAAACGGGCGTTCGAGCCGGAACCGTCGAGCGAGCCGCCGCATTGCGGACACAGGCCGCCGGCGATCAGGAACACGCCGGTGTCGGCGGGCGCCGGCGGCGGGCCCGGGTCGTGGTGCCGGTCGTGACCGTCGTAATCGGTGTAGCCGAAGCCGAGCGAGACGCCGCCACCGCAGGCAGCCAGCGCGGAGCACAGCAGGAAGGGGCCGAACCGGCGCGCATGGCGGGAAGCGCGGCCGGACAGGAACCGGCGCAGCAGCTGGAGGAAGGCTGGCATGGGCATGGCGTCTCCTTGGCGGTGTCAGGACATCCGGCAGGACATCCCGCTTTTTATTCTACCGAGCTTAATCAGCGCTTGCCCCGCGCATATGAGCGCGATCAAGCGTGCACGGGTGGACGTGGGGACGGCGCGACGCAGCAGCCGCCGCGCTGATCCCGGCCGTGCAAACGGCCCGCATCCGGCCGCCATCCGCGCCCGGAAAACGACGGTTTTGTTTCGCGATTGCAAGCGACCTTCGGTTACACTTGCCCGGCTATTCAATCCGAGTGAGACACCGCATGCAAACTGCCGTCAACCTGTGGCCGCTGCTGGGCGTGGCCGTCATCGCCGCCGGCTTCCTGCTGCGCGCCAATCCCGTGCTGGTCGTGGTCGCCGCCTGCGGCGTGACCGGCGCCGCGGCGGCGATGCCCTTCATGCACGTGCTCGAGTCGCTCGGCACGGCCTTCCTCAAGACCCGCAACCTGCCGCTGGTGCTGCTGCTGCCGCTGGTGGCGGTCGGCCTGCTCGAGCGCTACGGCCTGAAAGAGCACGCCATGGCCAGCATCGCGAAGATCCGCTCGGCCACCAGCGGGCGCCTGTTGATCGTCTACCTGTTCCTGCGCGAGATCTCGGCCGCCGCCGGCCTCACCAGCCTCGGCGGGCAGCCGTCGATGGTGCGCCCGCTGGTGGCGCCGCTGGCCGAAGGGGCGGCCGAGGCGCGCATCGGCAAGCTGTCCGACCGCCTGCGCTACCGCATCCGCGCGATGGCGGCGGCCACCGACAACGTCGGCCTGTTCTTCGGCGAGGACATTTTCGTGGCCTTCGGCGCGATCGTGCTGATGCAGACCATCCTGCGCGCCGAGGGCATCGAAGTCGATCCGCTGCACATGGCGCTGTGGGGCATCCCGACCGCGGTGTGCGCCTTCATCATCCACAGCTGGAACCTGCGCCGCCTGGACGCCGCGATCCGCCGCGAAGGGGCGGGCGCATGATTTTTTCGCTCGAATTGTTGTACGTGCTGGTCGGCCTGCTGCTGGCCTTCGTCGCGCTGCTGACCGTCCTCGACCGCGACCACCCGCGCCGCGTGACGTCCAGCCTGTTCTGGGGGCTGTATGCCACGGTCTATCTCGGCGGCGATGTCATGGCCCCGGCGCTGGCCGGCGCCATCATGATCGCGATGGCGCTGCTGGCCGGCTGCGGCTTCGTCAAGCCGGGCAAGCACGGCACGCTCGACGCGGACACCCGCCGCGCCAGCGCCGCGCGCCTGGGCAACCGCCTGTTCCTGCCGGCCCTGGTGATCCCGGTCGTCACGGTGCTCGGCGCCACGCTGCTCAAGGACGTGCGGATCGGCGAATGGGCGCTGTTCGACAAGGCGCACCTGACGCTCGCCAGCCTCGGCATGGGCGCGCTGCTGGCCATCGGCGCGGCCTGCTGGCTGACCCGCGCCAGCCCGCTGCAGGGCCTGCGCGAAGGACGGCGCCTGGTCGACGCCATGAGCTGGGCAGTAACGCTGCCGCACCTGCTGGCCGTGCTCGGGCTATTATTTACCGAAGCCGGGGTCGGCAAGGCCGTGGCCCAGGTAACGACGACCTGGTTCGCCGTCGACTCGCGCTTCGCGGCCGTGGCGCTGTACTGCATCGGCATGGCGCTGTTCACGATCATCATGGGCAATGGCTTTGCCGCCTTCCCCGTGATTGCGAGCGGCATCGGCGTGCCGATCCTGGTGGGGCAGTACGATGCCAATCCGGCGGTGATGGCTGCCATCGGAATGTTCAGTGCGTATTGCGGTACCTTAATGACGCCGATGGCAGCGAACTTTAATATCGTCCCCGCGGCCTTGCTGGAGTTGCCTGACAAAAACGCCGTGATCAAGGCGCAAATCCCGACGGCGCTGCCGCTGCTGGCGGCCAACATCGTCCTTCTCTACTTCCTGATGCACTTTTCCTGACCAAGCGATCGCCATGAAAAAAACTGTGCTGCTCACTGGATTCGAGCCCTTCAATGGGGCGACCATCAACCCGGCCTGGGAAGCGGTGCGTGCGCTCAAGGGCTGGAGCGGCGAGGACTTTTTCGTGGAAGTGCTGCAGCTGCCCTGCGTATTCGGCTTCGCCAACCGCGTGCTGCGCGGCGCGATCGACGAGATGAAGCCGGATGTCGTGATCTGCGTCGGCCAGGCCGGCGGGCGCGCCGACCTCACGGTGGAGCGGGTAGCGATCAATATCGACGACGCGCCGATCCTCGATAACGACCGCCAGCAGCCGGTCGACGCACCGATCGTTGCCGGCGCGCCGGCGGCGTATTTCGCGACGCTGCCGGTGAAGGCAATCGTCGCCGCCATGCGCGAGCGCGGCCTGGCCGCCTCGGTGTCGCAGACGGCCGGCACCTTCGTGTGCAACCACGTGTTTTATGGCTTGATGCACCACATCGACGGCAGCGCGATGCGGGGCGGGTTCATTCACGTGCCTTACCTGCCGGAGCAGGCGGCGGCCATCCAGGGCGCGCCGTCGATGGCGCTGGCGGAGATTGTCGAGGGGCTGCGGGTGGCGGTGGAAGTGGCGGTGCGCGGGGGGCAGGATGTCGCGTTGGCGGGTGGGGCTACCCACTGACACGTAGGGTGGGCGGCTCCACCCGGGCGCGCGGTTCAATGCGGCATGAGCGCCGCTCACGCGTTCAACGCATGGTTGAAATGACGCGAAGTTTTTGAGGCCGGTTGAACGCGTGGGCGGCGTCCCGGCCGCAAGCAGGCAAATATCCGGGTGGAGCCGCCCACCCTACGCCCCTTCGATACATCGTTGACCTCAAGCCCCGTCCGGCTTCAGGATCTTCAAGAACGCCCGCACCACCGGCGCGTCGTCCTGGCTGGTGTACGTGATGTACAGATTCGCCGACGGCGGATTGGTCCTGATCGGCAAAAACACCACGCCCGGCCAGCCGATGCGGCTGGTCGTCTCCGGCATCAGGGCTACGCCCAGGCCGGCGCCCACCATCGCCAGCAGGGTTTGCGGCTCGGCCGCTTCCTGGAAGATGGCCGGCTGGAAGCCGGCATTCACGCAGCACTGGATCAGGTAACGCGGTTCGGCCGACTGGTTCAGGTGCAGGGTCAGCATCGGCTCGTTGGCGATGTCGATCAGCTCGATCGCATCGCGCCGCGCCAGCGCGTGCTCCTTGTGGACGGCCACGCAGACGTGCTCGCGAAAGCAGAGTTCCTGGCGCAGGCTGGCCGCCTTCAGTTCCTCGTCTTCCAGGCGCGGCTCGCGCCAGAAGCCGACGTCGATCTGCTTCGAGCGCAGCGCCTCGAACTGCTGGTCGGGGCCGAGTTCGTGCAGGGTCCAGGTCACGCGCGGGAACTCGGTCTGGAAGCGCTCGAGCAGGCTCGGGATCGGGCCCCACATGGCGGAACCGACGATGCCCACGCGCAGGCGCCCGACCTCGCCGCGGTCGATCTGGCGGATGGTGTCGATCGTCATGCGCATGCGCCCCAGCAGCTCGGAAGCTTCCGCCATCAGCGCCTTGCCGGCCACGGTCAGCTCGAAGCTGCGCGTGGTGCGCGCGAACAGGCGCACCCCGAGTTCGGATTCGAGCTTCATGATCTGCTGCGAGAGCGGCGGCTGCGAGATGTGCAGCCGCTCGGCGGCGCGGCTGAAACTCTTTTCCTCGGCCACGGCGAGAAAGTACTTCAGTTGTTTCAGGTCGATCGACATGGGGCGCGCTTCAGGCAGCGTGGGCAGGATGGGCATTGAGCGCCACGGCCAGGCGCGAGCCGACCAGGGCGTTGTGCTTGACCAGCGCGATGTTGGTGGCCAGGCTGCGGCCCTCGGTCAGTTCCTTGATGCGCGCGAGCAGGAAGGGCGTGACCTGCTTGCCCGTCACGCCCTGCTGCGCCGCTTCCCCCAGGGCCTGTTCGGTGATGCGGTCGATCTCGTCCTTCGGCATCGCCGATTGCTCCGGCACCGGGTTGCTGACCACCACGCCGCCCGCCATGCCGAGCTGCCATTTGGTGCGGATGAAGTTCGCCTGGTCGGACGCAGCGTCGAGCTGGAAGTCGGCCTTGAAGCCGGACTCGCGCGTGAAAAAGGCCGGGAAGCCCGGCTGGCCGACGCTGATCACCGGCACGCCCTGCGTTTCCAGGTATTCGAGCGTCAGGCCGATGTCGAGGATGGATTTGACGCCGGCGCAGACGACGGCCACGCTGGTCTGGGCCAGCTCCTGCAGGTCGGCCGAGATGTCGAAGCTGGTTTCGGCGCCGCGGTGCACGCCGCCGATGCCGCCGGTGACGAACACTTCGATGCCGGCCAGTTGCGCGCAGATCATGGTCGCGGCCACGGTGGTCGCGCCCAGCAGGCGCTGCGACAGCACATAGGCCAGGTCGCGCCGGCTCACCTTGATGGCGTCCGGCGCCGTGCCCAGCTGCTCGAGCTGGTCTTCCGACAGCCCGATGCAGATCTTGCCGCCGATGATGGCGATCGTCGCCGGCACCGCGCCGGCGTCGCGGATGATCTGCTCGACTTCGCGCGCGGTCCGCACGTTCTGCGGGTAGGGCATGCCGTGCGAAATGATGGTCGACTCGAGGGCGACGATGGGCAGCCCGGCATTGCGGGCGGCGGCGACTTCAGGGGAAAACAGCAGGAACGATTGCATGATGGTCCAGTCAATAAGCCAGTCAATAGGCCAGTCAGGTTAATCCGGGATGAGGGCGCCGAAGGTGTCCGGCGCCAGTTGCGGGCAGACCGTCTCGCGGCAGGCGATGGTCAGCGCGGCCAGCTGCAGGCCGCGGCGGCAGGCCAGCGCCAGGTCGTTGCCGCCGCCTTGCAGCGACAGGCAGACCGCGGCGGCGAAGGAATCGCCGGCGCCGGTCACGTCGACCACTTCGGCATCGGGCGCGGCCAGGTGCTCGACACCGCCCGGGCAGGTGAACAGCACGCCGCGCGCGCCGAGGGTGACGATCACGTCCAGGGCTCCTTGCGCCTGGACCTCGCGGCAGGCTGCCGCCAGGTCGGCGTCGTTGTCCAGGGTGCGGCCGACCCGCGCGCCGAGTTCGCCCGCGTTGAGGATCAGGAGGCGCACGCCTTCGAGCGAATGCGGCAGGTGGTTCATCTTCGGCTCCGACACTGCGACCAGCACCACCGCGATACCCTCCTGCGCAGCGTCGCGCTGGAGGGTGGCGATGGCCTCCAGGGACAGGTTCAGGTCGGCCACGATCAGCGAGGCGCCGGCGCGCTGCTGCTGGCGCGTGTCGAGGAAGGCCGGGGTGATGCGGTCGTAGAGGGCCATGTCGGCCAGCGCCACCATCATCTGGCCGTCGGCGTCGAGCACCGCCGTATAGGTGCCGCTGCCGGCGCCGTCCAGCCTCAGGCAGCCGCGGGTGTCGATGCCGGCGCTCTCGGCGTGGGCGAGCAGGGCGCGTCCCGAGGAATCGTCCCCGACCGCCGTGATGAGCGCCACCGCCGCGCCCATGCGCGCCAGGTTCTCCGCGATGTTGCGGGCGACGCCGCCGAAGGATTCGGTGCCGCTTGCCGGGTTCGAGGTACCCATCAGGAGCGGGCCGCTCGCGCGCAGCTTGCGGTCGATGTTGGCCGCGCCCACGCACAGGATCGGGCGCTGGTCCGGCAGCACATAGGCGCGCCCGAGCAGGCGGCGTTCGCGCACCAAGGCAGCGATATGGCCGGCCACGGCCGAGCGCGACAAGCCGAGTTCGGCGGCGAGCTCCTGCTGCGCAATAAAAGGATTGGCGCGGATCAGCTCGTACAACTGTTCTTTTTTCGAGAGTTCAGTCACGGTCGGGCACTATTCAACAAATGTTTGTCAATGGTAGACAAATGTTTGGAGGTGGTCAACGGATATTCATCGGTCCATTGTCACCCTGGCCAGACTGTCGCGATCGCCCAACGGAGCACCACGCCAATCTACGCCGATTTATTTGCCAGTCATATAAATGAGCAAGAGAAATGGTATTTGCCATACATATCCGGGATAATGCATAGTTAGAAGAATTTTTGGCGCATCTGTCCACGCCCGGTGCCCGACTCCCGCGCCCCCGGCCGCTCCCCGACAGTCCGCACGACCGCCCTGCATCGACGCATTACCGGCCGCATTCATCGCTCACATTCATCGACCAGATTCAACAGAAGGAAAGCCCATGTCCAGCAATACCCCATTCGAAGCCGCCGACATCATCCGTGCCCGCAAGCCCGGGTTCGAGCCACGCGTGGCGATGATCCTCGGCTCCGGCCTCGGCGTCCTGGCCGAGCAGATGACGGACGCGGTCTCGATCAGCTACAGCGAACTGCCGGGCTTCCCGATCAGCACCGTGCACGGCCACGCGGGCGAACTGGTGCTGGGCACCCTGGCCGGCGTGCCGGTCGTGTGCATGAAGGGGCGCGGCCATTTTTATGAGGGCTATGGCGCCGCCGTCATGACTTCGGCCGTGCGCACCTTCAAACTGCTCGGCTGCGAGATGCTGCTGGTGACGAATGCGGCCGGCTCGCTGCGCGCGGAAGTCGACGCCGGCAGCGTCGTCGTCCTGAGCGATCACATCAACCTGCTGCCGGGCAGCCCGATGGCCGGCCCGAACGACGACCGCTTCGGCCCGCGTTTCTTCAGCATGGCCAATGCCTACGACAGCGAACTGCGCGAACTGGTGAAAGCCACCGCGGCAGACAAAGGCATCACCGTGGCCGAAGGCGTCTACCTGGCCGCCCCGGGCCCGAACTTCGAGACCGCCGCCGAAATCCGCGCCTTCCGCACGCTCGGCGCCGACGTGGTCGGCATGTCGGTGGTGCCGGAAGTGATCTCGGCACGCCACTGCGGCCTGAAAGTGGTCGGCATCTCGGCCATCACGAACCTGGCCGAAGGCCTGACCCCGTTCCCGCTCTCGCACGAGCAGACCCTGAAGTACGCGGCGATCGCCGCCAAGGACCTCGTTACCCTGATCCACTCGTTCACCGAGCGCCTGGGTTCCATCCCAGTTGTTAAAAACCCGGCTGCGGCCTAATCGATAGAGGACTTCATGTCGCGCGCATTCATTCTCCTGCTCGATTCCTTCGGCCTGGGCGCGCTGCCCGATGCCGACAAATACGGCGATGCCGGCGCCAACACCTTCGGCCACATCGCCAAGTGGGCGGCGAACGAAGGCAAGCCGATGTCGCTGCCCAACCTCGAGCGCCTGGGCCTGGCCGCCGCCGCCCACAAGGCCAGCGGCGAATGGGCCGCCGGTTTTACGCAACGCGAGGGCTTTACCGGCGCCTGGGGCGTCGCGAGGGAACAGTCGACCGGCAAGGACACGCAGAGCGGCCACTGGGAAATCGCCGGCGTGCCGGTGCTGTTCGACTGGGGCTACTTTCCGAAGACGGTGCCGTCGTTCCCGCAAGAGCTGACGGATAAACTGCAAGAGCTGACCGGCGTGCCGGGCTGGCTCGGCAACTGCCACGCCTCGGGCACCACCATCATCGACGAACTCGGCGACGAGCATGTCGCCAGCGGCAAGCCGATCCTCTACACCTCGGCCGACTCCGTGCTGCAGATCGCGGCCCACGAAGAGCATTTCGGCCTGGAGCGCCTGTATGAAGTCTGCGAAGCGGCCTATGAGCTGGTCAAGCCCTACAACATCGGCCGCGTGATCGCGCGTCCCTTCCTGGGCGCAAACGGCAAGTACAAGCGCACCGCGAACCGCCACGACTACGCCGTGCCGCCCACAGGCCCGACGCTGCTCGATCACGTCAAGAACGAAGGCGGCGAAGTCATCGCCCTCGGTAAAATCAGCGACATCTTCGCGGCCCAGGGCGTGACCCAGCTGATCAAGGGTGCCGACAACATGGCCCTGTTCGACCGCCTGGTCGAAGTGGCCGACAGCGCGCCGTCGAAGTCGCTCACGTTTGTGAATTTCGTCGACTTCGACATGCACTTCGGCCATCGCCGCGACGTTGCCGGCTACGCGAACGCGCTCCACGAGCTCGATGCGCGCCTGCCCGAATTCATGGCGAAACTGCAGGATGGCGACCTGGTCGTGATCACCGCCGACCATGGCTGCGACCCGACCGCGCCCGGTTCGGACCACACCCGCGAACACATCCCGATGATCTTCTTCGGCCCGCAGGTCGCGCCGCAGGAACTGCCGGTCGCGGAGACCTTTTCCAGCATCGGCGCCACGCTCGCGAAGCACCTCGGCGTCAAACCCCTTTCCAACGGAACCGCACTGCTATGACCCAGAACCTGGACTTCAAACGTAACACCGCCGTCGGCCTCGACCTCGGCTGGGTGAACCACATCAAGGTCAACCGCAATGCGGCCGACCGCCGCGCCGCCAGCCTGGCGAACCGCCGCACGGTCAAGAAGGAATACCAGGCCGCCTGGCTGGTGCGCGCGGTGCAGTGCATGGACCTGACCACCCTGGGCGGCGACGACACGCCGGGCCGCGTCGAGCGTCTGTGCATGAAGGCGATGCGCCCGCTGCGCGCCGACCTGATGCAGGCCTTGGGCCTGGAGTCGCTCACCACCGGCGCCGTCTGCGTGTACCACGAGATGATCCAGCCGGCCGCGAAAATCCTGCAGGGCCGCCTGCCGATCGCCGCCGTGTCGACCGCCTTCCCGGCCGGCCTGTCGAGCCTGGAAACCAAGATCCGCGAAATCGAACTGTCGGTGGCCGCCGGCGCGACCGAGATCGACATCGTCATCACCCGCCAGCACGTGCTGACCGGGAACTGGCAGGCGCTGTACGACGAGATGGTGGCCTACCGCGCCGCCTGCGGCGACGCCCACGTCAAGGCCATCCTCGCCACCGGCGACCTGGTCACGCTGGACAACGTGGCGAAAGCCTCGTGGGTCTGCATGATGGGCGGCGCCGACTTCATCAAGACCTCGACCGGCAAGGAAGGCGTCAACGCCACCATCCCGGTGTCGCTGGTGATGGTGCGCGCAATCCGCGAATACTACGAGCAGACCGGCTTCCAGGTCGGCTACAAGCCGGCCGGCGGCGTGTCTACCGCCAAGGCCGCGCTGCAATACCTGACCGTCATGAAGGAAGAGCTGGGCAACGACTGGCTGCAACCGCACCTGTTCCGCATCGGCGCATCGAGCCTGATGACCGACATCGAGCGCCAGCTCGAGCACTACGTGACCGGTGCCTACTCGGCCGCCCATCGCCACGCGCAACCTTAAACACCGAACGGATTCGTCATGCCAACAATTAACGAGATTTTGCAAACCATGGATTACGGCCCCGCACCCGAGAGCACCAAAGAAGCACAGGCGTGGCTGGACCAGCATGGACGCCGCTTCGGCCTCTTCATCGACAACGCCTGGAGCGAAGGCGCCGAGACTTTCGCCTCGAACAACCCGGCCGACGGCTCGGAACTGGCGCAGGTCACGCAAGCGACCAGCGACGACGTCAACCGCGCCGTCGAAGCCGCGCGCCGCGCGCAGCCGGGCTGGGTCGCCATGGGCGGCCACGGCCGCGCCAAGGTCATGTACGCGATCGCGCGCCTGCTGCAGCGCCACGCGCGCCTGTTCGCCGTGTTAGAGACCCTGGACAACGGCAAGACCATCCGCGAAACCCGCGATGCCGACTTGCCGCTGGCCGCACGCCATTTCTACCACCATGCCGGCTGGGCCCAGCTGCAATCGGAAGAATTCGCCGACTACCGCGCCGTGGGCGTGGTCGGCCAGATCGTGCCGTGGAACTTCCCGGTGCTGATGCTGGCATGGAAAATCGCGCCGGCGCTGGCCGCCGGCAACACCATCGTGTTTAAACCGGCCGAATACACGTCCTTGACCGCGCTGCTGTTCGCCGAGATCTGCCAGCAGGCCGGCGTGCCCGCTGGCGTGGTCAACATCGTCACCGGCGACGGCCGCGTGGGCGAAGCCATCGTGAATCACCCGGGCATCGACAAGCTGGCCTTTACCGGCTCCACCGAAGTCGGCCGCATCATCAGGAAGGCCACGGCCGGCAGCGGCAAGAAGCTGTCGCTGGAACTGGGCGGCAAGTCGCCCTTCATCGTCTTCGACGACGCCGACCTGGATGCGGCCGTCGAAGGCCTGGTCGACTCGATCTGGTTCAACCAGGGGCAGGTGTGCTGCGCCGGCTCGCGCCTGCTGGTGCAGGAGTCGGTGTACGACCGCTTCATCGCCAAAGTCAAAGTGCGCATGCAGAACCTGCGCGTCGGCTCGCCACTGGATAAATCGAACGACATCGGCGCCCTGGTCGACCCGGTCCAGCAGCAGCGCATCCACGGCCTGGTGGAAGCGGCGCGCGCCGAGGGCTGCGAAATCTGGCAACCAAGCTGCGAAGCACCGAGCGCCGGCTCCTGGTACCTGCCGACCCTGATCACCGGCGCCTCGACCTCGGCGGCTGTCGCCCAGACCGAAATCTTCGGGCCGGTGCTGGTGGCGATGAGCTTCCGCACCCCGGGCGAAGCCGTCCAACTCGCAAACAACACCGTGTATGGCCTGGCCGCCTGCGTCTGGTCGGAATCGATCTCGCTGGCGCTGGACGTTGCCCCGCAAATCAAGGCCGGCGTGGTCTGGATCAACACCGCGAACCAGTTCGACGCGGCCTGCGGTTTCGGCGGCTACAAGGAGTCCGGCTTTGGACGCGAAGGCGGCAAGGAGGGCATGTACGAGTACCTGACCCCGCTGTCGGAAGATGCACGCCCAAGCGCACCGATCGTGGCCGAAAAAGGCAAGGTACGCCAGGCCGAAGGCGGCAACCCCTTCGCCGTCGACCGCACTGCCAAGCTCTACATCGGCGGCAAGCAGGCCCGCCCTGACGGCGCCTACAGCCGCGCGATCAACGGCGCCGACGGCACCTTCCTGGCCGACGTCGGCGAGGGTAATCGCAAGGACATCCGCAACGCCGTGGAAGCCGCCCACAAGGCTGCCGGCTGGTCGAAGGCCACCGCGCACAACCGCGCGCAAGTGCTGTACTACATCGCCGAGAACCTGGCGATCCGCGCCGAGGAATTCGCTGCTCGCCTGGCCGCCATGACCGGCGTGCGCGACCCGCAGCGCGAAGTGGCCGCGTCCATCGAGCGCCTGTTCTACTGGGCCGCCTGGGCCGACAAGTACGACGGCGCTGCCCACCAGCCACCGATGCACGGCATCACCGTCGCGCTGAACGAGCCGGTCGGCGTGATCGGCGTGATCTGCCCGAACGAGAATCCGCTGCTCGGCTTCATCTCGCTGGTCGCGCCTGCGCTGGCCTTGGGTAACCGCGTCGTCGCGGTGCCGTCGGAAGCGCACCCATTGTCGGCAACGGACCTGTACCAGGTGCTCGACACCTCCGACCTGCCGGGCGGCGCGCTCAACATCGTCACCGGCTCGGCCGACGAGCTGGCGCGCACGCTGGCGACCCACGGCGACGTCGATGCCGTCTGGCGCCACGACGGTTCGGCGCAAGGTTGCGCCGAAGTCGAGCGTCTCTCGTCCGAGACCCTCAAGCGCACCTGGGTCGGCGGCGCCAAGGGCCGCGACTGGTTCGATGCGAAGCAGGCTTGCGGACGTACGGTCTTGCAGCACGCGAGCCAGGTCAAGAACGTCTGGATTCCTTACGGCGTTTGATCGCTTCAAAAAATACGGTCACGTTTGCAAGGTGACCGGTAGGGTGGACGGGTCCCCCGTCCACGCGGTGATAGTTGACGTATGCCGGTTCGAGCACGAAACCGGAGCCGATAGCGATCACCGCGTGGACGGCAGAGCCGTCCACCCTACGTCGTTTCAACGCGGCCGATACGGTCGCGTCATTTGAATATTTGAATTGTAGAGAGGCGAACATCCCATGTTCCTCCCCCAAGAAATCATCCGCAAGAAGCGCGACGGCGGCATCCTGAGCGCCGAGGAAATCCAGTTTTTCGTGCGCGGCATCCCTGACGGCAGCGTCACCGAAGGCCAGATCGCGGCCCTCGCGATGGCCGTCTACTTCAACGACATGACGATGGACGAACGCGTCGCCTTCACGCTGGCGATGCGCGACTCCGGCCAGGTCATGGAGTGGAAATCGCTCAACCTGCCGGGCCCGGTGGTCGACAAGCACTCGACCGGCGGCGTCGGCGACGTGGTCTCGCTCATGCTCGGGCCGATGATCGCCGCCTGCGGCGGTTTCGTCCCGATGATCTCGGGCCGCGGCCTGGGCCACACCGGCGGCACGCTGGATAAATTCGATTCGATTCCGGGCTACAGCACGGTGCCGGACCCGGAGAAATTCCGCCAGGTCGTCAAGGACGTGGGCGTGGCCATCATCGGCCAGACCGCCCAGCTGGCGCCGGCCGACAAGCGCTTCTACAGCATCCGCGACACCACGGCGACCGTCGAATCGGTGGCGATGATCACCGGCTCGATCCTCTCCAAAAAACTGTCGGCCGGCCTCGATGCCCTGGTGATGGACGTGAAAGTGGGCAGCGGCGCCTTCATGCCAACCTATGAAAAATCGGTCGAACTGGCCGAAAGCATCGTCAGCGTCGGCAACGGCGCCGGCACCCGCACCTCGGCCATCCTGACGGGCATGGACGAGTCGCTGTGCCATGCGGCCGGCAATGCGCTCGAGGTGCGCGTCGCCATCGACTACCTGACGGGTAAAGCGCGCCCGGCGCGCCTGCACGAAGTGACGATGGCGTTGTGCGCCGAGATGCTGGTGATTTCAGGCCTGGCCGCCAACGACAACGAGGCCCGCGCCAAGCTGCAGGCGGCCCTCGACTCCGGCGAAGCGGCCGAGCGCTTCGCGCGCATGGTGACCGCGCTGGGCGGCCCGGCCGGCCTGATGGACAAGCCCGACGCCTTCCTCGAAACCGCCCCGGTCATCGTGCCGGCCCCAAGCCTGCAAGCCGGCTACGCCACCTCGGTCGACACCCGCGGCCTGGGCCTGGCCGTGGTCGCGCTGGGCGGCGGACGCGTGCGTCCGCAGGATGCAATCGACTTCGCCGTCGGCTTGAGCTGCCTCGTCGAACTCGGCGACAGGATCGAAGTCGGCCAGCCGCTGGCCATGGTCCACGCGCGCAGCGCGCAGGCGGCGGAGCAGGCCGTGCGCCAGGTGCAGGCCGCCTACCGGGTCGGCGCCGAGCAAGCCGCGCCGGCTCCGATGATCCACCGTACCATTCGTCCGGAAGCCGTATGAAATACGACAAGCTGATTGCCGAAGCCAGGGCGGCACGCGAACTGGCCTACACGCCGTATTCGAAGTTCCAGGTCGGCGCCGCCCTCGAATGCAAGGACGGCCGCATCTTCCGCGGCTGTAACGTCGAAAACGCCTCCTACGGCCTGTGCAACTGCGCCGAGCGCACCGCGTTCTTCTCGGCCATCGCCCACGGCTACAAGCCGGGCGACTTCGCGGCGCTGGCCGTGATCGGCCAGACCGACGGCCCGATCGCGCCCTGCGGCGCCTGCCGCCAGGTCATCCTGGAGCTGGGCGGCAACGCGCTGCCGGTGGTGCTGACCAACCTGAAGGGCGACATCCACGAGACGACGGCGGCCGGCCAGCTGCCGAACGCGTTTGGCGGCTGGGACCTGAACAAGTAATCCTGTCGTTCATACGATGAAAAGCGCTGCACGCGTCAAACGCTGCAGCGCTTTTTTTGTACCCGTCTTTCCCATGCGGCTAGGCAAGCTGACTGATTTTCCTCAAGAGCAATACCGCGATCTCGACGTGTAATCGCTGGGTTCACGTCCATCGAGGGGAAAGAAATGCCAGAGCAGGCCGATGTCGCCGGACTCCTTGCATCGTTCAAGCGTCACACCCAGGACACGCGCCTGCTGCGCCTGGCGACGCCGCTGGGCAAGGACTTGCTGGCCGAATGCGTGCGCGGCGAGGAAGCCATCAGCCGCGGCTATGCCTTGCGCATCGACGCGCTATGCCTGGACGCGCATCTTCCGCTGAAAAGCCTGGTCGGCCAACCGGCGCTGCTGCAGCTGCTGACCGCCACCGCCGGCGTCCTGCGCCCCTTCCATGGCTACGTCACGGCAGCCGAGCTGACGGGCGCGAACGGCGGCTTCGCGCGTTACGTCCTGACCCTCGAACCCTGGACGCGCTTTCTCTCGCTGGGCCGGGACAGCCGCATCTTCCAGGACATGACGGTCCTCGAGATCCTCGACAGCGTGTTCCGCTCCTGGGCCGGCCGCGGCAGGCTGGCGCCCGACTGGCGCTTCGACCTGGCCGACAGCCGCGTCTATCCGCGGCGCAGCTTGAGCACCCAATACCAGGAAAGCGACTGGGCCTTCGCGGAACGCCTGATGCACGAGGAAGGGCTGTTCTATTTTTTCGAGCACGACGGCGATCCGGACACGCCCGCGCTGGGCGGGCACACCCTGGTCATTGCCGACCACAATGGCGCTTTTCAACCGAATCCGGCGGCAGCGGTGGCGTTCACCCAACCGGGCGCCGTCATGCGCGCCGACGCCATCGACCGCTGGCGCACCGCATCGCGGATGGCGACCAACGCGGTCGAGATGGGCAGCTGGGACTACCGCACGCTGCGCCAGCGCCAGGTGAGCGCGGCCGGCATCGATGCCGAGGCGCCGCTGGCCAGCCGCGATGCGCCCGGCGTGTATGCCTGGCAGGACCGCGAGCAGGGGCAGCGCATCGCGAGCAACCAGATCGAAGCGATCGAGGCAGGACGGCAGGTGCACGTCGCGGCCGGCACCGTGCGCAGCTTCGTTCCCGGTACGACGTTCAGTCTGCACAGTCATGCGTGCGTCGACGATGGGTGCCGCTTCCTGATCACGCGGGCCGTGCACCTGATGCACAACAACCTGGGTGCCGACCTGCTGGGCGGGGTCGCACAACTGCTGGGGCAGGGCGGGGTTGCAGCGGCTGCGGCCGGCGAATTCCGGCTGTCCGAGACGCGCCCCTTGTACCGCAACCGGATCGATGCGCTGCCTGCCGCGGTTCCTTACCGCAGCAGCGGCACCGACGCCGACGGCCGCCTGCTGCATCCGCGCCCGACCGTGCGCGGCCAGCAGACGGCGATCGTCGTCGGCCCGCCGGGCGCGGCCATCCACACCGACCGCGACCACCGCATCAAGGTCCAGTTCCACTGGCAGCGCGGCGCCGCCAGCCACAGCCGCCTCGCTCACCCTTGCGAGGCGGGACATACGGGCGCGCCGGGCGACGATCGCGCCGGCACCTGGGTGCGCGTCGCCACGCCGCTGGCCGGCGCCAACTGGGGCAGCAACATGCTGCCGCGCGTCGGCCAGGAAGTGCTGGTCGATTTCCTGGAGGGCGACATCGACCGCCCGGTCGTCATCGGCGCCCTCTACAACGGGCGCGGCCAGCCCGACGCCCAGCACAACCAGGCCGCCCACGGCCCCGCCGGCGCGACCGGGAATGCGCCGGCCTGGTTTCCGGGCGAGGAGGGCGGCCATGCCCATCCCGCGGTCCTGTCGGGCCTCAAGTCGCAAGCGATGGCGGACAGCCAGGGCGGCAGCGGCGCCTACAGCCAGCTCGTCTTCGACGACAGCCCCGGCCAGCCGCGCGTCGCCCTGCAGCGACATGGACGCGCCCACGACGGCGAAGCGGAGCTGAACCTCGGCCAGTTGCGGCACCAGAGCGATAACCAGCGCCTGCAGCCGGCAGGCTTCGGTGCGGAACTCAAGACGGCGCACAGTGCCGCGCTACGGGCCGGGCAGGGCCTGCTGCTGTCGTCGCATGGCGGCAATGGCGGCCAACTCGATTCGCGTGAGGCCGCCGCGCAGATCGAGGAGAGCGGGCAGTTGCAAGTATCCCTGGCGACGCAGGCGCACAAGCACAACGCGCGGCTCAAGGACGAGGCCGATCCTTCCGCACTGCCGGCGCTGGCGCAGATGTCGCGCAGCCTTGACGTCATCCAGGGCACGGAGGGCAATGCTCCGGCTTACGGCGAGCCGCAACTGCAACTGTCCAGCCCTGCCGGCATCGTCGCCGCCACGCCAGCCGACGCCGTCCTGGCTGCGGGCACCACCACCATCATCAGCGCGGGGCAGGACGTCAATCTGGTCGCGCAGGCCAATGCGGCGACGGTCGTCGCCGGCGGAATCGGCCTGTTCGCCTATGGGAAGGCGGGGAACAAGAGCAAGCCGAACCAGGAGGTCGGCATGAAGCTGCACGCGGGGTGCGGGAAAGTGAGCAGTCAGAGCCAGTCGGGGGCGACTTCACTCGTGGCGGACAAGACGGTAACCGTGGCGAGCGTGACCAAATCCGTCGCGGTGTCGGCGCCGAAAAAGCACGTGCTGCTGACTGCGCAAGGAGCCTACATCAAGCTCGAGGGCGGGAATATCGAGGTGCATGTGCCGGGGAAGGTGGAGTTTAAGGCGAGCAAGAAGGAGTTGGCCGGGCCGCTCAGCGTTGCGGGTGCTGATATCGCCATGAAGATTTCGGAGCTGAATATCAAGCGGGACCTCGAGATCGAATATGTGGATGCGGATGGGAACGTGTTGGCGGATGAGCCGATTGCCCTGCGGTTTTCGAACGATGCCGAAAAAAAGGTGACATTGGACCCCAGCGGCAAGGCCACCATCAAGAACGCGCCCTTGGGGCCGTTCGGAGCAAAACAACCAAGGCACAAGTAAGGAAAGTCAATGACTACGAAGAAGGCCAAGGCCGGAGCGGAAGTGAAAACGCAAGAAGTTTGCATCGATTTGCCTGGCGAATCCGTCCAGTGTTGGCGCTCAAGCGACAGCGTCAGAGTAATACTGCGCAAGCATCGAGACGTTTTCTTTGACATCAACCTTAAAAAAGATTCCGTGTATACAGTCGAGTCGAAACACGAGTTCTACAGCCCGAGAGAAAAGAAACTCGTTAAAAAAGCGACGTTTTTTGACGGTGAGCGGCTCAACATCTGGGTCGGCAGGGAGTTTAAAGGACGGCTTGTGTTGAAAACTGGCGATGCCGTCATCGGTGAGTACGAGGTCACCAAGCTTGACAATGTCAGTTATGGGGCTGATCCAAAAAACAAGCCTGAACCGCTCCTGGTAATCATGGGGCACAAGAAAGACGCCGAAACTCTCGTCTGCACGCCCAGCGATCCTCTCGGAGCCGCATATGCGCAATTGGCGATTCTTCCCATAATTGACCCGAAGCTACCCTTCCTGGCAGGCGCGGGTAGCAATTTCAATTATGCCTATCCCCAACAGCCACCGGAGGTCAAGGAATACGCCGCGCTTGCTGAAGTCAGAGCCGACCAGATTCAGCCGGAAGTATTAGCGAAACTCGAAAGCGGGGCTGTTACCAGTCATCCGAGCGAAATCTTTGTCGTTCCGAACAAGGGAGACGAGAACTCGCATCTGCATCAGGCACTTGGCGCGGCCGCTACTTACATTGCCGGCAACGAAAATCTGACAAGCAATTGGTTCAAAGAATCCGCTGGTTATGTGCAGGAAAATTTCAGATCTCTGGATAAGATTGCCATGAGCGTGCGTATCGAGAAAAAAGCAAAAGGAAAATACCGTGCATTAATAAAAGGAAAACCTCTGACGCAACTGGTCGCACAATCGCTCGGCGCAGGTAAAGCGAGAGTTGCGCATCATAACGGTGCGCTCGGATCGGCAGGAACCGGCTTTATCGACGGTGGGTTCGGTAAAAGCGGTAAATCTGGGTATGGGGGAGCACGCCGGATCATGATGACGGCGGCGGAAAACTTCAAAGGCGGCATGAAGATCCAGGTTGTCGGAACGGTTATCGACATATTTGTAGACGCACACTCGGTGTACTTCGATGAAAAAGGAAGCAGAGACTTATCCGAGTTCCTGGGGCGAGCAGGAGTGAGTATCGCGAAAGCAGGCCTTACGGCTGCGGTCGGGAGCGTTCTCGCTGCGGTAGGAATAATGGCTGTGACGGCGACAGCCGCAGCACTATGGGCGACAGCGGCGCCTGTATGGGCCGCAGTAGCAGTTGTAGTAGGCGGCTATATTTTGGCAGCTACGCTAGTGGACATGCTTGACAATCGATTCGGGATAAAACAGACAGTCGCCAACATGGCTCGATAAAGATGAAAAACCTTACCTTTGAACATATATTGCTGTCCTTGTTCTTCTCGTCCGGCGGTACTATGGGAGGCTGGGCTTTGACCACAAAGCTTGCGGGGGAAGACGCTGGTTTATCGTTTTTGAAGGTGGGAGGTGTAAGCGTGCTTGCGATGTTTGTTGTTCAGACAGCGTTTTTCTTAATGGGGAAAAAAAGGCTTGTCTACCGGATTCTCTTCAATATCGCTTTTTCGAGCTGTATCGTATGGTTCATGCTTTGTTTGCTTTTGCCTGTGTTGTGGGTCCAATCAGTCGGTAGTGGGTGGAAGTCAGCTCTGTTTTTATTCTTGCTCATGCTATGTTTTGCGAATATCGGAAAGGCTGGGAAGCTATTCGCGTCTGCTTGGGAAAGGGAAGGGGAGCGCGCTTTGCCACGTTGTTATAACAGTAAAAATAACACCTTGGACTGGCCCACGATTATATCTTTGATGAAATGTCCTCTAGCATTGTACATACCCGGTATCCCGGAGCGTATGAATCCAGTTGTTTCAGTTTCTATAATCGCATCAATGCTGGTGGGGCTTTCGCTTAGAAATACTTTTCCGACATTTAGTCTGTTTGCTTGGGGGATACCCTCCTGCCTGGTTATTTCGTTATTTATGCAGATGATAGGCTTGGGTGTTGCTCAGATTGAAAAAGTGCTAACACTTGAGAAACGGTACGGTGTGCTGCTCGGCCCCAAGATTTGATCGTCAATCATTACTCCTTTCCCTTTGCCATGGACGTGTCGCGGTTGCTGACATTCCGTAATCACAACCGCATCCGGCGACGCTACCGGCTCGGCAACATGGCCGAGGCGCGTCAAAGCCTTGTATGAAATCGGAAGGCAATGGCGGGGGCCCAGTGAAGACTTCGAGATGCACTGCGCGCGCCATCGTCGCCTTTCGACGACCCGGCTTACTCATCCGTCCATCGATATCGCATAGCTGAGCTGTCAGGATCACATCTGCTGAAACAAATGCGAATGATTCCGACTGACCTCCAGCTCCTGCGGATAATTCTTCACCCTCAGCATCTGCCGCCCACGCAAGTCCCGTGACACTTCGGCAATCGCATCGACCCGCACCAGCGTCGAACGGTGGATGCGCCAGAACTCATCCGGGTCGAGCTCGTCGGCCAGCTCCTTGAGCGTCTTGCGGATCAAGAGTTCGGTGGTGGCGGTCTGCACCCGCGTGTACTTTTCGTCGGACTGGAAGAACAGGATCTCGCGCGTGCTGACCATGCGCAGGTTGCCGCCGACTTGCGCCTGGATCCAGCGCAGGTAGTTGCGCTTCGGGGCGGCGCCTTGCTGGAGCAGGGAGCCGAGCTGGGCCAGCTGGGCGCCGATGTCCTGCGGAGCCTGTTGGAGGCGGCGGCGCAGGCGTTCGCAGGTGGTGGCGAGGCGTTCGGCGGTGACGGGTTTCAACAGGTAGTCGATGGCGCCGTGTTCGAAGGCGTCGACCGCGTACTGGTCGTAGGCGGTGGCGAACACGATGTGGCAGCGGTTGTAGAGCTGGCGCGCGGCCTCGATGCCGCCCATGCCGGGCATGCGGATGTCGAGGAAGGCGATTTGCGGCCGGTGGCGCGCGGCCAGTTCGACGGCCTCGATGCCGTTCGAGGCCACGGCCACGACCTCGAGTTCGGGCCAGACTTCCGCCAGCCGTGCGCGCAGCTGCTCGCGCATCGCGGCTTCGTCGTCGGCGATCAGGGCGGTCACCATCACGCGTCCTCCATCATCTTGTAGGGAATGCGCACCGAGGCGCAGGCGCCGCCGCCGGGCGGCGCTTCGATCACCAGTTCGGCCTGGGTGCCGTACAGCAGCTGCAGGCGTTCGCGGATGTTGGCGAGACCGACACCGTCGTCGGCATGCAGGTCGATGCCGACGCCGTCGTCGCAGACATCGACGACCAGGGTGGCGCCCTCGACCCGTGCCCGCACCAGGATGGTTCCGCCCTCGATCTTCGGTTCCAGGCCGTGCTTGATGGCGTTCTCGATCAGGGTCTGCAGCATCATGGGCGGGAAGGGCGCGCTGCCGAGGAAATCAGGCACCTCGAAACGCACGGCAAGCCGCTCCTTCATGCGGGCCTGCATGATGGCGAGGTAGGCGCGCGACAGCTCGAGCTGCTTGCCGAGGGTGGCGCCGCCCGACGACCGCATCTGCGGCAGCGCCGAGCGCAGGTAGGCGATCAGGTGCGCATGCACCTTGGCCGCCTCGGGCGGATCGGTTTCGATCAGGCGGCCGATCAGGGCCAGGGTGTTGAACAGGAAGTGCGGCTCGACCTGGGCCTGCAGGGCCGCCATCTGCGCCTCGGTCAGGCGCCGCTCGAGCGTGGCGACGTCTGCTTTCAGGGTGGCGTCGCGCGCCACCAGCTCGGCACGGCGCTTGCCGCCGGCCAGCACCTTGACGCCGAAGGAAATGAACATGTACCAGACCGCCGGCTCCGGGGTATTGAGCATCCCGAACGCGAAGAAGGCCAGCAGCCAGGTCACGGCCAGCTTGCGCCAGTCGACCACGGCAACCCAGTCGAAAAACGCCCACCACAATTTGCTGAGCTCCTTGAGCACCTCGCGCAAGGAGTCGAGCGTCCGGTTGATCTGGCTTGCCTGCACGTTCAGTCTCCCAGCGGGGTGTTCTTGTCGCTGTTAATCGCCAGCACTGCGTACTTGATGGCGAGGAAGATGGCAAACAGCATCAGCGCCAGCGGAATGACGGTGATCGCGCAGGCAACCAGCACCGCGGCCAGCAACAGGGCAGGCCATGGCAGTGCCGAGAAGGTGCGCAGGCTGCGGCGCAGGAGGCGCATGCCTTTGTCGGCAGCTTCTTCGAGCTCGGCGGCGAAGGAACGGGCGGTGGTGGTTTTCATGCGTGTACTCCTTGGAATGAAGGTCGGTAGAAGCACTGTATCGCCACCCGGAGATGGTGGCCAGAGCGCTCCGACGAAGCGCCGATTTCATGGGCTAACCAGTCGTGAGGACCGACGAACGGGACAGCGCGCGCTCGTCCCAGTAACGCTTGAGCAAACCATAGAAGGCGGTATCGGCGAACTCGCCGTGGACGAACCAGCGCTGCGGCATATACCCCTCCTGGCGAAAGCCGAGCCGTTCCAGCAGGCGTGCCGAGGCGTCGTTGCGCGGGTCGATGTCGGCCTCGATGCGGTTCATGTCGAGGCTGGAAAACGCATGCCCGAGCAGGGCTTCGAGCGCTTCGAAGGCATAGCCGCGGCCCCAGTGGGCGCTGGCCAATGCATAGCCGAGCTCGCAGCGGCGGTTTTGCTCGAAAAAGCCGCGCAGGTTGCAGATGCCGATCAGCTCGTCGGTGGCCGCCAGTGCGATCGCATAGCGGGCAAGGCCGCCCTCGCGATAGGCCAGCATCGCTTCCTCGATCATCTTGTCGGCCTGGACCATCTCGGTCCAGGGACCGCTCGACCAGAAGCGCACGACCTGCTCGTCTGAAAAGACGCCAAACAGCGCGGCGGCGTCGCCGTGGGTAAACGGGCGCAGCACCAGGCGTGCGGTGGTCAGTACGGGGGGCAGCATATCTGGCATGACGGTCCTTGGTCGCCATCACGAATCCTTACCCGCGATGGCTGAGTTTGCGTTAGATCAAAAGGCTTGGCATTCTCAACCTGCGCGGCAGCCAGCTGATTTACGATGTTTGTTTTTCGCTGTTGACTTCGCATTGTTGACGTTGCCGCCGTTAAGTTTGCCGTCATTCAGTCTGACGCCCTTCAGTCTGACGCCCTTAAGTCTGATATACGCAAATCGATATGACGGCAGCGCAGCGCGCGTTTATATTACCGGATCGGCAGGTTCTTTTGCATTTTTGCAACGCACGTGGTCCACGCCGGCCGGCTGTGGCGCCCCGTGGCTTTACATTCGCGGCGCAGGCGCGCACATTGTTACGATCGCTTCATCGTTTCCAACCAGACCAATCATTGGCTGTAATGAGGGAGAGTCCGCATGAACGAGTCCAGACCCGAATCGATGTCCGCCTTCTGGATGCCTTTCACGAATAACCGCGACTTCAAGGCTGCCCCGCGCCTGCTGGTCTCGGCCGAGGGCATGTACTACAAGGACGTGGACGGCAAGCAGATCCTCGACGGCACGGCCGGCCTGTGGTGCGTACCCTGCGGCCATGCCCAGCCCAGGATCGTCGCCGCCGTGCGCGAGATGATCGGCCAGCTCGACTTCGCGCCGACCTTCCAGATGGGGCACCCGGCTGCGTTCGACCTCGCCGAGCAGCTGATGGACTATACGGGCCACAAGTTCGGCCACGTGTTCTACACCAATTCAGGATCGGAGGCGGTCGATACCGCCCTCAAGATGGCGCTCGCTTACCACAAGGCGCGCGGCGAGGGCGGGCGCACCCGGCTGATCGGGCGCGAGCGGGGCTACCACGGCGTCGGCTTCGGCGGCCTGTCGGTCGGCGGCATCGGCCCCAACCGCAAGCAGTTCGGTCCGCTGCTGCCGGGCGTGGATCACCTGCCGCACACGCACAACCTGCTGAAAAACGCTTTCTCGCGCGGCGAGCCCGACTTCGGTGTCGAACTGGCCGACGAACTCGAACGCCTCGTCACCCTGCACGACGCCTCCACGATTGCCGCCGTCATCATCGAGCCGGTGTCCGGTTCGACTGGCGTGCTGGTGCCGCCCAAGGGATATCTGAAGCGGCTGCGCGAGATCTGCACCAAGCACGGTATCCTGCTCATCTTCGATGAAGTCATCACCGGCTTCGGGCGCCTGACCACGCCTTTCGCGGCCGACTATTTCGATGTCGAGCCGGACATGATCACGGCCGCGAAGGGCATCACCAATGGCGTGATCCCGATGGGCGCCGTGTTTACCAAGCGCTTCATCCACGATGCCTTCATGGAGGCGCCGGCCGGCATCGAGCTGTTCCACGGCTATACCTATTCCGGCCATCCGGTCGCCTGCGCCGCCGCGCTGGCGACCTTGCAGGTATTTAAGGAGCAGCAGATCCTCGAGCATGCCAAGTCGATCCAGTCGTATTGGGAAGACGCGGTGCACTCGCTCAAGGGGCTGCCGAACGTGATCGACCTGCGCACGATCGGCCTGGTCGCCGGGATCGAACTCGAGCCGATCGCCGGCAGGCCCGGCGCGCGTGCTTACCAGGCACTGAAAAAAGCCTTCGCCGACGGCATCCTGATCCGCACCACGGGCGATATCATCGCGCTTTCGCCGCCGCTCGTCCTCGAAAAACAGCACATCGACGAACTGTTCGGCAAGCTGGCCAACGTATTGAAAAACCTGGATTAAAGAGACACACGCATGAACCATTTAGAAATTATCGGCCACTTCATCGGCGGCCAGGTCGTCGACACCGCGGGCGAACGCTACGCCGACGTCTTCAATCCGGCCTTGGGCGAGCCCTGTGCGCGCGTCACCCTGGCCGGCGCCGACGAAGTCAACGCCGCCGTGTTCGCTGCCCAGGCAGCTTTCCCCGCCTGGTCGGCCACGCCGCCGCTGGCGCGCGCCCGGATCCTGTTCAAGTACCTGCAGTTGTGCCAGCAGCACACCGACGAATTCGCCGCGCTCATCACGCGCGAGCACGGCAAGACCTTCAGCGACGCCCAAGGGGAAGTGGCGCGCGGCATCGAAGTGGTCGAGTTTGCATGCGGCATCCCGCAGATGCTCAAGGGCGAATTTACCGACCAGATCGCGCGCGGCATCGACGCTTGGTCGATGCGCCAGCCGCTCGGCGTGGTGGCCGGCATCACGCCATTTAACTTCCCGGTGATGGTGCCGATGTGGATGTTCCCGGTGGCGCTTGCCTGCGGCAACACCTTTGTCCTGAAACCTTCCGAGCGCGACCCTTCTCCCTCGCTGCTGCATGCGCGCCTGCTCAAGCAAGCCGGGTTGCCGGACGGCGTGTTCAACGTGGTCCAGGGCGACAAGACCGCAGTCGACGCGCTGCTCGACAACCACGAGGTGCAGGCCATCAGTTTTGTCGGCTCGACCCCGATCGCCGAATACATTTACGCCCGCGGCAGCGCCGCCGGCAAGCGCGTGCAGGCCCTCGGCGGGGCCAAGAACCACATGGTCGTGATGCCCGACGCCGACATGGAGATGGCCGTCGACGCCCTGATGGGCGCGGCCTACGGCTCCGCCGGCGAGCGCTGCATGGCGATCTCGGTGGCGGTCGCCATCGGCGACGCCGGCGACAGGCTGGTGAGCGCGCTGGCCGCACGCACGGCAAAACTGAAAATCGGCGACGGCATGAGCTCGGGCGCGGAGATGGGGCCGGTGGTGACCCAGGCCGCGCGCCAGCGCATCGAGCGTCTGATCGGCGAGGGCGTGGAGCAGGGCGCCACCCTGGTGGTGGACGGCCGCAACTACCGGGTCGAAGGCCGCGAGAACGGTTTTTTTGTCGGCGGCACGCTGTTCGACCATGTGACGCCCGAGATGAGCATCTACCGGGAAGAAATCTTCGGCCCGGTGCTGTGCGTGGTGCGCCTGCCGGATGTCGGCAGCGCGGTCGAGCTGATCAATGCCAACGAGTACGGTAACGGCGTCGCCGTGTTCACCCGCGACGGCGGCGTGGCACGCGAATTCGTGCGCCAGATCCAGGTCGGCATGGTCGGCGTGAACGTGCCGCTGCCGGTGCCGATGGCCTTTAACAGCTTCGGCGGCTGGAAGCGCAGCATGTTCGGCGACCACTACGCCTACGGGCCGGAAGGCGTGCGCTTCTACACGCGGCACAAGGCGGTCATGCAGCGCTGGCCGAATACGGCGAGCGCGGGCGTGGAGTTCGCGTTTCCGCAGATGAAGTAGGGTGGGGTAATCGAGGCCAGCAGCCGCAATTGCGTGCCGGCGCGGACGCATGCGCAGTGTTAGCAGCACGGAGAAACCAGCAACGTAAAATCTAGGAAGGTAGGGTGGCCGGCTTGGCCGTCCACGCGTCGATAGTTGCGGCCAGATCAATTGCGCGACCAATTGAAGCCCACCTATCTCCGCGTGGACGGGAAGACCCGTCCACCCTACGAAAGCAGCACCACAGGTACGCAGCAGTTCGAACACCAGCACTCCAACAAAAACCAGGGATGCACATGATCGAGACTCTCCAGCACCTGCCGCCGGCCGCCGACTCGCACGGCACGCTCGCGGCGCAGTTCACGGACCTGGCCCCGCCCCTGACAAGCAGGCAGGCGGCCATCGAAGCGGCGCGCTGCCTCTACTGTTACGACGCTCCCTGCATGCGCGCCTGTCCGACCGGCATCGACGTCGCCAGCTTCATCCGCAACATCCACGACCAGAACATCGAGGGCGCCGCCGTCAAGATCCTCAAGCAGAACATTTTCGGCGGCAGTTGCGCGCGCGTCTGCCCGACCGAGATCCTGTGCGAGGACGCCTGCGTGCGCAACAATGCGGTCGAACGCGATCCCGTGAAAATCGGCCTGCTGCAACGGCACGCGATCGACAACGCGCGTTTTGCCGGCCACCCCTTCACCCGCGCTCCCGCCACCGGCAAGATCGTCGCCGTGGTCGGCGCCGGCCCGGCCGGCCTGTCGTGCGCGCACGGGCTCGCCATGCTCGGCAACGACGTGGTCGTGTTCGAAGCGAAACCGAAGGCGGGCGGCCTGAACGAATACGGCATCGCCAAATACAAGCTGCCCGGGGAATTCGCGCAGCAGGAAGTGGATTTTTTGCTGTCCATCGGCGGCATCGACATCCAGTACGGCCAGGCGCTCGGCGACAACCTCCAGCTGAGCGACCTGCACGCGCGCTTCGACGCGGTCTTCCTCGGTCTCGGCCTGGGCGCCAGCCGCCGGCTCGGCCTGGTGGGCGAGGACGCGCCGGGCCTGCTGGCGGCCACCGACTACATCGCCGCGCTGCGCCAGGCGAGCGACCTCTCGCTGCTTCCCGTGCCGCGGCGCGCGCTCGTCCTCGGCGCCGGCAACACGGCGGTCGACATGGCGGTCCAGATCCGGCGCCTGGGCGCCGACGAGGTCACGCTGGTCTACCGCCGCGGCTTCGAGGCCATGAGCGCAACCGGCCACGAAATCGCGATCGCCAAGCTCAATGGCGTGCGCATCCGCACCTGGGCCTCGCCGCTGGAAGTGCTGCTGGACGACGCCGGGCGCGTGGCCGGCATGCGCTTCGAGGAAACCCGCATGGACGAGGGCCGCCTGGCGCGCACCGGCGCCTTCATCGACATCGCGGCCGACGCCGTCTTCAAGGCCATCGGCCAGGCCATGGCCGAGCCGCCACCGGCCGACAGCCTGGCCCAGGGACTGTGGCAGGGCGGCGAGCGGATTGCGGTCGACGCCTCGCTGCGCACCAGGGTGCCGGGCATCTATGCCGGCGGCGACTGCGTCGCCTCCGGCCAGGACCTGACCGTGCAAGCCGTCCAGCACGGCAAACTGGCCGCGCTGGCCATCCACAATGCGCTCGTCATCGACAACCTTGCAGCGGAGGCAGCATGGCCGACCTGAGCATCGATTTCTGCGGCATCACCTCGCCCAATCCGTTCTGGCTGGCCTCGGCCCCGCCAACCGACAAGGCGTATAACGTCGTGCGCGCCTTCGAGGCCGGCTGGGGCGGCGTGGTGTGGAAGACGCTCGGCGAAGATCCGCCGGCGGTCAACGTGTCGTCGCGCTACTCGGCCCATTACGGCAAGAACCGTGAAGTGATCGGCTTCAACAACATCGAGCTGATCACCGACCGCAGCCTCGAGATCAACCTGCGCGAGATCACGGCCGTGAAAAAGGCCTGGCCCGACCGCGCGATGATCGTTTCGCTGATGCTGCCCTGCGAGGAAGCGCCGTGGGCGGCCATCCTGCCGCTGGTCGAAGCGACCGGCGCCGACGGCATCGAGCTCAATTTCGGCTGCCCCCACGGCATGCCCGAGCGCGGCATGGGCGCCGCCGTGGGCCAGGTGCCGGAATACGTGCAGATGGTCACAAGCTGGTGCAAGAAGCACACCCGGCTGCCCGTCATCGTCAAGCTGACCCCGAATATTACCGACGTGCGCGCGCCGGCACGCGCGGCGCTGGCCGGCGGCGCCGATGCCGTCTCGCTGATCAACACGGTGAACTCGATCACCCACCTCGATCTCGATCGCATGATCGCCTTTCCCGTGGTCGGCGGCGCCAGCACCCACGGCGGCTATTGCGGTTCGGCGGTCAAGCCGATCGCGCTGAACATGGTCGCCGAGATCGCGCGCGATCCGGTGACGGCCGGCTTGCCGATCTCCGGCATCGGCGGCATCGGCAACTGGCGCGACGCGGCCGAATTCATCGCGCTCGGCGCCGGTTCGGTGCAGGTGTGCACGGCGGCGATGCTGCACGGCTTCCGGATCGTCGACGAGATGAAGGACGGACTGGCGCGCTGGATGGACGAGAAGGGCTACGCCAACATCGCCGCCTTCTCGCGCAAGGCCGTGCCGAATACGACCGACTGGAAATACCTGGACATGAACTTCCAGGCCATCGCCCACATCGACCAGGACAAGTGCATCGGCTGCGGCAAGTGTTTCATCGCCTGCGAGGACACCTCGCACCAGGCGATTGCCCAACTGACCGGAGAGAAGGGCGGCCGCCGCTACGAGGTGATCCGCGAGGAATGCGTCGGCTGCAACCTGTGCGAAATCACCTGCCCGGTCGAAGCCTGCATCACGATGGTGGCGCAGGAAACGGGCAAGCCCTACATGAACTGGACCCAGGACCCGCGCAATCCCCGTGCCGAGCTGCCCCAGGCCACGCCGCTTGCGCAGGCGCCGGCCGCGGCTGAATCCGCGGCGGAATCCTCGGCGGCCGCCGCGGGCGCCGAACTGCCCATGTGAGCCGGCGGCGGGCGGGCCGTGGCCGGCCGATCCGCTCGCGCCGGCCAGTCCGTTTGCGCTACACTGGGTTGCACCTGCAACCCGAATAAAAAGGCACTACTGTGACGCAACATCACGCTGTCAGCAAAGAACTCTGGAACGACGACCTGGCGCCCACCAGCGCCGCGCAACGCACCTGGCGCTGGTATCACTTCGCCGCGCTCTGGGTGGGGATGGTCATCAGCATCCCCGCGTACATGCTCGCGTCCAGCCTGATCGAAGGCGGCATGTCGGCCTGGCAAGCGGTGCTCACGGTGTTCCTCGCGAACCTGATCGTGCTGGTGCCGATGCTGCTGGTCGGCCACGCCGGCACCAAGTACGGCATTCCCTATGCCGTGCTGGCGCGCGCCTCCTTCGGCACGCGCGGCGCCCGGCTGCCGGCCCTGATGCGCGCCGTCGTGGCCTGCGGCTGGTACGGCATCCAGACCTGGTTCGGCGGCAGCATGATCTACACGCTGCTCGGCGTGCTGCTCGGCGGCCCGATCGGCGGCGACACGCTGCCTGGCCTGGGCATCAACGGCGCCCAGCTGGCCTGCTTCCTGGGCTTCTGGGCGATCCAGCTGTACTTCATCGTGCACGGCATGGAATCGATCCGCAAGCTCGAAACCTATACCGCGCCCCTGAAAATCGCGATCTGCTTCGTGCTGCTCTGGTGGGTCTACGACAAGGTCGGCGGCTTTGGCCCGCTGCTCGACCAGCCTTCGCAATTCGTCGCCGGCGGACCCAAGGCCGGCCTGTTCTGGAGCGTGTTCTGGCCTTCGCTGACCGCCATGATCGGCTACTGGGCCACGCTGGCGCTGAACATTCCCGACTTCACCCGCTTCGCCAAGACCCAGCGCGACCAGGTCATCGGCCAGACGCTCGGCCTGCCGTTGCCGATGGCCCTGCTGGCGGCGCTGGCCGTGACCGTCACCTCGGCCACCATCGTCCTGTACGGCAAGGCCTTGTGGGACCCGGTCGACCTCGCCAGCCGCATGACCGGCGTGGCGGTGCTGGTGGCGCTCCTGATCCTGCTGATCGACACCGCCAGCGTCAACCTCGCCGCCAACCTGGTCGGCCCGGCCTACGATTTCTCGGCCCTTTCGCCGAAGCGTATTTCCTACCGTATCGGAGGCTACATCACGGCCGGCATCGCGCTGGCGATGATGCCGTGGAAGATACTCGAGAGCAGCCAGAACTACATCTTCATCTGGCTGACCGGATACTCGGCGCTGCTCGGGCCGATCGCCGGCATCATGATCGTCGACTACTATTTCGTCCGCAAGACGCAGCTCGATGTCGGCCAGCTGTACCGCGACGAAGGCATGTACACCTACCGCGGCGGCTGGAACGTCGCGGCGCTGGTCGCCTTCGCGGCCGGCGTCCTGCCGAACCTGCCCGGCTTCCTGAACGCGGCATTGCCGGCCTCGTTCCCGGACGTCGGCCCCGCCTTCAAGACGATTTACACCTATGCCTGGTTCGTCGGCGTCGTGATTGCCGCCATCGTGTACGGGCTGATGATGAAGGGCCGCACTGCGCCGGCGCTGAATACGGCCAACAGCACGGTAAACAACTATCCGATGTAAGCACCTGAAAGGGAGTCCATGACGACGCTCATCCGTGGCGGTACCATCGTGAACGCAGACCGTGCCTTTCGCGGCGACGTGCTCTGTTTCGGCGACAAGATCGTCGCCGTCGGCGACAACCTCGAGGCACCGGCGAACGCGGCAGTCATCGATGCCGGCGGGCAGTACGTGATGCCGGGCGGGATCGATACCCACACGCACATGCAGCTGCCGTTCATGGGCACCGTCACCGCCGACGACTTCTTCACCGGCACCGCGGCGGGCCTGGCCGGCGGCACCACGACGATCATGGACTTCGTCATTCCCGACCCGCAGCAGTCGCTGCTCGACGCCTACCGCACCTGGCGCGGCTGGGCGCGCAAGGCGGCCGGCGACTATACCTTCCACGTCGCCGTGACCTGGTGGGACGAATCTGTCCATGCCGAGATGGGAAGCCTGGTGCGCGAGCACGGCGTGAACAGTTTTAAACACTTCATGGCGTATAAGAACGCGATCATGGCCGACGACGAAACCCTGGTGAAGAGTTTCAGCCGGGCCCTGGAACTGGGCGCGATCCCGACCGTGCACGCCGAGAACGGCGAACTGGTCTACCAGCTGCAGCAGGACCTGCTGCGGCGCGGCGTGCGCGGCGCCAGGGCGCATCCGCTGTCGCGCCCGCCGGAAGTGGAGGCGGAAGCGGCCAACCGGGCGATCGCGATCGCCAACGTGCTCGGCACGCCGGTCTACATCGTCCACGTCTCCTGCGCCGAGTCGCTCGACGCCATTGCCCGCGCCCGCGCCAAGGGGCAGCGCGTGTATGGCGAGGCGCTGGCCGGGCACCTCGTCATCGACGACAGCGTGTATGCCAGCGAGGACGAGGATTTTGCGCGCGGGCACGTGATGAGTCCGCCATTCAGGAGCCGCCACCACCAGCAGGCGCTATGGCAGGGCCTGCGCGGCGGCAACCTGCACACGACCGCGACCGACCACTGCACTTTCTGCGCCGAGCAGAAAGCGGCCGGCAAGGACGACTTCACGCGTATCCCGAACGGCTGCGGCGGCGTCGAGGAACGCATGGCGGTGGTGTGGGACGGCGGCGTCGCCAGCGGGCTGCTGACCCCGTCCGAATTCGTGCGCGTGACCTCGACCAACGCCGCCCAGATCTTCAACATGTACCCGAGGAAGGGCGTGATCGCCATCGGCGCCGACGCCGACATCGTGGTCTGGGACCCGAACGGCACGCGCACCATCTCCAGCAAGACCCAGTTCGCCAAGGGCGGCTTCAATGTCTTCGAAGGCCGCACCGTGCGCGGCATCCCGACGCACACGGTCGCCGCCGGCAAGCTGGTCTTCGAGCGCGGCGAGCTGCGCGCCGAAGAGGGCGCCGGCCGCCACATCGACCGCCCGGCGTTCACCCAGCAGCAAGCGTAGACCCGTAGGGTGGGCGGGTTCCCCGCCCACGCGTTCAACCGGCCGCGGCATACCTCACCGCGACCGAAAACCGCTGCCTCACCACGGAAAAACACCATGCCCGACACCCTGCGCATCAACGGCCAACGCCTGTGGAACTCCCTGATGGAACTGGCGCAAATCGGCGCCACCGAAAAAGGCGGCGTCAAGCGCCTCACCCTGACCGACCTCGACCGCCAGGGCCGCGACCTGGTGGTGGGCTGGGCAGTCGACGCCGGCATGTCGGTCACCGTCGACAAGATCGGCAATGTCTTCATGCGCCGCCCCGGCCGCGATAACGCCTTGCCGCCGATCGTCACCGGCAGCCACATCGACACCCAGCCCACCGGCGGCAAGTTCGACGGTAACTACGGCGTGCTGGCCGGCCTGGAAGTGGTGCGCACGCTCAACGAGCACGGCATCGAGACCGCCGCTCCGATCGAGGTCGCCTTCTGGACCAACGAGGAGGGCTCGCGCTTCGTGCCGGTGATGATGGGGTCCGGCGTGTTCTGCGGCGCCTTCAGCCTGGAGACCGCGTACGCGGCGAAAGACGTGGAGGGCAAGACCGTGCGCGACGAGCTCGAGCGCATCGGCTACCTGGGCGAGGAGGAACCTGGCCGCCATCCGATTGGCGCCTATTTCGAGGCCCACATCGAGCAGGGCCCGGTGCTGGAGGACGCCGGCAAGGTGATCGGCGTGGTGCCGGCCGTGATGGGCCTGTCCTGGTACGACTGCACCGTCACCGGCATGGAAGCGCATGCCGGCCCGACCCCGATGGGCCTGCGCCGCGACGCGCTGCAGGTGGCGACCACGATCATGCAGGAGACCGTGGCGATCGCGCACCGCTATCCGCCTTACGGGCGCGGCACGGTCGGCATGGTGCAGGTATTTCCGAACAGCCGCAACGTCATCCCCGGCCAGGTCAAGTTCAGCATCGACCTGCGCAACGTCAGCGACGAGCTGCTGGGCACGATGCACGAGGAGATGCTCGCCTTCGTCGCCAAAACACGCAGCGAGACCGGCCTCGGGATCGAGATCGAACGGGTGTCCTACTACCCGCCTTGCCCGTTCCACCCCGACTGCGTGAACGCCGTGCGCGCCGCAACAAGCAAGCTGGGCTACTCGACGATGGACGTCGTCTCCGGCGCCGGCCACGATGCCATCTACACGGCCCGGGTCGCCCCGTCGGGCATGATCTTCGTGCCCTGCAAGGACGGCATCAGCCATAACGAGATCGAGGACGCCCAGCCGGCGCACCTGGAAGCCGGCTGCAACGTGCTGCTGCACGCGATGCTGGAGCGGGCAGGGGTGGCGGCCTGACACGGCGAACGCCCGATGCTCGCCAGCAGGGTGGAACGGGCGGCGCACCGCTCCCGGGTCCACATCCGGAGGCGTTGGCGTGGTGTTTCCCGCACGCGTATGCCCAATGTGCGCACGGAAACACCGCTAGAATGGCCCCATGCCAAGCAAATCTCCTACCTATCCCGGTCCGCTGACCGCGCGCGGCGCGGTACTGGCCGTGCTGTTGTCGAACGAAGACCAGACCGGGTCCGAGCCGCTGCGCGGCCGCGTCACCCTGGCCGCCATCGTGCGCACCCTGAAACGCAAGTACAACTGGCCGATCGAAACGAGCAGCTTCCCCTCGAATGCCGCGGACGGGCGCGCCACCTGGGCCACCGTGTACAGCCTGCCGCCCGCGGTGATCGAGCGCGCCCTCGAGCGGGGCGGGCGCGACTGGCTCAAGAGCCGGACTGCCGCGCGCCGCCAGCCGCCGCCCGGGTTCGATTGAATTAAGCCATGCGTGACGCCGCCAGCCCGCGCCCGCTCGTGACACTGGCCTATACGGCGGCCGCCATGCTGGCCTTTGCAGCCAACTCGCTGCTGTGCCGGCTCGCCCTGCAGGGCGGCGGCATCGATCCGGCCAGCTTCGGCGCGGTGCGGGTGGCGGCAGGCGCGCTGGTGCTGGCGCTGATCGTACGCTTGCGCCGGGACGGGCGGCCTGCCGCGCGCAGGGACTGGTGGTCGGCGGCGATGCTGTTCGCGTATGTCGCCTGTTTTTCCTTCGCCTACCTCAGCCTGCCGGCCGGCACCGGCGCCCTGGTGCTGTTCGGTGCGGTCCAGCTGACCATGTTCGCCGTCGCGCTGCGCGCCGGCGAACGCTTCTCCAGGCCCGGGTGGATCGGGCTGGCCCTTGCCGGCGCCGGCCTGGTCTACCTCGTGCTGCCGGGCGTGGCCGCGCCGCCCCTGGCCGGCACGCTGCTGATGGCGCTGGCCGGCGTGGCCTGGGGCGTCTATTCGCTGCGCGGACGCGGCGCGGGCGATCCGCTGGGCGCCACCGCCGTCAATTTTCTCTGCGCGACGCCGTTTGCCCTGGCCCTGTGGCTGCCGTTCGCCGGCGTCGCGCATGCCGACGCACGCGGCATCCTGCTCGCCGTCGTCTCCGGCGCGCTGACCTCGGGCGTCGGCTATGCGCTCTGGTACGCGGCGCTGCCCGGCCTGGGCGCGATGCGGGCGGCGATCGTGCAGCTGTCGGTCCCGCCGCTGGCCGCGCTCGGCGCCGTGCTGTGGCTGGAGGAAGCGCTCACCCTGCGCCTGGTGCTGGCTTCGATCGCGATCCTGGGCGGCATCGCCCTGGTGCTGCGGTATCGGGGGCCGGCGAAGCGCTGAACATGCCCTGGGTTCCTGTCTCCGCGTAGGCCAGCGGTGGCGCCAAGGCGCGCGGCCGCTGCCGCCCCCGGCGCAGCGATGCCTTCACTGCTGCACCAGCGCCCGCGCCGCCTGGCTGACCTGGTCGCGCAGCCACTTGTGCTCCGGCTGCTGGTGCACGCGCTGGTGCCAGAGCTGGTAGAAGCGCATCGGCGGGAATTTGATCGGCATGGTGAAGGTCTTCAGCGGCAGCGTCTTCTCGTAGAAACGCATGAACTGGCGGCCGGTGGTGAGCACCAGGTCGGTCTGGGTGAGCATGTAGGGAATCAGCCCGAAGTAGGGCGACTCGACCGCGATCTTGCGCTGCATGCCCTGGCGCGCGAGGAAGGAGTCGATCACCCCGTGGTAGCCCGGCAGCGTCTGCGAGGGCGCCACATGGGGCAGGCCCAGGTAGTCTTCGACCGTCATCGCGCCGGACTCGGTCCGGCGCGCATACGGGCTGTCGGCGCGCATGGTGCACACGATCGGGTCCTCGAACAGTTTCGAGATGTGCAGGTGGACCGGCGGCTCGTCCCAGTTGGCGATCACCAGGTCCATGTCGCCGTCGGACAGCATGCGCAGGTAATCGGCGCCGGCGCCCATGCCGTGGATCGCGACCCGGCTGTTGGGAGAGCCGCGCCGCACGGCGGCCACCACGTTCGGCAGGAACTGGGTGTCGAGGTAGTCCGGGGCGGCGATGTGGAAGGTGCGCGCCGCCTCCTCGGGCACGAAGGGCGACTTCTTGACGAACAGGCTCTCGGTCTCGTCGAGGATGCGCTTGGCGGGCTTGAGCAGGCTTTCGCCGTGCTGGGTCGGCACCATCCCGCGCGCCCCGCGCACCAGCAGCGGGTCGCCGGTCAGCTCGCGCAGTTTGCGCAGCGAGGCCGAGATCGAGGGCTGCGGCTGGTTCAGCTTGAGCGCCACGCGCGAGACGTTTTTCTCTACCAGCAGCAGGTAGAGGATGCGGATCAGGTGCAGGTCCAGGTGCTGGGGCAGGGCGGCCATGTCAGGGCAGTAGTGTATATCCGTTCGGTTATGACGAATATACGGTATCTTTCATGTTGTACAAAATGAAATCGGTTTATCGTCAACCAGTGAGAGCGCCTAACAAAACCTTCAGGGCAAGGCGCGGCGGCGAAGACAGTACGCCTGTACGGCGAGACGCTGCAACGCCGCCATGGAGGTTTTGTTAGGCGCTCTAAAGCCCCTCTACCGCGACAAGGACTGTGATGGACGTATTCGGATACCTGGCTCCCTATGGCCTCGAATGGCTCAACCTGCTGGTGCGCTGGCTGCACATCATCACGGGCATCGCCTGGATCGGGGCTTCGTTCTATTTCGTCTGGCTCGACAACACGATCAAGCCGCCCGCGCCCGGCTCCGAACTGGCGAAGAAGGGTGTCGCCGGCGAACTGTGGGCGGTCCACGGCGGCGGCTTCTACAACCCGCAGAAATACCTGGTGGCCCCGCCCGAACTGCCGAAGGAACTGCACTGGTTCAAGTGGGAAGCGTATTCGACCTGGCTGTCGGGCTTCGCGCTGCTGGTCATCGTCTACTACCTGAACGCGCAGGCGATGATGGTCGACCGCAGCGTGGCCGATGTATCAAGCTGGCAGGCGATCGGCATCGGCCTGGGCAGCCTGGTGGCAGGCTGGCTGGTGTACGACCTGCTGTGCAAGTCCCCGCTCGGCAAGCACGACCTTGCCTTCGGCCTGGTCGTCTTCGCCTTGCTGGTCGGCGCGAGCTATGTGCTCACCCACCTGCTCAGCGGCCGCGCCGCCTACCTGCACGTCGGCGCCATGATCGGCACCATCATGGTCGCCAACGTGGCCCACGTCATCATCCCCGGCCAGCGCAAGATGGTGAACGCGATGATGGCGGGCGGCAAGCCCGACCCGGTCTACGGCATCCGCGCCAAGCAGCGCTCGGTCCACAACAATTACTTCACGCTGCCGGTGCTATTCCTCATGATCAGCAACCACTACGCGATGACCTACAACCACCGGCATGCCTGGGCGGTGCTGGCGACGATCATGGCGGCGGGCGTGCTGATCCGTCACTTCTTCAACCTGCGCCACAAGGGCCGCATCGAGTGGAGGTACCCGGCCGCCGGCGTCGCCCTGCTGGCCGTGCTGGCGCTGCTGATCGCGCCGAAAGCGCCGCCGGCGCCGCAGCCGGGGGCCGACCCCATGGCCCAGTTCACGCAGGTCAAGGCCATCGTCGACCAGCGCTGCGTGAGCTGCCATGCGGCCCAGCCGACCCAGCCCGGCTTCGCCACCGCGCCGGCCGGTGTGATGCTCGACTCGCCCGAGCAGATCGGGCGGAATGCCGCGCGCATCTACCAGCAGACGGTGCAATTGAAAGCCATGCCGCTGGCGAACCTGACCCACATGACCGACGCCGAACGGGCGCAGGTGGGCGCCTGGTTCGAGGCAGGGGCCAGGACAGGAAAATTGCAGTGAGCGACGCGCGGCCGCAGCTCCCGCGCTAGGGCTGTCCCGCCTTGTCCAGCGCTTCGGCCATCCGCACCAGCTGGACGAATTCGGCGCGGTAGCCCTCGGCATCGGCGCCGCGCGCGCCGTTGGCCAGTTCCGCAATGTCGGCCAGCGGGTAGTTCGCTACCTGCTGCTCGCCGCGCAGGCGTTGCCCGAACGCGGCGACGGCGACGGCGAAGCGCTGCTCTTGCGGCGCCGACTTCAGTGTCGTATGCGCCGACTGCGCAAGAACGGGACGCTCGACCAGGCGGCTACGGGTTTCGCCCGGCAGCTTGTAGCGCACGCGCACAAACGCCAGCTCGCCGTCTTTTGCGCCGCGCGATGCCGGTTTCGCCTCGCCATAGCGCAGCGGATCGACCAGCGCGGCGCCGGCTGCGGCAGGGGTAATTTCGTAGATCGCGGTGACGGTATGCCCGGCGCCCATGTCGCCGGCATCGACCTGGTCGTCCTTGAAGTCCTGGCGGTTCAGCATGCGGGTTTCGTAGCCGATCAGGCGGTAGGCCGCGACCTGGGCCGGATTGAACTCGACCTGCATCTTGACGTCGTTCGCGATCGGGAACATCGTCGAGCCGAGCTCCTGCTGCAGCGCCTTGCGCGCCTCCAGCAGCGAGTCGATGTAGGCCGCGTTGCCGTTGCCGGACTGGGTCAGGCGCTGGAACAGCGCATCGTTCAGGTTGCCGTTGCCGACGCCGAAGACCGACAGGTAGACGCCGCTCTTGCGCTTGGCGGCGATGAATTGCTCGAGCTGGAGCGGGTCGTGGATGCCGATGTTGAAATCGCCGTCGGTGGCCAGGATGATCCGGTTCACGGCCCGGGTATCGAAGTGGCGCTCGGCCAGCGCGTAGGCACGCTCCAGGCCCGCGGCACCGGCCGTGCCGCCGCCGGCACCCAGGGCGTCGATGGCGGCGAGGATGGCTGGCTTGTCCTTGCCGCTGGTCGGTTCGAGCGCCACCGCCGTGCCGTTGGCATAGGTGACGATGGCAAGCCGGTCCTGCGGGCGCAGCTGCTCGGCGAACAGCCGGAAGCCCTGCTTGAGCAAGGGCAGGCGGTCCTGCGGCCCCATCGAACCGGAGACGTCGACCAGCAGCACCACGTTCATGGCCGGCCGCTCGGCTGTCTGCATGTCGTAGCCGCGCACCGCGATGTGCAGCAGCTGGTTTCCGGCCTTCCACGGGCTCGGCATGACCTCGGCCGTCACCGCGAACGGCTGCGCGCGGCCAGCCGGACGGGCGTACTGGTAGGGGAAGTAATTCACCATTTCCTCGACCCGCACCGCCGCCGGCGGCGGCAGGCGGCCGGTATTGAGCTGGCGCCGTACGAACGCATACGAGGCCGTGTCGACATCGGCGCTGAAGGTGGAGACCGGCTGGTCCTCGACCAGCACCACGCCGTTGGCCGCCTTGCCGGGGAAGCTGTTCATGCCGAGGGTGAAGCCGGGGACGATCATGACCGAATAGTTCGGCACGCCCGGTCCGGGCGCGTAGCTGCTGGCGGGCTGGATCGACGAACCGCTGACGCTGATGCGCTGCGAGGCGGCGAAGGGCGGCGGTGGCGGCGCCGGCGCAGCCACGGTTGCGTCGCGCTGCGCTGCGGCTTGCGTGGCCGGCGCCGTCGCCGGAGCCGTGCCGCAGGAGGCCAGCAGGAGCGAAGCCGCTGCCAGGGCAGGCAGCGTTCTGGAAGTGCGTCTCATGGCATCACCTTGTAGATTATTATTCGTACAAGATGCTGCAGGATTGGCCATCATGCAACAGTAGTTACATGTTGTAATTTTTTATTCCGTACGCATAGGCCGCCTCAGCGCGGCACGATCGCAAACTGCGGTTCCTTGGCGTAATTGGGCTTCACGCTACGCGCCATGAACAGCGCCCAGGCCTTGCGCCCGGCCTCGCCGCTAACGCCGGCCGCATAGGCGAGCGCCGGCTGCATGTTCGACGGGAAGCCGGCGGCCGAAGCCGAATAGCCGCCCATGTCGCCGGGCTTGTGACCGAGGGCGTCGGCCAGCTGGGCGCTGTCGCAGGGAAGGGCGGCAACGTCGGGGCCGACGGTGGCCGCATACGCTTCGGCGATCGTGTCGAAGATCGGCGCCGCCGGTGTCGCGCGCACCGTGTAGGTGTAGTTGGCGCCGGCCATCCAGCAAGCGCCCGGCCCGACCATGCGCGCGACCGGGAAGCGCGCCTTGTACTTGAGCAGCGGCTCGGCGTCCTTGAAGCCGAGTTCGGCCAGGTGGCCGACGCTGGACGTGAAAAAGTCGTCCTGCCAGGGCGCGACGGCGGTTTTCTTCTTGTACACCACCGCCGAGCCGTTGACGATCACCCCCAGCTTGTTGGCCTCGGGGTTGCGGCTGTACTCGGCGTTGTACCAGTCGAGATTATTGTCGAGGATGGCCAGCAGGTCGCGCTTGAGCGGGTGGCCGTCCGGGGTGATGTAGGCGGCCTGGCCCAGGGTGCGCAGGCTCCAGGCCTGGCCCCGCACCTGTTGGCGCTCGAGCAGGCCGCGCACGTTCTTGCGGTAGCCCGGGTTCGAGGAAAACACGTTGTACATCGCCCAGAACTGCAGCTCTTCGAGGTAGTAGTGATCGCCGGTGACGAGATAGGGCAGGTAGGCAAAGCCCGGCTGGTGCGCGCTGTCGGCCTGGTACGGCGTCTTGCACAGGGTCTTGGGGCAGGGCGGGAAGGCTTCCAGCTTGCCGGTCTTCGGGTTGCGCGTGTCGGACTTGCTGCCGAGCAGGGTCATGTATGGATGGTCGATCAGGCTGATCGGCAGGCCGGTGCGCTTGTCGCGGTAGTGGATCGACCAGCTGCCGGCCAGGTCGGCCGTGCCCAGCGTGATCTCCTTCGCCAGCGCGTCCATGCCGAGCAGGTACATGGCCGCCCAACCCGGCAACAGGCCAATGTCGATGCGCCCGCCGGTGCCGGGCATGGCGCGCTTGGCCACGCCGACGCCCATCGGTTCGGTCGCCGGGCCGCTCCACTTCGAGGCCAGCGAGGACAGGGCCGGACTCGACACGGACACCGAGGGATCGTAGTTGGGCAGCGCGCGCGTGGCCATCAGGTAGGCAGGATCGTGGCGCAGATGCAGCGCCGGCTCCTCGCCGGTCCAGGCCAGCTTGCGCCAGCGCGCATGGTGCCAGTGGGTGAGCTGCTGTTTCGCATAAACCTGCTTGCCGCCGACCGCGAGTTCGACGTCGTAGGTGATGTTGCTCGGATCGGGCTCATAGGCCCAGTTGTTCTCGACCACGACGTCGACCCGGGCGCGCTTCGCCGCGCCGTACCAGCGCACGGCGAAGCGGGCGGCCAGGTGCGGGTGTTCGGCGCCGCGCGCGTTGCGCAAGGGTCCGGCGACCTGCAGCTCGGTCACGACCGGGCCGTGCAGCCAGACCTGCGGTTTTTGCGCCTTGAACAGCGCGTCGCTCGACGCGGTATAGCGCTCGCCGTCGACCGTGATGGCAAGCGTGGCGCCGACCTCCGGCCCGGGTTTGGCCGACCCGCCCTGGTCCCCCTTGTTCGGGGCCTTGACCAGCGCGATGCCGAGGTCCTTGCCGGTCACGCGCGGCAGCACCGTCGACAGCACGGCATGGCGCACCGAGCCGTCGGGGTGGGAAGCCTTGACGTCCATCTGCAGCGGCAGCAGCGTGCCGTCGGCCAGCTTGCCGGCCAGCGTGCTGCCGCGCGGGACGTCGCCCGCCGCGAACACCTGGCCGAAGCTGAGCGGCACGTTCGACTGCGCGCCGCGCCCGGTGGACTCGACCACGACGCCGGTGATGCCGCCGGCCGGGATGGCGGTGCGGTTCCTTGGCGCCGGCCGCTCCTCGTCGGGCGCCGGCCGGGCGCGCTTGCGCGGCCCATCGTCCTCGTCGGCGTCCTCGCGGCGCTTGCCGGCGGCGCGGGCGTCAAGCCTGTCCCTGGCCTCGGCCGCCTTGCCGGGCGTTTCCTGGGGCGCGGCCGCGGCGCCGTGGCGCTCGCTCAGCACCCGGCTCGAATCGAGTTTGCCGGTGCTGGGCAGGCCGACGAAGCCGGGTTCGTCGCCGGCGCTTTTCTTCTCCTGCCCCTGGGCGCCGGTGGCGGCCAGCGCGATCAGGCAGGCGATGAGGATACGGGAAGGGGCGGAAGCTGGTTGCATGCGGTCGATCGGAGTAGTGACTACGGATGAGTACACAGTAAAGCAAAAAGCGCCCCGAAGGGCGCTCGTTTGATGCTCCGCTTACTGCTTGAGCGTGCGCTCGAACAGCTTGTAGATGCGGCGGTACTGGTCGAACCAGCTCTCCGGCTGCGTGTAGGCGTGGCGCTCGAGCGGATAGCTGGCCAGTTCCCAGTTATCCTTCTTCAGCTCGATCAGGCGCTGGGCCATCCGCACCGAGTCCTGGTAGAAGACGTTGTCGTCGACCATGCCGTGCGCGATCAGCAGGTTACCCTGGAGCTTGTCGGCATATTCGATCGGCGACGAGATTTTATAGGCCTGCGGATCGAGTTCCGGGGTGTTCAGGATGTTGGCGGTGTACTCGTGGTTGTAGCTGGTCCAGTCAGTCACCGGGCGCAGGGCCGCGCCCGACTTGAAGGTCTCCGGCGCGCGCATCAGCGCCATGAAGGTCATGAAGCCGCCGTAGCTGCCGCCGTAGATGCCGACGTTGGCCGCGTCACCCTGGTGGTTCGCCACCATGTACTTGACGCCGTCCTGGTAGTCGACCAGCTCCGGGTGGCCCATCTGGCGATAGATCGCGGTGCGCCAGGTGCGCCCGTAACCCTTCGAGGCGCGGTAGTCCATGTCGAGCACGACATAGCCCTTCTCGACCAGCAGGTTGTGGAACATCTGCTCGCGGAAGTAGACCGGGAAGCGCTTGGTCGTGTTCTGCAGGTAGCCGGCGCCGTGCACGAACATCACGACCGGATATTTTTTGCCCGGCTCCATCTTGGCCGGGCGGTACAGCTTCGACCACACCGGGTCGCCGCCGTCGCTCGACGGCACGGCCACGTATTCGGGCTCGATCCACTGGCGCGCCTTGTAGTCGGGCGTGCGGGTGTCGGTCAGCTTGACGGGCGTGCCGCCGGTGGCCGGCAGGGTCGCCAGCTGCGCCGGCATGTAGCTGGTCGAGTAGTGCACCAGCAGCTTGCGGTCGTCCGGCGACAGCACGAAACGCTCGACCCCTTCGAGGCCCGTCACTTCGCGCGTGGCGCCGTCTTTGGCGTCGACCGCGCAGACTTCATAGGTGCCCGGATTCTTGCGGTTGCAGAGCATGTAGGCGGTGGAGCCGTCGAAGTTCCACTGGACGTCGCCGGCTTCCCACTTGCCGCTCGTGAGCGCACGCGCCCGGCCAGCCTGGTCCTGCGTGTACAGGTGGGCATAGCCGCTTTCCTCGGACAGGTACCACAGCGTGTTGTTCGGCAGCCAGCCGAACTCGCTGTTGTCGTAGTTGACCCAGGCTTCGTCGCTCAGGCGATGCACGGGCTTGAGCTTGACCGCCGCCAGGTCGATGCTGGCGATCCAGCGGTCCTTGTTGTCGACCGCGCGCAGCATCACGGCGGCCTGCTTGCCGTCGAGGGTCCAGCGCACGGCATCGCGGCGGTCGGCGATGCGCAGCGGGCGGTTGCCCTTCAGCGGATCGAGCTTGGCCGCGGCGCGCAGCTGCGCCAGCGGGTCGGTGGCGATGCCGGGCAGGGTGTCGAACGGCAGGTCCTGCACCTTGTTGGTCGCCAGGTCGATCAGTTTCAGCGCATGCGGGGCCGGGTTGTTGCGGCCGACGCGGGTGCGCTCGTCGTCCGTCTCTTCGTAGCCCGATTCGGTCACGTAGCGCGGCATCTTGCCGATGCGGCCCTTCTCAAAGCCCTTGGCCGCGGTGACGACCACCAGCCAGCGCCCGTCGGGCGAGAGCGAACTGCCTTCGATGGTGACCTTGTCGCCCAGGTAGACCGGGGAGGGCGCGCGGGTCGGGTCGGCGCGCCGCTCTTCTTCCATGCGGGCGCGGCCCGCGTCACGGTCGTCCTTGGCGCGCTTCAGGGTGGAGAACAGGCGCAGCTGCATCTCGCGCAGCGCATCCGGATCGGTGAGGGCCGGGTCCTTCGCCGCGCGCGGCAACGCGACCGGCGATTGCAGGCGGCTGACGCGGTCCCAGCTGAACCAGTCGTGGCCGACCCGGAACTGCACGGCGCGTTCGTCGCTGGAGTACTGCGCGTCTTCGGCTTTCACCCCGCGCGTGATCTGGACCAGCGCGCCGCTTTTCAGGTCGCGCTCGAACAGGTCGCCGTTACGCGCCATGATGCTGCGCGAGTGCTTGCGATCGTAGACCACGAATGGGCTGTCGAGCCTGGCCAGTTCGGCGTCCGCGATCTTGCGCGGCCCGTTCTGGCTCGCCAGGAAGGTGTCGCGCAGCTGCGAACCGGTGCGCTTCTGCTTGAAGTACACGCTCTTGCCGTCCCAGCCCCACCATGCCTGTTCGACGGGATTGCCGATCCAGTCAGGGTGGGCCATGGCCTGGTCGAGGGTGATGGGCGTAGGGGCGGGTGTCGCTGCGGCCGCTGCCGGCAGCACGGCCAGCGCGGTCACCGCGGTGAGGAAAGTCAGTGCAGGAAGTCGCATCGTCATGTCTGGTGAGTGAGAAATAGCTTTCTGGCTAGAAAAACGCGAATGCATTCTAGCTCAGCAAACATGCGTGGCGCGTGGTCGGTAGTGAAAAATATTGCACTGTAAACACATGTATTGACATCCATGTGCTGCTGCCGGCCGCTTGGCAGCGCCCTCCGAACATGACGAGGAAATAATAAATCACATTGAATTATTTATTGTGAAAACCTATACTCGGCATTTCTCCGCGCGCCGCTTCCTTCCGTTCCCCTCCCATGCAGTCATTTTCCCGCACCACGCCTGCCCCGAACGATCCTCACGTGCCGCCGCGCATGCTCGGCTCGAACCAGATCGGCATGCGCGAATTCAACGAGCGCGTCGTGCTGCATGCGATCCGCCTGCACGGCAGCCTGCCGAAGGCCGAACTGTCGCGCCTGACCCAGCTGAGCAGCCAGACGGTGTCGGTCATCATCAACCGCCTGCTCGACGAAGGTTTCGTCGTCAAGCGCGACTCGCTGCGCGGCAGGGTAGGGCAGCCTTCGCAGCCGATCGCCCTCAATCCCGAAGGCGCATTCTCGATCGGAGTGCAGATCGGCCGGCGCAACCTGGATGTGGCCCTGATCGACTTCACCGGCGCGCCGCGCTACAGCAAGTCGATCGTGTACGGGGCGCCCTCGGTGGAAGCCGTGTTCGGCGAGGTCGGCGAGCACCTGGAGCGCATCGAAGAGCTGCTGGGCGGGGAGCGCGTGCGCCGCGTCAGCGGCATCGGCCTGGCCGCGCCGCTGACCTTCGGCGGCTGGCGCGAACTGGTCGGCCTGTCGCCCCAGGATGCCGACGCCTGGACCCGTACCAACATGCGCGAGCGCCTGCAGCGCATGACGCCGCTGCCGGTGGAGTTTGCCAAGGACACGGCGGCCGCCTGCGTGGCCGAACTGGTGGCCGGGCGCGGGCGCCATCTGAAGAGCTACCTGTACGTGTTCGTCGACACCCTGATCGGCGGCGGCCTGGTCATCAGCGGCCAGCCGCACGCCGGCCTGTACGGCAATGCCGGCGCGGTCGGCTCGATGCCGCTCGGCGTGGCCGGCGACGCCCGTCCCGGCGGCGTCCGGCAATTGCTGGCCTCGGCCTCGCTGGCAACGCTGGAAGACATGTTCGCGGCCGCCGGCCTGGACAACCTGCCGTCCGGCGACCCGCGCCTGCTGGCCGCGCCCTGGCTGCCGGTGACCCGGCGCTGGCTCGGGGAGGCGGCCGGCGCGATTGCCTTTTCGATCAACACCTCGGCCTGCCTGCTCGACCTGGAGGCCGTCATCGTCGATGGCGCCCTCGGCAGCCCCTTGCTGGCAGCCCTGGTCGACGCCGTGCGCACGGCCCTGGGCCACTACAGCTGGCAGGGCATCATGCGCCCGGAGATCGTTGCCGGCGCCATCGGGCGCGACGCCAAGGTGATCGGGGCGGCCTACCTGCCGCTGCATGCCAACTTCGCGCCGGGGCACGAGTCGTTCCTGAAGTCGAGCAGGGGCTAGGCGGCCGCCAGGCTTGCCGCTCCGGCACGGCGTGCCGACCCGTGATGATGAGCGCGCGGGCATAATTGTGTCTCCTATACAATGTCGTTTTCACATTGGCTTGCAACTATGAGCGTGTCGAAACTGTCAGTTGGGAACCAGGCGCGGGTGCCGTTTCGTCTCGATATCAATGGATTGAGGGCCTGGGCGGTGCTTGCCGTCGTCCTCTACCATTTCGGTGTCCCCGGCTTTGCAGGCGGCTTTGTCGGTGTCGACGTGTTCTTCGTCATCTCGGGCTACCTCATGACGGGCATCGTCGTGCGCGGCCTGGAGCGCGGCAGCTTTTCGCTGTTCGATTTCTATATGGCCCGCGGCCGGCGCATCATCCCGGCGCTCGCCGTGCTGTGCCTTGTCCTGCTCGTGCTGGGCTGGTTTTTCCTGCTGCCGCCGGACTACCGCCTCCTCGGCAGCCATACCGGTTACAGCCTCGCATTCCTGAGCAATATCGAATACTTCCGCGAGGCCGGCTATTTCGACAGCGCGTCCCATGAAAAATGGCTGCTGCATACCTGGTCGCTTTCGGTGGAGTGGCAGTTCTACATGGTCTTGCCCATCGTCCTGCTGGCGGCCTGGCGGCTGGTGCCCGGGCGCCGCATGCAGCTCTGGGTGGTGGCGGCCGGATTTGCCGCTTCCTTCCTCGGCTCGGTCCTGGTCACCCGGGAAAACCCGAGCGCGGCTTTTTTCCTGCTCCACACGCGGGCCTGGGAAATGCTGGGCGGCGGTCTGGTGCTGCTGCTGGGCCAGGCAGTGTCCTTGGACGAGCGCAGCCGGCGCTGGATCGAGCGCACCGGCCTGCTGCTGATCCTGGTGTCGGTCGCCGTGTTCGACAAGGACGCCGCCTGGCCGGGCTACCTCGCGCTGCTGCCGGTGGCCGCCAGCATGATGGTGGTCTTTGCCAACAACTCGTCGGTCTTCACCGGCAACCGGGTGGCGCAGTGGCTGGGTGAGCGCTCCTATTCGCTCTACCTGTGGCATTGGCCCGTCTGCGTGGCCCTCGTGTACGGCGAGTTGCAGCACGAACCACTGGCGATTGCAGGCGGCCTCCTGCTCACCTTGATCCTTGGACACCTGTCGTACGCAATCGTCGAGCGGCACGGGAAAACCGTGCTCGGCCAGGGCAACTGGCGCGCGGCAGGGATGCTGGCCGCCGCCGTGCTGCTGGCGCTCGGGCCCGCGCTGGCCGTGTGGCGCGCGGGCGGCGTCGACGGGCGCTTCTCGCCGGCGGTGGAACTGGCCGCCGCCGAAGCGGGCAACTATCATCCGCGCCGCAGCCGCTGCCATACGACGCTCGGCAGCGTGTCGCCCGCCTGCCACTACGGCGCCGGCGGCCGGGAGCGTACGGCGCTGCTGGTCGGCGACAGCCATGCCTCGGTGCTGGTCAGTGCCCTGGCAAGGTCGGCCACGGCGGCGCGGGCCGGCGTGGTGCAACTTTCGTACAGCGGCTGCCCCTACCTGCCGGGAATGAAGATGCGCGACGAGGTGTTGGCGAAACTGCCGCGCACCTACCAGTGCACGGCGTTCAACGACTGGGTGCGTGCGCAGATTGCGGGCGCGCCGGCGGATACGCCGGTCGTGATCGCAGGGCGTTATGCCTCGCTCGTGCTGGGGCACAACGAAGCGAGCGATCGCGTGGTGCCGGCCGCCTATTTCACGACGGAGCATGAAACCCTCACGCCGGCCGTGGTCAAGGAGTTTGCCCGCCAGATCGTCAGCACCGCCTGCGAAGCGGCCAAGGGCGGCCGCCCGGTCTACCTGGTGCGGCCGATTCCCGAAATGGGCCGCCACGTGCCGAAACTGGCCTCGCGCCGCATGAGCCTGGGCATGGGCGGCGAGGTGTCGGTGGCACGGGCGGACTACATGCGCCGCAATGGATGGGTGTGGGCGGCCCAGGACCAGGCCGCCCGGCAATGCGGCGTGAAGGTGATCGACCCCACCGCCTACCTGTGCCGCGGCGGCCGCTGCTACGGCACGCTGCAGGGCCGCCCGGTGTATTTCGACGACGATCACCTGAGCGAAGCGGGCAACGCCCTGATCGCACCCCTGTTCGGGCAGGTGTTCGGCGGACACGGCGCAACGGTGGTCAAGCTGGACAGGTAAGGGCGGCGGCAGGCATCGTCCGCGCGCTTGCGCCCGTGTGCCGGCCCCGGAAACGACAAAGCCCCATGGCTGGGGCTTCGAGGATGCGACTGACAGGAAATCGGTGGTCGGGGTGAGAGGATTCGAACCTCCGGCCTCTACGTCCCGAACGTAGCGCTCTACCGGGCTAAGCTACACCCCGACTGGGTTTGAGACGCATGGCAGCATGCGTCTCGGGATAGGCATAATCTTAAATTTTCTCAGTGGTTCCTGTCAACAGCGAAGCTGCACAGTTGCAGCAGGCTTTGCTTGTAGATGCTGTCCGGCAGGCCGGCGATCGACTCGGCGGCGCGGCGGCCGGCCGCTTCGGCCTCGCGCCGGGTGTAGTCGAGTGCGCCGCTCGAGGTGACGGCGGCCAGCACGGCGTCGAAATGCTGTTCGTCGCCTTGCTCGATGCAGGTGCGTACCAGTTCGCGTTGTTCGGGCGTGCCGTGTTCCATCAGGTAGATCAGCGGCAGCGTCGGCTTGCCTTCGCGCAGGTCGTCGCCGACGTTCTTGCCGATCTCGGCGGCGTCGCCGGCATAGTCGAGGACGTCATCGATCAGCTGGAACGCGGTGCCCAGCGAGCGGCCGTATTCGCCGGCCGCGGCCACCTCGGCGTCGCTGGCGCCGGCGACCAGGGCGCCCAGCTCGGCGGCGGCCTCGAACAGCTTGGCGGTCTTCGAGCGGATCACGCGCAGGTAGCTTTCGTGGGTGACGTCCGGGTCGTGCATGTTCAGCAGCTGCAGCACCTCGCCTTCGGCGATCACGTTGGTCGCGTCCGACAGCACCTGCATGGCCCGCATGTTGGCCAGGCTGACCATCATCTGGAACGAGCGCGAGTGCAGGAAGTCGCCCACCAGCACCGAGGCGGCGTTGCCGAACAGGGCGTTGGCGGTCTCGCGGCCGCGCCGCATCGAGGACTCGTCGACGACGTCGTCGTGCAGCAGGGTCGCGGTATGGATGAACTCGACGACGGCGGCCAGTTCGTGGTGCGCGGTGCCGCGGTAGCCGTGGGCGTTGGCCAGCAACAGCACCAGGACGGGGCGGATCCGCTTGCCGCCGGCGCTGATGATGTATTCGGCGATCTGGTTGACCAGGCTCACTTCCGAATGCAGGTGCTGGCGGATCACCAGGTTAACCGCGTCCATGTCGGCGGCAATCGATTGGGCGATGATGTTCTGTTGTGCTTTGGGAGTGGCGGCGGACAAGGCGAACCTGCGTAGACGTTGATATGCGGTGAGGCGATTATACGACATGCAAGCACGAGCCGTGCCATTTCGCCAAGCGTGGCGTGGCGCCGGGCGTCCGCCAGGGGGCAGGGCGGCGTTGCCGCAATGCCACGCCATCGTTCATGCCGACCCGGCTTTTGACGCAGCAGGGCTATCCGTGTATAATTCCCTGTTCCCCGGCACCAGAGAAGCACGGCACAATCGTCGCCGCAGGGATTTTTATTAAACAATTGATGAGGTTTTCAATCATGTACGCGGTCATAAAAACCGGTGGCAAGCAGTATAAAGTTGTCGCTGGCGAAAAACTTAAAGTAGAACAGATACCGGCAGACATTGGTTCCGAACTCACGATCGATCAGGTCCTCGCCGTTGGCGCGGGCGAAAGCATCAAGTTTGGTGCTCCCCTGGTCGAAGGTGCGACGGTGCTGGTGAAGGTCGTTTCCCATGGTCGCCACGACAAGGTCCGCATTTTCAAGATGCGCCGTCGTAAGCACTACCAGAAGCGTCAGGGCCACCGCCAGAACTTCACCGAAATCCAAGTGGTTTCGATCAACGGCTAATTGCCCCTCTCTTCAAAGTCATCAAGGAGTACTTAAATGGCACACAAAAAAGGCGGCGGCACTACCCGTAACGGCCGCGACTCAGAAAGCAAGCGCCTCGGCGTGAAGGTGTACGGCGGCCAGGCGATCAACGCCGGCGGCATCATCATCCGTCAGCGCGGCACCCCAGTGCGCCCAGGCGCCAACGTCGGCATCGGCAAGGATCACACCCTGTTCGCGCTGGTCGACGGCACTGTGAAATTCGTCAAGCAAGGCGTCGGCTCGAAGCAGTTCGTGACCGTCGTTGCAGCACCTGCCGAGGCAGTTGCAGCGTAACTCAGTTACCGCATGACGTACGCGCCGCCTCGAGCGGCGCACTTTGCAAGGCGCAAGCCTTCCATCGAAAGGCTCTGCCCACGGTAGGGCCTTTTTTAAAGCGCCTAACAAAAACCCCATGGCGGTGTTGCTCGCCGTGCCCTGAGGATTTTGTTAGGCGCTCTAGTTTTTTTGGCGGTCAAAATGAAGTTTATCGACGAAGCAAGAATTGAAGTCATCGCGGGCGACGGCGGCAACGGCTGCGCATCGTTCCTGCGCGAAAAGTTCCGTCCATTCGGCGGTCCCGACGGCGGCGACGGCGGCAAGGGCGGCTCGATCTGGGCGATCGCGGACCGTAACATCAACACGCTGGTCGATTTCCGGTATTCGAAAACCCACCACGCGCGCAACGGCGAACCGGGCCGCGGCTCCGACTGCTACGGCAAGGGCGCCGACGATGTGTACCTGCGCATGCCGGTCGGCACCCTGATCATCGATAACGTCAATGGCGAAATCATTGCCGACCTGACCGAGCACGGCCAGGTCGAACTGCTCGCCAAGGGCGGCGAGGGCGGCTGGGGCAACATCCACTTCAAAACCTCGACCAACCGCGCGCCGCGCCAGAAGACCGAGGGCAAGCCGGGCGAACGGCGCGAGCTGCGCCTGGAACTGAAGGTGCTGGCCGACGTCGGCCTGCTGGGCATGCCGAACGCCGGCAAGTCGACGTTTATTACGGCCGTCTCGAACGCGCGCCCGAAAGTGGCCGACTACCCGTTCACGACCCTGCATCCGAACCTGGGCGTGGTGCGCGTGTCGCACGCGAAGAGTTTCGTGATCGCCGACATCCCGGGCCTGATCGAAGGCGCTGCCGAAGGCGCGGGCCTCGGCCACCAGTTCCTGCGCCACCTGGCGCGTACCGGACTGCTGCTGCACATCGTCGACATGGCGCCCTTCGAAGCCACGGTCGATCCGGTGAAGGAAGCGAAAGCCCTGATCCGCGAGCTGGAGAAGTACGACGAGGACCTGCTGAACAAGCCGCGCTGGCTCGTGCTCAACAAGCTCGACGTGGTGCCGGAAGAAGAGCGCAAGAAGCGCGTCAAGGACTTCGTCAAGAAGATGGCCTGGAAGGGCCCTGTGTTCGAGATCTCGGCGCTGAATCGCGAAGGCTGCCAGGAACTGATCAACGCGATCTACCTGCACCTGGAAGCCAAGCGCGAAGTGGCCAACCGCACCGACGACACGCCGCAGATGACCGAGGAAGCGCGCGGCATTTCCTCGATCGATCCGGACGATCCGCGTTTCAAGACCATTGAAGAGTAAGGGCTTTACCTTCACGCGCGCCTGGGCGCGCGGCCAGCTGCTTTCGCTGGTGGCCACCGCCAGTTCGCTGGCGGCGCTCATTGCCATGCTCGATCCGGACCGGATCGCCACCGCAATGGGCCTGTTTCTCGTTGGCGTGAACGGCTACAGCCAGTTCTACGCCATCTATGTGGGCATGCGCCTCGCTATCGCGGGGTTGGCATGGCTGGCGGCGAGCCGGAGCGACCAGCCCCTGCTCGGCGATCTCGTTGCAGTATTCCTGCTGGCCCAGCCGGCCGGGCGCCTGGTCGCGGCATTCGCGATCGGCCTGCCGCATGGGTCCTTGTTGATCGTAAGCGGGATCGAGTTGCTGGCAGGCCTGTCCCTGCTGGCCTTGCGCCCGCGGGGAAAGAAAAGAGATCCGAGACTCGCACCATGAACTCCGTCATCCAACAAGCCTCCCGCATCATCGTCAAGGTCGGCTCCTCGCTCGTCACTGACGAGGGCCGCGGCCTCGACCACGGCGCGATCGCCCGCTGGGCCGCGCAAATCGCCGCGCTGCGGCTACTGAACAAGGAAGTCGTGCTGGTCAGCTCCGGCGCGATTGCCGAGGGCATGCTGCGGCTCGGCTTCGCCACCCGCCCGCACGACATCCACGAACTGCAGGCCTGCGCCGCCTGCGGCCAGATGGGCCTGGCCCAGATCTACGAATCCAGTTTCAGCACCCATGACGTGAAAACGGCCCAGGTGCTGCTGACCCATGCCGACCTGGCCGACCGCGAACGCTACCTGAACGCGCGTGCCACCCTGATGACCCTGCTGCGCCTGGGCGTGGTGCCGATCATCAACGAGAACGACACGGTCGTCACCGACGAGATCAAGTTCGGCGACAACGACACGCTCGGCGCCCTGGTGGCCAACCTGATCGAGGCCGATGCGCTCGTGATCCTCACCGACCAGCGCGGCCTGTATTCAAGCGACCCGCGCAAGGATCCGCAAGCCAGCCTGATCCAGCAGGCGCAGGCCGGCGACCCTGCGCTCGAGGCGATGGCCGGCGGCGCCGGCAGCAGCATCGGGCGCGGCGGCATGCTGACCAAGGTGCTGGCCGCGCGCCGCGCCGCCCGCTCCGGCGCCCACACCGTGATTGCCTGGGGCCGCGAGCCGGACGTGCTCACGCGCCTGGCGCAGGGCGAGGCGATCGGCACCCAGCTCGATGCGCCGACCACGCGCCTGACGGCGCGCCGCCAGTGGATGGTCGACCACCTGCATACGGCGGGCGAGGTCGTGCTCGACGCCGGCGCCGTGCAGAAGCTCACCCAAGAGGGCAAGTCGCTGCTGCCGATCGGCGTGATCGCCGTCAAGGGCGAATTCGGGCGCGGCCAGCTCATCACCTGCGTGAACGAGGCCGGCCTGCCGGTCGCGCGCGGGCTCACCAGCTACACCAGCAGCGAAGTGCGCCGCATCATGCGCCACTCCTCGAACGAGATCGAAGCCATCCTCGGCTATATCGAGGGTCCTGAGCTCGTGCACCGCGATAACCTCGTCCTTCTCTGACGCGATCCGGTTCAATTCCGCCGCGGTGGCCGAGGCGCAGCTCGCGTGGAGTCAGTACTCCACCCTACGGGCATCGCGGTTCGCAGGGTGGCGCGGCGGCGAACCGCTCCCGACTCCACGCTGTACAAGCCGCTCTTACCTCGATAGCACCGGTTCCGCCGGCGCCGGCGCGATCAATCCATCCGGCGCCGGGGTCTTGTCGCGGAACTCGCACAAGTCGTTGATGATGCAGTTCCAGCACTTCGGCCGGCGCGCCATGCAGGTGTAGCGGCCGTGCAGGATCAGCCAGTGGTGGGCGTCGAGCAAAAACTCTTTCGGCACGAACTTCAGCAGCTTCATTTCGACTTCGTCGACGTTCTTGCCCGGCGCGATTTTCGTGCGGTTCGAGACGCGGAAGATGTGGGTGTCGACCGCCATCGTCGGTTCGCCGAAGGCCGTGTTGAGCACCACGTTGGCCGTCTTGCGGCCCACGCCCGGCAGCGCCTCCAGGGCCTCGCGCGAATGCGGCACCTCGCCGCCGTACTGGTCGACCAGGATCTGGCAGGTCGCGATCACGTTCTTCGCCTTGGTGTTGTACAGGCCGATGGTCGAGATATAGGTTTTGAGCTCGTCCAGACCCAGGTCGAGGATCTTCTGCGGGGTGTTTGCCACCGGATACAGGCGGCGCGTGGCCTTGTTGACGCCGACGTCGGTCGACTGGGCCGACAGCAGCACGGCGATCAATAATTCGAAGGGCGTCGTGTATTCCAGTTCGGTGGTCGGCTTGGGATTGGCCTTGCGAAAGCGCGTGAATATTTCTAAACGTTTTGCCGGATTCATGTGCTCGTCTTTATTTCTTATTCTTTGGGCGGCGTGTCGGCTGCATTCGCCGCCGCGCGCAGGCGTGCCCGTTCCATGGCGGCGGCGATGATGGCGCGTTTGCGCTCCTTCTCGGCCAGTTCTTCCGGGGTATTCGTGGCCTCGGCGTTGACGGCGCGCATCTTCTCGACGGCCTTGGCGGCCAGGCGCGCATCGTTCTCCTCGCGTTCGCGCTTCAGGCGCTCGGTACGGAAATCGTGGCGGGCTCTAGCCGCGTCGGCCGCCTCCTGCGACCAGGCGGCCCAGCCGGTGGCGTCGCCGGTCACCGGGACCATGCTGATGCAGTCGACCGGGCAGGGCGCCACGCACAGGTCGCAGCCGGTGCACAGGCTCGGCAGGATGGTGTGCATCTGCTTGGCCGCGCCGATGATGGCGTCCACCGGACAGGCCTGGATGCACAGCGTGCAGCCGATGCAAAGCGACTCGTCGATGAAGGCGACCGGGCGCGGGCGTTCGACGCCGTTGGCGGGATTGATCGGGATCACCGGGCGGCCGGTGACGCTGGACAAGCGCCGCACGCCTTCCATGCCGCCGGGCGGGCACTGGTTGATCTGCGCTTCGCCATTGGCGATGGCTTCCGCATAGGGACGGCAGGCCGGATAGCCGCACTTGGTGCATTGCGTCTGCGGCAGCTGGTCTTCGATCAGGTCGGCTAGGGTCTTGGTCACGGCGGGGCGCTGGGCTAAAGCCGTCATTATCCAATAAATGCGCGACAAAAGCGCGGCCTGCGCGCTGCCGCGGCCGCAGGTCGGCAGCGGCCAGGTTTTGCCTTGAAACCGAGGCAAGCGAACGGGCGTCCCCGAAGGCCGCTGTTATCATGGCGACATGCCATGCGAGCGGCCTTTCCCTTTATCGGAGAACACAATGAACGAATGGATCATCGCCCCTTTGCTGGCTGTCGACGGAACGGCGACGCATCGTCCCGGCAGCGACGGCAGCGAGGTGGGCAAGGACAAGCACGACGAACCGCCGGAAGAGCGACGCCACGGCGACCGCCGCGAACACCACGACGAGGAGGTCGACACCGACTTTGCGCGTGGCGAAGACCGGCGCGAGGACGCGCCGTAGGGTGGGCGGCTGAACCGGGAGGCGGGAGGCTCCGCGGCTGGGGTGCCGCCCACGCGTTCAGCGGTCACCTGAAAGCGCGCGAGCGTGCATCTGCGGGTTGAACGCGTGGGCGGCATACGGGTAGCGTGTACGCAGCCGTTCGGGTGGAGCCGTCCACCCTACGATTCCCCGGACAGTCCGAACAAAAAAAATGCCGCGCAGTGCGCGGCATTCTCTATCCTGCTCCAGCGTTCAGCTGAATTCGCGGATGAAGGCGCCGATCTTCGGGCAGATGACCTCGCGCCAGCGGCGGCCCGAGAAGATGCCGTAGTGGCCGGCCTTCGGCGCCACGTAGTCGCGCTTCATGTTGTCCGGGATGCCGCTGCAAAGCTCGTGCGCGGCCTGGGTCTGGCCGGCGCCCGAAATGTCGTCGAGCTCGCCTTCGACGGTGAACAGGGCCACGGTCTTGATGTCCTGCGGGCGCACCAGCTGGCCGCCGACCTCCCAGGTGCCTTTCGGCAGGCGGTGTTCCTGGAACACGGTCTTGATCGTGTCGAGGTAGTACTCGGCCGGCATGTCGAGCACGGCGTTGTATTCGTCGTAGAACTGGCGGTGGCTTTCGGCCGATTCGTCGTCGCCGCGCACCAGGTGCTGGTAGAACTCGCGGTGGCTCTGGGCGTGGCGGCCCGGGTTCATGGCGATGAAGCCGGCGTGCTGCAGGAAGCCCGGGTAGACCTTGCGGCCGAAGCCTGGGTAATTGCCCGGCACCGAATAGATCACCGTGTTCTCGAACCACGAGAACGGCTTTTCGACGGCCAGGTCGTTGACGGCCGTCGGCGACTTGCGCGGGTCGATCGGGCCGCCCATCATCGTCATCGTCTTCGGCAGTTTCGGGTCCTTGTTGGTCGCCATCAGCGAGATCGCGGCCAGCACCGGCACGGTCGGCTGGCAGACGGAAATCACGTGCACGTCCGGGCCGAGGGCGCGGATGAAGTCCTGCACGTAATAAATGTAGTCGTGCAGGTGGAACGGGCCTTCCGACAGCGGCACCATGCGTGCATCGATCCAGTCGGTAATGTAGACGTCATGGTCGGGCAGCAGGGCGCGCACGGTGTCGCGCAACAGCGTCGCGTGGTGGCCGGACAGGGGCGCGACCAGCAGCACGGTCGGCTGCGCCAGGCTGGCCGCGGCCGCCTCGGGCAGGGCTTTCTTGAAATGCAGCAGTTTACAGAAGGGCTTGGTGACGGCGGTCTCTTCGATGATGCCGACCTTCTCGCCCTTGATCGTGGTGGTGTCGATGCCGAACGCCGGCTTTTCGTAGTCCTTGCCCAAACGATACATCAGCTCGTAACCGGCGGCGATACGCTGGGAAAACGGCGTGTGTGCGAAAGGGGAAACAGGGTTCGAAAACAGCTTCGATGACGCATCCGCCCATTGCATCAGCGGGGTCAGGAAGGAGCGTTGCATCTCGTGCAATTGGTAGAGCATAGTATTCCTTCGTGTGGTGCGCGTCGCGCGTCCTGCGCGATTTCATCAAATCATTATAGGGTAACTCGCTTGTCCATTGGAAATATCTGTTCCCGGCCGGACCGCGTTTTGATGCGCGCTTAAGGGGGTTATACACCCGTTTTTGATAGGGCGTCCGTGATGCGCCACACATAAAAACAAATGCCCCGGAGGGCCGGGGCATTGTCGTATTTGAGTAACTGAACCGGGGAGCACCCGATAAAGCCCTCATGGCGGCGTTGCTGCGTCTCGCCGTACTAGCGTACTGTCGTCGACGCAGCGCCTTGCCCTGAGGGCTTTCTCGGGCGCTCCTAGTTAAGCTTAATCGAAGACCGGGGTCTCGACGCCGAGGATCTTGTGCAGCTTCGGCGAGGTCGTCGTGTACTGCATGTGGATCTTCTTGTCGGGGAAGATATACGGCGCTGCGCCGAAGGCAGCCAGGGCCGCTTCGTGGAAGCCAGACAGGATCAGCTTCTTCTTGCCCGGGTAGGTGTTGATGTCGCCCACGGCGAAGATGCCCGGCACGTTGGTTTCGAACTTCTCGGTATCCATGACCTTGAGCTGGCGGCGCTCGATGTCGAGGCCCCATTCGGCGATCGGGCCGAGTTTCGGGGACAGGCCGAAGAACACCATCAGCATGTCGAGCGGGACGCGGCGCGTGACGCCGTCGGCGCCGGTGACCTTCACTTCGGTCAGTTTGCCGTCGGTTTCGTCAAAGCCGGTGACCTGGCCGATGATCAGCTGCATTTCGTATTCGTCGCACAGGGCCTTCATCTTGGCCACCGATGCCGGCGCGGCGCGGAAGTCTTCGCGGCGGTGCAGCAGCACGACCGATTCGGCCTTGCCGACGAAATTCAGGGCCCAGTCCAGGGCCGAGTCGCCACCGCCGCAGATTACCAGGTTCTTGCCTTCGAACAGCGAAGGATCCTTGACGCGGTAGTGCAGCTGGCTGCCTTCGAACTTTTCGATGCCGTCGACCTTGATCGTGCGCGCCTGGAACGAGCCGACGCCGGCAGCGATGAAGATGGTCTTGGTGATGAAGCGGGTGCCGGCCGAGGTTTCGACGTTGAAGCGGCCGTCTTCGCGGCGCTGCACGGTCGTCACTTCCTGGCCCAGGTGGAAGGTCGGCTCGAACGGCTCGATCTGCTTGAGCAGGTTGTCGGTCAGTTCCTGGCCGGTGCACACGGGCACGGCCGGGATGTCGTAGATCGGCTTGTCCGGGTACAGCTCGACACACTGGCCGCCGACGGCTGCGAGCGAGTCGATGACGTGGGCCTTGATCTCGAGCAGGCCGAGTTCGAAGACCTGGAACAGGCCGACCGGACCCGCGCCGATGATGACGGCGTCGGCGTCGATGGCGCCGGCGAACGAACTGTTAGGGGCGATGCTGCCCGCATCGTGGGTGGCACTGATAGTCATGCGCAAAGATCCTGTTGATTTTTGAAGAGGGAGGGGCGCCGGCAAGATGCCCGTTGATGCGTGCCCGTTGCTGCGATGGCCGCTAGTGTGCCATGGATGACGCGCAGCCGCTGACGGCGGTCGAAAACCGGCGCCAGCAGCCGCTGCGGCTGCTGATACCTTAGCGGGCCAGCTGTTCCAGCTTGTTCTTGACGTCTTTCCACTCGTCCGCGTCGGGCAGGGCCGGCTTGGTCTTGGTGATCGACGGCCATGCGCGCGACAGGTCGGCGTTGATCTTGATGAATTGCTGCTGGTCGCCCGGCACGTCTTCCTCGGCATAGATCGCATTGACCGGGCACTCGGCCACGCAGACGGCGCAGTCGATGCACTCGTCAGGGTCAATCGCGAGGAAATTCGGGCCTTCCCGGAAACAATCGACCGGGCATACATCGACGCAGTCGGTATACCGGCAGCGGATGCACGATTCGGTGACAACGTGGGTCATAACAGTCCTATCTATGGTGGGGTGCCGCGGCGTCAGCGCGAAGCGAGGCCGCCAACATGGCAAAGCACTGTATTTTAGGGCAATTCAGCTTTTCCTACAAATTACGCTTAGACACAATATACATAAGCAAATGAGGAGCGTGACGCCCGGTTTGCGGGGGCTGAGGCGGGGTTTAGGTCTGCGCACGGGATGGTTGAACGCGTGGGCGGCGTTCAAGTCGCGGGCTGAACGAGGATCGGGGTCGAGCCGACCACCCTACCCCAGCGGGGAGTAGGGTGGTCGGCTCCACCCGAACACATGAGCAGCGTCAACCTCAATGCCGCCCACGCGTTCAACTACAGCTCGCACACCGCACGCAGCGCTCAGGCGGCTCCGCGCAAATGGGCCAGCAGGTCCGGCCACCCGGTCGCCGCGAGCGAGCCGTCGTCGGCCAGCACGACCGACTTGCACTGCCCGCCATCCTCGACCGTGATCTCCCAGCGCGGCAGGTCGGCCCCGACCGCGCAGGGCGGCGTGGCGCCGAAGAAATCGACCCGGTGCAGCAGCGCTTCGAGATCGCGGCCGCCCGGCAGGCAGGCGGTGTCGAGCTCGACCTGGTGCGCGAGCCCGGCGAAGCCGCCCGTCAGGTTGGCCCGGATCTTCATGGGCGGTCCGCCGCCGCCGCGATTGCCGCCGCCGCCAGCGCGCCCGGTTCGTCCGGCGCCGGCGCCTCCGCGGTCCCTTCGCCGGCCGGGGCGTTGCGCCCGCGCGCGGCGCACCATTGGGCCAGCGCCTGGGCTTCGGCCTCGAGCACGCGTTCGATGTTGTAGTACTCGGCCAGGTTCATGGTGCCGCAGCAGGCGCGCCGGTCCTGCTGGGCGCCGGGCGCGTCGCAGACACCGGCGGCAAGCCGCTTGAAGCCGGGCGACGCCAGCGGCGAGGCGGCGTCGGTCGGATCGACCGGGGCCGGCGCTTCGCCCGCGTAATCCGGCGCCGCCACCACTTCGCGGATGGTGAACTGGTGGCGGATCGCATCGCTGTAGGCGGCCGGCTTGCCGTCGGCCAAAGTCAGGCGCAGCATCTCGTTGGCGACGTCGGCATAGGTGGCGGCAATGTCGGGCGCGGCCACCAGGGCGCGCAGCACCAGCCCGCGCAGCCAGGCCGCGACCCGGTGCAGCACGGCGGCGTCGTCTTCGAAGGCCGGGTTGCGCTCGAGCGCGAAGAGGTCGGCCAGGACGTCGTAGACGGCGCCGGTGAACACCTGCGAGATCGCATGCACCTGGGTGCCGGCCTGCGACAGCGTCAAGTCGTTGTCGGCATTCCTGAGGCCCGTGGTGCTGCCCAGCGCCAGGCCGAACTGTTCGGCGATATCGGCCAGGAAGGTTTTATCGTGCAGGCGCGCCTTGGTCTGCGCCACCACGGCTTCGCACTGGTCCAGTTGCGACAGCGCCAGGAAGATCGCGGTCAGGTCGCCGAAGGCTTCGTGCAGGCCGCCCGTTTGCGGCGGGGCGTCGGCCAGCAGCCAGTGCGGTTTCAGGCCGTCGAGCACGGCGTGGCCGGTTTCGTGGGCGACGATGTCGAACGAGCGGCAGGTAAACACGCGTTCCTTTTGCCCGGCCGGGACGAAATCGCCGAACTTCAGGCAGTTCTGGGTGCGGCTGTAGAAGGCGTTCATCACGTTCGGCAAACCGTAGGGAAAGATTTGCAGCGGCGCCGTGTCGATGCTGCTGTTCCATTGCCACGGCAGCGGCATTTCGCTGCCGCTCGACGATAGCGAGCGCTGGTACATCGTCAGGGTCTGGCGCACCACGGCAAAGGTATGGACGGCGTCGAACTGCGGCGTGTCGGGCATGGTGACGAAGTCGCCGAAGGCATTCGGCTCGACCGGGCTGATGCCGGGGTCGCCCGAAGCGATGCGGGCGTCGCGCGGGCCGGCCAGCACGATCCCCGGCAGGAAGGCCTTGCGCGTGCCCATCTCCGTTACCGAGGGGTCCTGCTTCCACATCAGCACGCGCGCGCCGAAGGCATAGGGCAGGGGAATGCTGGGATCGGACGGGGCATCCGCGTTGTTGAAGTTGACGGCGCGGGGCAGGCCCGGCTGGTCGAGCAGCTGGGCCGCCTTGCGGTGCTGGCGGTAGGACGCGCTCGGGGTGGGAATGAAAGCGACCGGTGGCTGGTCGCGCTCGACCGTGACGGGGTCGTCCGGCAGCAGGGTTCGATGTTGTTCCATGGCGCATCCTCGCGTGATTGAGATAGCTCATCAACTGAGCTCAGCAGATACTCGCGCCACCGGCGGATCGGGTCTTGAGCCGCATCAATTGCACGGCGGGCTGCTCAGTGACTGGCGTCGCGCCCATGCAACTGGCATCATGGCGGATTGTCTTGCGTTTGCAGAGGAAGGAACACAGATGGCCGACATCCAGATCGTCCAGGAACACAACCTGAGCCCGGAACGGGCGCGCGCCGCGGCGCAACAGGTGGCCGACAAGGTGGCCGCCGAATTCGACATGCAGTGCCGCTGGGATGGCGATGTGTTGCGTTTTGAACGGAGCGGCGTGGAAGGCGCCCTGACGCTCGGAGAGCAGCGCGCGGCGCTGCGGATCAAGCTGGGATTCTTGATGAGCGCCTTCGGGCCGGCGATCGAGGCGAAGGTGAGCGACAAGATGCGCCGGGTGTTCGCCGCGGCGTGACGCCTTGGCAGGGTGGGCACGCGTGCCCACCCCGCGACAATCAGCCCTTCAGCTCTTCGATCAGGTCGATGTACTGCTGCATCGCCTCTTCTTTCGAGGTGCCTTTCAGGCCGTCCCAGGCGTCGAACTTGGCGCGGCCGACCATGTCGGTGAAGCCCGGACGCTCGCCCGTGGCGTCGCCGTTCGTGGCCTGCTTGAACAGCGCGTAAATCTTCAACAAGGTCATGTTGTCCGGACGTTCCGGCAGGTTCTTCGAATCGGCCTGGGCCTGGTTGAACTGGTCTTGCAAGCTCATAAAAAACTCCTGTGCGTGTGATTGTCTAGGGCATTGCTTCTTGAGCAATGCATCGACTCATCTTAGCGCATGGTGCCGCGAAAACCCGGTTTTTGCCCCGCATTTTAGAGGGGATGCTCGACGCCGCGCGCGCCGCCAAAAGCAAACGGCGCCCGCAGGCGCCGTGTTTGCCGAAGCGAAGGCTTACTTATACGGCCAGCAGTTCGACGTCGAAGATCAGGGTGGCGTTCGGCGGGATCACGCCGCCGGCGCCGCGCGCGCCATAGCCCAGGCTGGCCGGAATGGTCAGGCGGCGCTGGCCGCCGACCTTCATGCCCTGCACGCCTTCGTCCCAGCCGCGGATCACGTGGCCGGCGCCCAGCGGGAACTGGAACGGGTCGTTGCGGTCCTTGCTCGAATCGAACTTCGCGCCGGCCGTGCCGTCGTCGTTGCGCAGCCAGCCGGTGTAGTGGACGGTGACGTAAGCGCCGGCCTTGGCTTCGGCGCCTTCGCCGACGACGGTGTCTTCGTACTGCAGGCCGGAGGCGGTGGTGGTAGTGGTCATGTTGTTCCTTCTGTATGCGGGGTTGAGGGGGCGATTGTAGTGCAAGCTTCCCCAACGCGCCATTCGGGACGGGCGCCGGCCGCTGCACGGTGTGCTGCTGCGCGAATGTTGTCTACAATGGGCTTTTCCACATCGGGAGCCGCACCCCCATGCCAGCACCTGTCCCGTTCGTCATCCGGAGGCGTCCATGAACCGTGTCCTCGGCGCCTGGCGCCGCGCCCTGCGCGCCCAGTTTTCGAAGCGCATGATCGGCCTGTCGTTCATTCCCTTGCTGCTGGCGCTGCTGGTCTGGGGCGGCCTGCTCTGGGCTTTCCTGCCGGGCCTGCTCGACTGGCTGCATGCGATCTTCCTCGAGTACGAATGGTTCCAGTCGAGCGGCAGCCTGCTGTCGACGCTGGGCATGGGGGCGCTCAAAGTGGTGGTAGTGCCGATCATGGCGATCATCCTGCTGCTGCCGCTCATGATTGCCTCTGCCTTGCTGTTCATGGGCATCTTCGCGATGCCGGCCATCGAGCGCTACGTCGGCCGGCGCGACTACCCCAGGCTCGAGCAGAAAGAGGGCGGCAGCTTCGCCGGCAGCGTCTGGATGAACGTGACGAGCGTGCTGGTGTTCGCGCTCCTGTGGCTGTGCACGGTGCCGCTGTACGCGATTCCGCCGCTGGCGGTGCTGGTGCAGGCGGCGCTGTGGGGCTGGGTCGCTTCGCGCGTGATGAGCTACGACGCCCTGGCTGCCCATGCCAGCGCGGACGAACGCAAGGCCATCATGCACCGCCACCGCTGGCCGCTGCTGGCGATCGGCATGGCCTCCGGCGCGCTGGGCGCCCTGCCGGGCATCGCCTGGATGGGCGGCGCCGTGCTGGCGGTGTTCCTGTTCCCGATCCTGGCCATCCTGTCGGCCTGGCTCTACCTCGTGATTTTCCTGTTCACCGGCCTCTGGTACCAGTACTACTGCCTGCAGGCCCTGGAAGAGCTTCGGCTGGCGGACACGAGTAGGCTGACGGCAGCGTAAAATGCATGCCTGAAGGGCAAGCCAGGAGGGTCCTGTAGGAGTGGAATACCCATGCCTGTAGGCATCAATGCCATCTAGATAACTCTGCCGTTGTTTTTTTGCGAAAAAGATCTGGCCCTGTCAATTTTGTTGAACAGGGCTACGTGCAAGACCTGTTGATGTGGTGGAATGATGGCTTCGGGGGTGGAGAAAACCGCGTGTTTTCGGCACGCTCCCTGGTGAACCAACGACGACCTCGATCACTCGAACAGGCCGGTAAAGTACCCAGTACAGCCGATGGCGAGCAGGTTGACAGGCATTGCAGGAAAAACGATTCAAACCGGTTAAGCCATCATGGAAAGCACTCGCCGTTTCAAACGGCCTCGTAACGTATTTCGCGCGGTGCGCAACCTGCGCACCCGCCCCGACGGCAATGCCGCGCCAGACCTGGACGCGGCGGCCCTGGAGCCGCAGTACGACACCGTCCCCCACCTGTCGCTCGTCACCGGCGTCGCACCCGCGGTCGCCGACGAGCCCGTGGCCGATGGCGCCGGCGAGCTGCCGCCGCCCGAGCCGGAGCGCGAAGGCGAGCCGCCGCGCGGCAAGGGGCGCGGCAAGCGCATCCTGTTCGGCCTGCTGCTGGTGGTCGTGGCCGCCGGTTCGGCCTATGCCGTCTACGAAACCCGTACCTCGACCCTGCAGGCCAAGCTGTTTGCCCGCATGATGGAGGACGTGCACTTCCGCATGGACAAGGGGCCGAGCGACGCGATCCACTTCCCGGCCATGAGCCCCTACGACGCGCGCCTCGGCTACGCGCACATGCCGGCCTTCCTCGACAAGCTCAAGACGCGCGACTACGTCATCGAGTCGCAGGCGCGCATGTCGCCGAAAATGCTGGAACTGGCCGAGCGCGGCCTGTTCGCCACCTACCACGAAAAGACCCGTACCGGCCTCGAGATCCTCGACTGGCACGGCCAGCCGCTGTTCGGCTCGCGCTTCCCCGAGCGCTCCTACGAGCGTTTCGACGACGCGCCCCAGCTGCTGGTGCAAAGCCTGCTGTTCATCGAGAACCGTGAGCTGCTCGACCCGGCCTATCCGAAGCGAAATCCTGCCGTCGAGTGGGACCGCTTCTCGAAAGCCGTCTTCGACAAGATCCTGGCCTCGGTGGGCATGGGCGGCGGCGGGCGCGTCGCCGGCGGTTCCACGCTCGCGACCCAGATCGAAAAATACCGCCATTCGCCGGAAGGGCGCACCGCCTCGCTCGAAGACAAGCTGATCCAGATGGCATCGGCCACGCTGCGCGCCTACCGCGACGGCGAAGACACCACCGGCACCCGGCGCCAGATCGTGCTCGACTACCTGAACACGGTGCCCTTGTCGGCCAAGTCCGGCTACGGCGAAGTCAACGGCATCGGCGACGGCATGTGGGTCTGGTACGGACGCGATTTCGCGAAGGTCGGCGCCGCCCTCAAGGGCCCGATCGACACCCCCGAGGCCGTGCTGATCTACAAGGAAGCGCTGTCGCTGATGATCGCCCAGCGCCGTCCGGCCTACTATCTCGGCGCCGGCAAGGCCGACCTCGAGACGCTCACCGACAGCCACCTGCGCGTGCTGGCCCAGGCCGGCGTGATCACGCCGCAGCTGCGCGACGCCGCGCTGCGCGCCAAGCTGCATCCGGCCCTGCATTCCGGCGTCGAAGCGCCGGCCGCCAACGCTTTCGTGTCGCGCAAGGCCGCCAACGCGGTGCGCAACCACCTCGGCTACATGCTGGGCGAGCCGCGCCTGTACAACCTCGACCGTCTCGACCTGTCGGTCGTGTCGACCCTCGACGGCCAGGCCCAGCAGGCCGTCACCAGCGTGCTGCGCCAGCTCACCACGCCCGAGGCCGCGGCAGCGGCGGGCCTGACCGGCAAGGGCATGCTCGGCAACGGCGACCCGGCCCAGGTGGTCTACAGCTTCACGCTGATGGAGCGCGGCGACAAGGTCAACTACCTGCGCATCCAGACCGACAACTACGACCAGCCGCTCGACATCAACGAGCAGGCCAAGCTCGACCTCGGCTCGACGGCCAAGCTGCGCACGCTCGTCACCTACCTCGACATCTTCGACCAGCTGTACCGCCGCTACGAGCCGCTCGATCCGAAGGCGCTGCGCGCAGTGCGCATCGATCCGAAGGATCGCCTGAGCCAGTGGGCGGTCGAGTACTTCCTGGCGCTGCCGGCGAATGCCGACCGCGGCCTGAAACCGATGCTCGACGCCGCCATGCAGCGCACCTATTCGGCCAATCCGGGCGAAGGCTTCTTCACCGGCGGCGGCCTGCATTACTTCGGCAACTTCAGCAAGCTCGACAACTCGAAGATCATGACGGTGCAGCACGCGCTGCAGCAGTCCACGAACCTGGTGTTCGTGCGCATGATGCGCGACGTGGCGCGCTACTACATGTTCCAGCTGCCGGGCTCCTCGGCCGCCTTGCTGGCCGACGCCAGCGATCCGCGCCGCGCCCAGTACCTGGCGCGCTTCGCCGACAGCGAGGGCAAGACCTTCCTCGCCAAGTTCTGGAACAAGTACAAGGGCAAGACCCCGGCAGAGGTCGATGCCCTGCTGCTGGCGGGCGTGCGTCCGGCCGCCTCGAAGCTGGCAGCGGCGCACCGCACGATCGCGCCGAACGCGACGCTGCAGGAATTCGGCGCCTTCATCGACAAGGCGCTGCCGGCCAACGAGGTCGACCAGGAACGCATCGAGAAGATGTACGACCAGTACGCCCCGGCCAACATGTCGCTGGCCGATCGCGGCTACGTCGCCTCGGTGCACCCGCTCGAACTGTGGCTGGTGGGCTACCTGCGCACCCATCCGAAGGCCGGCTGGAGCGAAGTGGTGGGCGCCAGCGTCAAGGAGCGCCAGGAAGTGTATTCCTGGCTGTTCAAGACCAGCCGCAAGAACGCCCAGGACAAGCGCATTGCCGGCCTGCTCGAGGTCGAGTCCTTCCTCAAGATCCACGCCCAGTGGAAGAAGATGGGCTACCCGTTCGACTCGCTGGTGCCCTCGTATGCGACGACCCTGGGCGCCTCGGCCGACCGGCCGGCCGCGCTGGCCGAACTGATGGGCATCATCATCAACGGCGGCGTGCGCAAACCCGTCGAGCGCATCGATTCGATGCACTTTGCCAAGAACACGCCTTACGAGACCCTGGTCAAGCGTTCGGCGAAGGTCGAGCACGAAGTGGTGTTGTCGCCGGAAGTGGCGCGCACCGTGGCCGACGCCATCCGCGGCGTCGTTTCGGACGGCACCGCCAAGCGCGTCAAGACGGCGTTCGCCACGGCCGACGGCAACATCATCGCCCTGGGCGGCAAGACCGGCACCGGCGACCAGCGCTTCGACGTGTATGCGCGCGGCGGGCGCCTGATCGAGTCGCGCTACGTGAACCGCTCGGCGACCTTCGTGTTCAACATCGGCGAGCGCTTCTTCGGCACCATGACCGCCTATGTGGCCGGCCCGCAGTCGGAACACTACGACTTCACCAGCGCGCTGCCCGTGCAGCTGCTCACCACGCTGGCGCCGAGCCTGATGCCGATGATCGAAGCCTCGCGTGGCGGCGTCTCGGCGCAGTTGCTGCAGCCGCAGCCGCAGAAGGTGGCGCCGCAGTTGGCGCAAACGCAGCCGGCGCAGCCGCAGCCGGCGGCTGCCGAGCCGGCGCCAAGGCCAGAGCCGAAACCGCAGCCTGCGGAGCCGAAGGCGAAGGTGGCAGAGCCGAAGCCGAAGGTGGCAGAGCCGAAGCCGAAGGTGGCAGAGCCGAAGCCGACGCCGGCAGAGCCGAAGAGCGCCGAGCCCAAGCCGAAGGCGGCGGAGTCGAAGCCGGTGCAAGCGAAGCCGAAGCCGAAGCAGCAGGAGCAGCAAGAGCAGCCTGAGCAGACGCGGCCGCAGACCCTTTTCTGAGGTGAGAAAAACACCGACTGGCGAACGGGCGCGCCGGGCCAGCCAGCGCGCCGTTTCGCGCATCCGCAACTTCAGCTTCGTGTCCCTGCGCGACCTGCTGGTCGCCGCCGGGCCGACGATCCTCCTGGTGGGGCTGGCCTGCTTCATCGCCTGGCTGCTGGTCGACCCGGCGCCGCCACGCCAGGTGCGCCTGGCGACCGGACAGGAAAACAGCGCCTACGAGGCCTTCGGCAAGCAGTACGCGCAGCAGCTCGAGCGCGACGGCATCGCGGTGACGCTCCAGCCCTCGCTCGGCTCGCACGAAAACCTCGAACTCCTCAAGCGCGGCGAGGCCGACATCGCCTTCGTGCAAAGCGGCTCGACCAGCGAGGAGCAGGCCGGCCAGCTCGGCCTCGTCTCGCTGGGCAGCCTGTTTACGGAACCGGTCTGGCTGTTCCTGAGGGATTCGGTCAAGACGAATAACCTGACCGGCCTGCGCGGCCTGCGCATCAACCTGGGGCCGGAAGGCACCGGCGTGCCGACCCTGTTTCGCCAGGTGCTGGCCGTGAACGGGGTCGAGCCGGGCGAACTGGCTATCGGCGCGCTCGAGAACACCCCGGCCACCGTCGAACTGCTGGCCGGGCGCATCGACGGCCTCGTCTTCAGCTCGGCGCCGGAAGCGCCGCTGATCCAGATGCTGCTGCAAACGCCGGGCATCCGCCTGTTCAACTTTTCGCAGGCCGAGGCCTATACGCGGCGCTTGCCCTTCCTGACCCACGTGACGCTGCCGCGCGGGATCGTCGACCTCGGGCGCGACATCCCGGCCCAGGACTATCACCTGATTGCGCCGACCGCGACCCTGGTCGCGCGCGAAGACCTGCATCCGGCCCTGGTCGACCTGTTCGTGAAGGCGGCCGTCGAGATCCACGGCGGGGCAGGGTGGTTCCAGCAGCAGGGCCAGTTCCCGTCGCCGAAATACACCGAGATTCCCGTGTCGGAGGAGGCGGCCAAGTACTACCGCGACGGCCCGCCCTTCCTGCAGCGCTACATGAGCTTCTGGCTGGCCAACCTGTTCGACCGGCTGTGGGTGATCGTGGTGGCGCTGGCGGCGCTGGTGATCCCCCTGTCTAAGATCGTGCCGCCGCTCTACGTCTGGCGGGTGCGCTCGCGCGTCTACCGCTGGTACGGCGAACTGCGCGCCGTCGAGCAGGCCTGGGAAGACGTGCAGGAGGGGCAGGATGCGTCCCGGCTCGGGATCGTGCGGGAAGACCTGCTGCGCCGCCTCGACGACATCGAGGACAGCGTCAACCACATCTCGATTCCGCTGGCCTATGCCGACGGGCTGTATGGCCTGCGCGGCCACATCAATATCGTGCGCCAGCGCGTGTTGGCCAAGGCCACGGCCGGACTGGATGGTGGGTTGACCGAATAACAATTCTTGATGGAATCAGTTTACACTGGCCGCCCGTGTATGTTGTTTCCGAAAGAATCCACCATGCGTCATCCGCTTTCCCTCCTGGCCCTCGGCATTGCGCTGGCGCTCGGCGCCCCGCATGCGCCCGCGCACAGTGCCGAGGCCCCCGCCGCCAAGCGCAGCCTGCGCGAAACCTATACCAAGTACGAATACCGCATCCCGATGCGCGACGGCGTGACCCTGTTCACCGCCGTCTACGTGCCGAAGGACAGTTCGCGCAGCTATCCCTTCCTGATGCAGCGCACCCCGTACAGCGCCGGCGTGCAGGCCCAGGGCGAACTGCGCTACGGCGTCGACTGGTATCCGGAGGCGATCGGACCCTCGCGCGAATTCGAGGACGCCGGCTATATCTTCGTGAAGCAGGACGTGCGCGGGCGCTACATGTCGGAAGGCAAATGGCAGGAGATGACGCCCCATGCGCAGGCGAAACGCGCCGCCGGCGAAGGGACCGAAAGCCAGGACATGCACGACACGGTGGCCTGGCTGCTCAAGAACGTTCCGAACCATAACGGCAAGGTCGGCATCTACGGCATCAGCTATCCGGGCTTTTATACGGCGGCCAGCATCATCGACTCGCACCCGGCCATCAAGGCGGCTTCGCCCCAGGCGCCGATTGCCGACCTGTACATGGGCGACGACTCGTACCACGGCGGCGCTTTCATGCTGGCGGCGAACTTCGATTTCTATGCGGCGTTCACCGAGGCCCCGAACCCGACGCCGCTGCCGAAGACGCGTGCGGACTTCGACTACGGCGAGACCGACGGCTACGACTTTTTCCTCAAGCGCCTGACGCTGCCCAACATCGTGGCCAGCATGAGCGAGCAGCAGCGTGCGCTCTTCATGCCGAACGTCGAACACGACACCTACGACGCCTTCTGGCAATCGCGCGCCATCGCGCCGCACCTGAAAAACGTCAAGGCGGCCGTGCTGACGGTGGGCGGCTGGTTCGACGCGGAAGACCCGCAAGGCCCGTTCACCACCTACAGCGCCATCGAAAAACAGAACCCGGGCATCGTCAACGCCCTCGTCATGGGACCGTGGGTGCACGGCGGCTGGGCGCGCGGGGAGGGGGCCCGCCTCGGGCACGTCGGCTTCGATGCGAAGACGTCCGAGTACTTCCGCAAGGAGCTGCAGTTCCCGTTCTTCGAGCAGCACCTGAAGGGCGTGAAGCCGGCCGCCAGCCTGGCCGAGGTCACCGCCTTCGAGACCGGCAGCAACGTCTGGCGCCGCTACGCCGCCTGGCCGCCGGTGCAGGCCAAAGCGCGCACCCTGTACTTCGGCGCCGACGGCAAGCTCGGCTGGCAGCAGCCTGCTTCATCGAGCGGCGCCGGCTACGACGAATACGTGGCCGACCCGCGCAAACCGGTGCCCTTCATCGGCTACCCGGCAACCGGCGTTCCGCGCGAATACATGGTCTCCGACCAGCGTTTCGCGGCCAGGCGGCCCGACGTGCTGGTCTATCAAAGCGAGGTGCTGGAAGAGGACGTGACGATCGTCGGCCCGGTCAGGCCCAAGCTGTTCGTCTCGACCACCGGGACCGACGCCGACTGGGTCGTCAAACTGATCGACGTCTACCCGGCATCCTACCCGCAGCCCCAGCCTGAGCGGCGCGGCAGCGACGTCCCGCCCCCTGGCGTGGAAATGGGCGGCTACCAGCAGCTGGTGCGCGGTAATCCGCTGCGCGGCAAGTTCCGCCACGGCTACGAGAAGCCGGTGCCCTTCACGCCCGGCAAAGTGGAGGCGGTCGACTTCGAGATCGGCCAGGTCAACCACACCTTCCGCCGCGGCCATCGCATCATGGTGCAGGTGCAAAGCTCATGGTTCCCGCTGGTCGACCTGAACCCGCAAACGTTTACGTCGATCCCGCGCGCGAAGCCGGAGGATTTTAAAAAGGCGACCCAGCGCGTCTACCGCGCGCCGGACACGCCGTCCGGCCTGCAGGTGCTGGTGCTGCCGCGGAATTGACGTAGGGTGGGCGGCTATACCGGAACGGGTGCATTCACGCTACTTGGAAGCCGCCCACGCGTTCAACTATCAGACGAACAATCGCGAACGATCATCCGTGCGTTGGACGCGTGGACGGCAGAGCCGTTCACCCTACATTCCGTTCACGCCCCGATCCAGGGCAGGCCCGCCTTGCACCAGCCGCCCACCGTCTTGCGATGGCCTTCGGCATCGCGGTCGCCCTCGAAGCCTTCCAGGATGTCGAAGGAATTGGCGTAGCCGAGCTCGGTCGCCACGCGCGCGCCATGGCGCGAACGCACGCCGGAGCGGCACAGGAACAGCAGGACCTCGTCCTTGCCTGCTACCTGCGCCAGCTGCTCGCCGAACTGGGGATTGGGCTGGCCGCCGGGATAGCTGGCCCACTGTACCGCCACGTGCTGGGGCTCGGGGACGGCCACGCGCCCGACCCAATCGCGCTCGGCGTTGGTGCGGACGTCGACGATTTTCACTTTCGGATCGGACTGGAGCAGGGTGAATGCTTCCTGCGGCGTCACGGCGCCGGCATAGGCTTGTCCGGGCGCCCGGGTGCGCGCCGTGGCGAGGATGTCTTCGGTTGTCATGTTGTTTCCTTGAAGGGTGATGCGCACCGCATTGGTGGCGGACTTGCTGAAACGGTGCGCCGTGCCTCAAAATGGTGCGCTTTGGCCAATATGCACCAAAATGGTGCAAAGGATGGGCTGCCGTGCACCGCGCTGCAAAACCGTGGCCTGGAGATTTTATGGTTAAACTCTCGGGTTGCCAAAGAACGATTGCGTATTTGTTCATGCCAGGAGGCCGGGAACGCATCTGGCACAGTTCCTGCATTAACCGTAGCAAGCAGGCCGCAGGCAGGCTGGACTGGCCGACAAGGCCATCGCCCAGGACCTGGCGAGGCAACCATTTTCAATTAGGAGAAACGCATGGCAAAGACCGCCGCAGATGTGATGCAGATGGTGAAGGACAACGAAGTCAAGTTCGTTGATTTCCGCTTCGCGGATACCCGTGGTAAAGAGCAGCACGTCACCGTCCCAGTGTCGCACTTCGACCTCGACAAGTTCGAGTCGGGCCACGCGTTCGACGGCTCCTCGATCGCCGGGTGGAAGGGCATCGAAGCATCGGACATGATCCTGATGCCGGACCCTTCCACCGCGAACCTCGATCCGTTCATGGAAGAAACCACCCTGTTCATGCAGTGCGACGTGATCGAACCGTCGGACGGCAAGGGCTATGACCGCGATCCGCGCTCGATCGCCAAGCGCGCCGAAGCCTACCTGAAGTCGACCGGCCTGGGCGACACCGCCTTCTTCGGCCCGGAGCCCGAATTCTTCATCTTCGACGCCATTCGCTGGAAGATCGACATGTCGGGCTGCTTCGTGAAGATCGACTCCGAGGAAGCCTCGTGGTCGACCGACGCCAAGATCGAAGGCGGCAACAGCGGCCATCGTCCGGCGGTCAAGGGCGGTTATTTCCCGGTGCCGCCGGTCGACAGCTTCCAGGACATGCGCTCGGAAATGTGCCTGATCCTCGAATCGCTGGGCATCCCGGTCGAAGTGCACCACCATGAAGTGGCCGGCGCCGGCCAGAACGAAATCGGCACCCGCTTCTCGACCCTGGTCGAGCGCGCCGACTGGACCCAGAACATGAAATACGTGATCTGGAACGTCGCCCACAGCTACGGCAAGACCGCCACCTTCATGCCGAAGCCGATCAACGGCGACAACGGCTCGGGCATGCACGTGCACCAGTCGATCTGGAAGGACGGCAAGAACCTGTTCGCGGGCGACGGTTATGCCGGCCTGTCGGAAACGGCTCTGTTCTACATCGGCGGCATCATCAAGCACGCCAAGGCCCTGAACGCGATCACCAACCCGGGCACCAACTCGTACAAGCGCCTGGTGCCGGGCTACGAAGCGCCCGTGAAACTGGCGTATTCGGCCAAGAACCGCTCGGCCTCGATCCGCATCCCGCACGTGGCGAACCCGAAGGGCCGCCGCATCGAAGTGCGCTTCCCGGACCCGCTGGCCAACGTCTACCTGTGCTTCGCCGCGCTGCTGATGGCGGGCCTGGACGGCATCCAGAACAAGATCCACCCGGGCGAAGCCGCCTCGAAGGACCTGTACCACCTGCCGCCGGAAGAAGACAAGCTGATCCCGACCGTCTGCGCATCGCTGGAAGAAGCGCTCGAAGCCCTGAACGCGGACCGCGAGTTCCTGACCCGCGGCGGCGTCTTCAGCGACAACATGATCGATGCCTACATCGACCTCAAGATGCAGGAAGTGCAGCGCATGCGCATGACCCCGCATCCGGTCGAATTCGACATGTACTACTCGGCTTGATCGCCATTCAATAATACTGTTGCTCTACGGCATCAAAAGCTGTAAGCGAAGGTAACAAACGCGGGGAAGGCCAGGGGCTTTCCCCGCGTTTTTTGCTGGATGCGGTATATTCAGCCCCACTTCCACCCTGCACGCCATGCCGTGCTGCTTCTACCGATGCGAACGATTAAGATGGATTTTCGCCGCGGCGCCGCGCTCCTCGCGGGCGGGCTGGCGCTGCAGTGTTCCCTGCTGGCCCAGGCCCAGGTCTACCGCTGTACCGACGCCAACGGCAACAAGCTCTACACCGACACGAAGAAGGGTAATTGCGAGCTGATCGACTCGGGCCCCGCGCCGCGCCCGCCGGCGGCCTCGCCGATGATCCCGTCGGTGCGCCCGAACGCCGCGCCGGCGCCCGCCGCCGGCACGCCGAGCCCGAATAACTTCCCGCGCGTCGACACTTCCCAGCAGCGCGCCCGCGACGACGACCGCCGCGAGATCCTGAACGAGGAACTGCGCGCCGAAGAGAAAAAGCTGGCCGACCTCAAGGCCGTCTTCAAGAACGGCGAGCCAGAGCGGCAGGGCAACGAGCGCAACTACGCCAAATACCAGGAACGCGTCGGCCAGATGCGCGACGACATCAACCGCACCGAGCGCAACATCGAAGCGCTGCGGCGCGAGATCGCCAACGTCCGATGAGCGCACCCGCCAGCACGCAGCCGGCCGGCATGCAGCCAGCCCGCTTTGCAGGCCTGGAACTGCTGGCCTCCAGCGTGCTGCTGGTCGATGCGCTTGACCACGTCGCCTATGCCAACCCGGCCGCCGAGAACCTGCTCGACGCCTCGCTGAAAAACCTGTCGCGCCAGACCCTCTCCAGCCTGTTTTCCAATGGCGCCGAACTGGCCGCGCTGTGCGCCCAGGCGCGCGCCCACCAGTATGCCGACCTGCGCCAGGACCTGGCGCTGGCGCGCCCCGGGCGCGAGCTCCTGCACGTGCATTCGATCGCCAGCGCCCTGGGAGAAGGCGAGGTGCTGATCGAGCTGCGCGAGAACGTCCAGCAGTTAAAGCTCGACCGCGAGGAGCGCTTCCTCGACCAGAGCCAGGCCAACAAGGAACTGATCCGCAACCTGGCCCACGAAATCAAGAACCCGCTGGGCGGCATCCGCGGCGCGGCGCAGCTGCTCGAACTCGAGCTGCCGCCGCTGCACCTGGGCGAACTGAAGGAATACACGCAGGTCATCATCAAGGAAGCAGACCGCCTGCAGACCCTGGTCGACCGCCTGCTCGCGCCGCACCGCAAGCCCCACATCGTCGGCGACGTCAACATCCACGAAGTGTGCGAGCGCGTGCGCAGCCTTGTGCTGGCCGAGTTCCCCAACGGCCTGGCGATCCGGCGCGACTACGACGCCTCGATTCCCGAGTTCCGCGGCGACAAGGAGCAGCTGATCCAGGCGGTCCTGAACATCGTCCACAACGCTGCCCAGGCGCTCTCCGGCCGCATCGCGGCGGGCGACGCCGAGATCGTCCTGCGCACCCGGGTGGCGCGCCAGGTGACGCTGGCCAAGGTCCGCTACGGGCTGGCATTAGATTTGCATATCATCGACAATGGACCGGGCATCGCACCGGAAATCCGCGACCGTATCTTCTATCCGCTGGTGTCGGGCAGGGATGGCGGAAGCGGCCTGGGGCTGACGCTGGCGCAAACCTTCGTGCAGCAGCACCAGGGGATGATCGAGTGCGAAAGCCGGCCTGGGCTGACGGATTTCCGGATCCTGCTGCCGCTGCCTTGAGCGCATGTTCAGGTGAGCGCAGCGCATCCGCCGCGTCCAACATTGGAGTCCACCGCGGAAAGCACGAACACATGAAACCAATCTGGATTGTCGACGACGACGCATCGATCCGCTGGGTGCTGGAAAAAGCCCTCGCGCGCGAGAATTTGGAGACCCGCAGCTTCGCCAACGCGCGCGATGCCCTGGCCGCCTTCGAACACGACACGCCGCAGGTGCTGGTGTCGGACATCCGCATGCCCGGCGAATCGGGCATCGACCTGCTGCAGGCGGTCAAGGAGCGCAGGCCCAGCCTGCCGGTCATCATCATCACCGCCTTTTCCGACCTCGACTCGGCCGTCGCCTCGTTCCAGGGCGGCGCCTTCGATTACCTCGCCAAGCCCTTCGACATCGACAAGGCCGTCTCCCTGATCCGGCGCGCCCTCGAGGAAAGCCTGCGCGAGGCGAGCGTGGAAGCCGCGCCCGCCGAGACCCCGGAAATCCTGGGCGTGGCGCCGGCGATGCAGGAAGTGTTCCGCGCAATCGGCCGCCTGTCGCAGTCGAACGTCACCGTCCTGATCACGGGCGAATCGGGCACCGGCAAGGAGCTCGTCGCGCGCGCCCTGCACAAGCACAGTCCGCGCGCGCGCCAGCCCTTCATTGCGCTGAACACGGCGGCGATCCCGAAGGACCTGCTCGAGTCGGAGCTGTTCGGCCACGAGCGCGGCGCGTTTACGGGCGCGCAGGCAATGCGGCGCGGCCGCTTCGAGCAGGCCGAGGAGGGCACCCTGTTCCTGGATGAAATCGGGGACATGCCATTCGATTTACAAACTCGCCTTCTGCGGGTGCTCTCGGACGGCCATTTCTACCGCGTCGGCGGCCACCAGCCCGTGAAAGCGAATGTGCGCGTGATCGCGGCGACCCACCAGAACCTGGAGCAGCGCGTGCGCGACGGCCTGTTTCGCGAAGATTTATATCACCGCCTGAACGTGATCCGCCTGCGCCTGCCCAGCCTGCGCGAGCGGCGCGAGGACATCCCCTTGTTGGCGCGCCACTTCCTGGTGCAGAGCGCCCGCCAACTGGGCGTCGAGCCCAAGCGCATGAGCGAGGGCGCGATGCGTTTCCTCTCGAGCCTGGAACTGCCCGGCAACGTGCGCCAGCTGGAAAACCTGTGCAACTGGATCACGGTGATGGCCCCGGGCCAGACGGTCGAGGTCAAGGACCTGCCGCGCGACCTGACCCAGGCGCCGCCGCCGGACAGCCAGCCTGCGCCGGCCCCGCTGCCCGACGCCGCCGCGGCGCCGGCGACGCTGTCGACCCCGCCCTCGCCGGACGGCTGGACCGGCCTGCTGGAACTGCAGGCCGCGAGCATGCTCAGTGCCGGCCAGTTCGAAGTCATGGACACGCTCGGCAAGCAGTTCGAGTCGGTGCTGATCAAGGCCGCCCTGAAGCACACGCACGGGCGCAAGAACGACGCCGCGATGCGCCTCGGGATCGGGCGCAACACGATCACGCGCAAGATCGTCGAACTGGGCATCGACGGGGCGCGCGAGGAATAGGCGTAGGGTGGACGGCTCCACCCTCGTGCTTGATCGATCCGAAACCTTGACGCCGTCCACGCGTTCAACCGACTCCAGAAACCTCGCGTCGTTTCATGGGATGGTTGGACGCGTGGGCGGCGCGACAGCCGCGTGCACGCAAGCTTCACGGTCGAGCCGCCCACCCTACGGAATCACGGCCCGGATAGTGTAAGCTCTCGCATCCGCCGTCCCATCCATTTCGCCCCATGCTGATCAACTGCGTCGCCTACCAGGAAGGCAAGAAACTGTCCGATATCCCGGTTGCGGATATCAGCGAATACCTGAAGCAGCCCGGCTGTTTCGTCTGGGTCGCGCTGCGCGATCCCGAGCCGCAAGAGCTGGCCGAGATGCAGCAGGAATTCGACCTGCACGAACTGGCCGTCGAAGACGCCTCGCGCGGCCACCAGCGTCCGAAACTCGAAGAGTATGGCGATTCGCTGTTCACGGTCGTGCATACCGTGAACCTGAACGGCGACGACCTGGTGTCCGGCGAAGTCGCCATTTTCGCCGGCCCGAATTACGTGCTCTCGGTGCGGCGCGATGCGACCCAGGGCTTCCTCGGCGTGCGCAAGCGCGCCGAGCGCGAGCCGCGCCTGCTGAAAATGGGGTCCGGCTTCGTGCTGTACGCGCTGATGGACGCCGTCGTCGACCGTTACTTCCCGGTGGTCGACAAGCTCGAGTCCGACCTCGAGTCGATCGAGGACCGCATCTTCGGCGGCCAGGGCGCGCAGCGCGACAACATCGAGCGCCTGTACGACCTGAAGCGCAATACCCTGGTGCTGCGCCACGCCGTCATTCCGCTGCTCGACGCGGTCGGGCGCCTGCACGGCGGCCGGGTGCCGAGCATCGCCAGCGATACCCAGGATTATTTCCGCGACATCCACGACCACCTGCTGCGCATCTCGGGCCGCCTCGACACCATCCGCGACACCATCGCCACCGCGATCCAGGTCACGCTGTCGATGGTCTCGATCGAGGAAAACGACATCAACAAGAAGCTCGCCGCCTACGCCGCGATCTTCGCGGTGTTTACCGCCTTTGCCGGGGTCTGGGGCATGAACTTCGAGTTCATGCCCGAGCTGAAATGGCGATACGGCTATCCGACCGCCGTCGGGATCATGGTCGGCGTCTGCGGATACCTCTACTACCGATTCAGAAAATCAGGGTGGTTATAAGGATGTAGGGTGGAGTCCCCGACTCCACGCGTGTCAGCGCAGCCGCACGGTCTCAACCCCGTCCCGCCGTCGCCGCGCTCCCCGCGGTGGCCGCGACGATCAGCGCGATCGCCAGCCACTGCACCCCCGACAGCAGCTCGCCGAGCACGAAATATCCGGCCAGCGCGCCGATCGCCGGCCCGGCGCTGACCAGGATGCCGAACACGCGGCGCGGCAGGCGCGCCAGCGCCGCCATCTCCAGCGAGTAGGGCAGGATGCTCGACAAGAGGGCGACCGCCAGCCCGGCCGCCAGTACGGTCGGCGTGAACAACGCGCTGCCGGCCTGCGCCACGCCGAGGGGCACGGCGCACAGCGACGCCGCCAGCATGCCCCAGGCCACCGCATGGCCGCCTTCGAGGGTCGAGACGCGCTTGCCGAACACGATGTACATGGCCCAGCAAAAGGCCGCAGCCAGCGCCCAGGCGACGCCGATCGGGTCGAGCGGGGCGCTGCTGCCCGAATGCAGGGGGGAGAGCAGCCACAGCCCGACCGCGGCGCAGGCGACCCAGGCCACATCGCTGGCGCGGCGCGAGGACAGCAGGACGAGCGCCAGCGGCCCGGTCACTTCGATGGCGATCGCGACCCCGATCGGGATGCGCGCGAAGGCGGCATAGATGGTCAGGTTCATGCAGCCGAGCATGAGCCCATAGACGAGCAGGTTGCGGGCATCGGCCCGCGAGGGCGGGCGGCGCCAGGGCCGCCAGAACAGCAGCAGCAGGCAGGCCGCCAGGCCGACCCGCAGCGCGGTGACGCCGGCCGGGCCGACCAGCGGGAACAGCCCCTTGGCAAAGGCGGCGCCGACGTTCACCGACACCATCGACGCCAGGATGGCCAGCGCCGGCCCGAAGGGCGGCGCCGGGCGCGCAAGGCCGGCCGGCTGCAAGCGCCTAGTCCCGCAGCGCCGGTACCGGCACGCCCATGGACAGCGCCACCGCTTCGGCCACGCGGATGCCGTCCACGGCCGCCGACATGATGCCGCCGGCGTAGCCCGCGCCTTCGCCGGCCGGGAACAGGCCGCGCGTGTTCAGGCTTTGCAGGTCGTCGTCGCGGCGCTTGATGCGGATCGGCGACGAGGTGCGGGTCTCGACCCCGGTCAGCACGGCGTCTTCCTTGTAATAGCCCTTGATCTGCTTGTCGAAAGCGACGAAGGCCTCGCGCAGCGCGGTAATCGCGTATTCGGGCAGGGACGGGGCGAGGTCGGTCAGGTGCACGGCCGGGCGGAACGAGGGGATCACCGAACCGAATTCCCTGGACGGGACGCCGCGCACGAAGTCGCCCATCAGCTGGCCCGGCGCGTCGTAGTTGCTGCCGCCCAGGACATAGGCGCGCGATTCGAGTTCACGTTGAAAAGCAATCCCTGCCAGGGGATTGCCTGGGTAGCCCGGATAGTCTTCCGGCGTGATGCCGACCACGATCGCGCTGTTGGCATTGCGCTCGTTGCGCGAGTACTGGCTCATGCCGTTGGTGACGACGCGGCCTTCTTCGCTCGATGCGGCGACCACCGTGCCGCCCGGGCACATGCAGAAGCTGTAGACCGAGCGTCCGTTGGAGGCGTGGTGCACGATCTTGTAGTCGGCCGCGCCGAGGATCTTGTTGCCGGCGTTCGGGCCGAAACGGCAGACGTCGATCAGCGACTGCGGGTGCTCGACCCGGAAGCCGATCGAGAACGGTTTCGCTTCCACGTACACGCCGCGCTTGTACAGCATCTCGAAGGTGTCGCGGGCGCTGTGGCCGATGGCGACGACGAGGTGGTTGGTGGCGATTTCCTCGCCATTCGACAGCACCACGCCGCGTACCTGGCGCACGCCGCCTTCCTCGCTGACGACGATGTCGTCGACCCGGGTCCGGAAGCGGATTTCGCCGCCCAGCGCCAGGATCTCGGCGCGCATCTGCTCGACCATCTTGACCAGGCGGAAGGTGCCGATGTGCGGCTTGCTGACGTACATGATCTCTTCCGGCGCGCCGGACTTCACGAATTCGGTCAGCACCTTGCGCCCGTAATGCTTGGGGTCCTTGATCTGGCTGTACAGCTTGCCGTCGGAGAATGTGCCGGCGCCGCCTTCGCCGAACTGCACGTTCGACTCGGTGTCGAGCTTGCGCTTGCGCCAGAAGCCGAAGGTGTCGACGGTACGCTCGCGCACGACCTTGCCGCGCTCCAGCACCAAGGGATTCAGGCCCATCTGGGCCAGGATCAGCGCCACGAACAGGCCGCAAGGGCCCATGCCGATCACGACCGGGCGCGGCGTGCCGGCCGGCGGACGCGGGGCGTCGACGAATTTATAGCCGGTGTCGGGCGAGGGCAGGATATAGGGGTCTTGCTTCAGGCGCGCCAGCACCGCCGCTTCGTTGCGGACTTCGACGTCGATCGCATAGATCAGGACGATCGCCGTCTTCTTGCGCGCATCGTAGCTGCGCTTGAAGACGTTGAAGTCGACCAGGTCGCCGACCTCGATGCCGAGCCGCGCAACGATGGCGTCGCGCAGGGCGTGGTCAGGGTGGTCGAGGGGGAGTTTGAGTTCGTTAATGCGCAGCATGTCAGTTCCGTAAGCGCCGGCGCCGCCCTGCGCCGAGCGCAGGCATCCGGTATGGCCAAACCGCTATTCTACCTGTTCACTTCCGTTGAACCAATCGACTCCGCACCGCGGGCCCGACCGCGCTGGCATCCTTACCTATCCCTTCGTACTGCACCCAGTTCTCATGCATAAGGGAAAGGTTTAGTCCATTTCCGCATCCAATTTGTGCGGTGCAAAATTATTTGCTGACGCAGGCGAAGCGTTTCTCTGAGCGTACTACTGACATACAGAACAGTGCACCAATTTGGTGCGTTCATGAACAATTGCTGTGCTGCACCGCACCACGCAGGGGAAGGAAAATTTTAGGAAAACTATTTTTTTAGAAACTGTTGCGAATATGCACACGCGACGTTTTCAATCGTTGACACTGGGAGTTTCGGCATGATTATATGCATGAATTCATAATTATTGATTAAGTTCAATAGCATGAATTTTTCGTTTTATTCAAAACGAGAGAAAGCGGTAAGAAGTTAGTACGAGTGATTTGGCAGCGAAAAACAAGACCCGTCATCCGCATGGATGATTGAATAAATACAGACAGGAAATCACAAATGTTGAAGAAAACCGTTTTAGTGCACGCATTGACGTTGGCGTTCAGTGGCGCAGCGCTGACCGTCGGCGTCATGCACCCGGCCATGGCCCAGTCGAACGCGACCGGTACCGTGTACGGTAGCGTCACTCCAGGCGCCGACGTGCGCGTGGTGATCGAGAATGCCGCGACCGGCCTGCGCCGCGTCATCACCCCGGATGCGCAAGGCCGCTTCCGTGCGACCGCACTGCCGAGCGGCAGCTACACCGTGTCGCAGATGAAGGGCGAGACGGTCGTCTCGACCACGCAAGTGGAAACGAGCATCGGCCAAGGCTCGGAAGCCGTGTTCCCGCAAGCCGCGGCCATGCAAACGGTTACCGTTACCGGCCAGCGCCGCACGATCGACGTCACCAGCACCACCGCCGGCGCAACCTTCAACGCGCGCCAGCTGGCTGCGCTGCCGATTGCACGTAACGTCGAGGCGATCATCCAGCTGGCACCGAACACCACCCGCGCCGACTCGCGTTTCGCCGGCGGTGCTTCGTTCGGCGGCGGCGCTGCATCGGAAAACTCGTACTACATCAACGGCTTCCCGGTCGTCAACCCGCTGACCGGCCTGGGCGCGTCGCAGCTGCCGTTCGGCGCCATCGCTGAAGCGCAGGTCCTGACCGGCGGCTTCGGCGCCGAATTCGGCCGTTCGATCGGTGGTGTGGTCAACATCATCACCAAGAGCGGTACCAACACCTGGGAAGCAGGCGGCATCGTCACCTGGGAACCGGAACAGTGGCGTGCCAGCCCGCGCGACATTTTCTACGCCAACACCGGCGCCCCGGAAAATGCACGCACCGACGGCACCCTGCGCCTCGCGCGCTACCAGAACACCCAGGAACGCAAGGTCTATGGTGGCTACGTCGGCGGTCCGATCATCCAGGACAAGCTGTTCTTCTTCGCTTCGGCCGAGAAGACCGAAACCGATTCGGGCACTGTCAACGGCTTCCGCGTCGGCACCTCGAACCTGCGTAACGGCTGGCGCGATACCAACAGCAAGATCGAGCGCTACATGGCGAAGGTCGACTGGAACATCACCGACAACCACCGCCTCGAATTCACCGCGCTGGGCGACACGCCGGAAGTGACGAATGCCGACCGCGGCTTCGACTACGCGACCCGCTCCGCGGTCGGTCCCGTGACCTCGCGTGCCACCCGCATCAACATCGACAACAACGGTGGCAAGACCAACATCCTCAAGTACACCGGTAACCTGAGCGACGACCTGACCGTGACCGCCCTGTACGGCCGCACCAAGTCGAAGCACGAGAACATCTTCCCGGGCTACCAGCCTGACCTGTTCCAGGTATCGGCAGCGCCGGCCGCCCAGGTGCCAGGCGTGACCTACAGCAACCCGCAAGGCATCACCGGCACCATCGTGGCGCCAGGCTCGATGGACGACGTCAAGTCGGGCCGTTTCGACATCGAATACCGCCTGGGCGACCACACCCTGCGCGGCGGTATCGACCAGACCAAGATCGCATCGCTGAAAGCCGGCGACCTGCGCGCCGGTGGCGGTATCTGGACCTACCAGCGCAGCCTCACGCCGAACCAGTCGATCGACACGGTGGCAGGCTTTACCATCCCGTCGCCCGCAAGCGGCGGTGGCTACGGCACCCAGGGTTACTACGTGACCCGCGACCTGTTCTCGACCGTCACCGATTCCTACGGCGAGCAGAGCGCAATCTACCTCGAAGACAAGTGGCAGGTCACGCCGAACCTGCTGCTGACCCTCGGTGTCCGCAGCGAGTCCTTCGAAAACCAGAACGACAGCAAGACGACGTTCCTGGAAATGAAGAACCAGATCAATCCGCGCTTCGCCGCTTCGTGGGACGTCTTCGGTGACGCCAGCCTGAAAGTGTTCGGTACCGCCGGCCGCTACTCGGTGCCGATCCCGACCCATATCTCGGTGCGTGGTGCCGGCCGTTCGCTGTTCACGGCCCAGTACTTCACCTACAGCGGCGTGGATGCCAACGGCGCCCCGACCGGCCTGGTGCAGCTGAGCCCACCGCTGTCGAACAATAACGAGTACAACCAGGACAAGGTCGTCGAGACCCTGGCTGCACTGGACATGAAACCGTCCTTCCAGGATGAGGTGTCCGTCGGCTTCGAGAAAGCCTGGTCGCCAAGCCTGAACTTCGGCGGCAAGGCCACCTACCGCAAGCTGAAGCAGACCATCGACGACTTCTGCGACGTGCGTCCGTTCGAACGCTATGCTGAAGCGAACGGCATTTCGATCGACAACCCGCTGTGGGGTAATACCTGCCAGACGTTCAACCCTGGCCAGGACAATACCTTCATGGTGGACTTCGCCGGCGATCCAAAACGCCTGACCAAGGTGTTCCTGAGCGCCGAAGACCAGCGCTTCCCGAAACCGCGCCGTACCTACGCCGCGATCGACCTGTTCGCCGAGCACCCATTCCGCAATGGCTGGTATGGCAAGGTGAACTACACCTGGTCGAAGAACAAGGGCAATACCGAGGGTCAGGTTCGTTCGGACAACGGTCAAGCTGACGTCGCTGTGACCTCGACCTGGGATTACCCTGAGCTGATGATCGGCGCCGACGGCTTGCTGCCGAACGACCGCGAGCACCAGATCAAGGCGTATGGCTTCTACGAAGTCACCAAGGAAATCGTGGTTGGCGGTAACGTGCTGTTCGCGTCGGGCCGTCCGCGCAGCTGCATCGGCAGCGAAGCCAACCCGGCTGCCAGCGGCTCGCCGAACTACTCGAACCAGACTTTCTGGTGCCTGGGTGCGACGCGTGCGCAAAACGTCATCACCCCGCGTGGTAGCCTGGGCCGCCTGCCTTGGGACAACCGCCTGGACATGAACGTTGCTTACAAGCCGTCGATCCTGCCTGGCCTGCAAGTGCGTCTGGACGTGTTCAACGTGTTCAACCGCCAGGTTGCGCAGAACGTGACCGAAGCCTACAACGCCGCTGCGCTGGTCAGCAGCATCTACGGCACCCCGCTGTCGTTGACCGCACCGCGTTCGGGCCGTGTCTCGGTCACGTACGACCGCAAGTTCTGATCGGTTTCGATTACGACTTGTATGCCAGCGGGGGCTTGCTTCCGCTGACAACGACAAAACGCCCCGGCTTGCCGGGGCGTTTTTTATTGCTCGTGCGGTAACTGGAAGCCCTTACATTCCACCCCACAATCCGTTCAGTGCGGCCAGCGCTGCCAGGGCTGCGGTCTCGGTGCGCAAGACGCGTGGGCCGATCGACAGGGGCAGGGCGCCTGCCGCAACGGCTGCTTCCTCCTCTTCCATGCTGAACCCGCCTTCGGGGCCGACCAGCAGGGTCACCTCGCATGGACCGCATGCTGCCCATTCGGCCAGGCTGCGGGACGCGCGCGGCGAAAACAGGATGCGCTGCCCGGCAGCCGGCATGCCGAGCCAGCGTCCGAAGTCCGTCACCGGCGCCAGCCGCGCCAGGCGGTTGCGCCCGCACTGTTCCGACGCCGCTACGATTACGCCCTGCCAGTGTGCGTGGCGTTTTTCCGCGCGCTCGCCCGACAGGCGCACCACGCTGCGCTGGGCCGCCAGCGGCTGCACCGCCGCCACCCCGAGTTCGACCGCCTTTTCGATGATCCAGTCCATCTTCGAGCCCTCCGGCAAGCCCTGCGCCAGGGTGATGGAGTAGGGCAGCTCGACCTCGACCGCCTCGAACCCGACGACGGCCGCGCTCGCGCGCTTCTTGCCGGTTTCAAGCAGCGTTGCCTGGTACTGGCCGCCCTTGCCGTCGAACAGGGTCAGTGCGGCGCCGGGTTGCAGGCGTACCACATGCAGGTGGTGGGCAACGGACTCGGGCAAGTCGACGGTGCCGCCGACCGCGAGCGGCTGGGAACAGAAGAAACGGGGCATGCGGCTCCTATCTATGTGGACAACAAACCCTGCATTTTAATTCGGCAGCGATGGGGCAGGTAAGCGCTCTGGTAAAATACCGGGCTACGGCCAGCCGCACCGCCTCCGCCTCCAATCCAGACCACCGTTTTTCATGAAACCTATGCAAACCACTACCCTGATGGCCAACGCGATTCGCGCGCTGGCAATGGACGCCGTCCAGAAAGCCAACTCCGGTCACCCTGGCATGCCGATGGGCATGGCGGAAATCGCCGTCGCGCTGTGGGACAAGCACTATCGCCACAACCCGGCCAACCCAGGCTGGATGAACCGCGACCGTTTCCTGCTGTCGAATGGCCACGGTTCGATGCTCCACTACGCGCTGCTGCACCTGTCCGGCTACGACCTGTCGATGGACGACATCCGCGACTTCCGCCAGCTGCACTCGAAGACCCCGGGCCACCCGGAAGTGCATATCACGCCGGGCGTGGAAACGACCACCGGCCCGCTGGGCCAGGGTATCGCCAACTCGGTCGGCATGGCGCTGGCCGAGTGGCTGCTGAGCTATGAATTCAACCGTCCGGGCTTCGAGGTGGTGGACCACTACACCTACGCCTTCCTGGGCGACGGCTGCCTGATGGAAGGCATCTCGCACGAAGTCGCCTCGCTGGCCGGCACGCTGCGCCTGAACAAGCTGATCTGGCTGTACGACGACAACGGCATCTCGATCGACGGCAAGGTCGAAGGCTGGTTCACCGACGACACCCAGAAACGTTTCGAGGCCTATGGCTGGAACGTGATCCCGGCCGTCGACGGCCACAACGTGAGCGCCGTGTCGAACGCGATCGAGCAGGCGAAACAGTCGGACCGTCCGACCCTGATCTGCTGCAAGACCATCATCGGCAAGGGCGCCCCGAACCTGGAGGGCGGCGACAAGGTCCACGGCGCTCCGCTGGGCGACAAGGAAATCGCGGCCGTGCGCCAGCACCTGGTCTGGGACCCGATCCCGTTCGACATTCCCGGCGAAATCTACCAGGCCTGGGACGCAAAGGCGCGCGGCGCCGAGCTGGAAAACAGCTGGAACGCCATGTTCGCCGCATACCGCGCGCAGCATCCGGAGATGGCCGCCGAACTCGAGCGCCGCATGAAGGGTGAACTGCCGGGCAACTTCAACGAGGTGCTGGACGCGGCGATTGCCACCTGCATCGACAAGAAGGAAACGATTGCCACCCGCAAGGCCTCGCAGAACGCGATCCAGGCCCTGGCCCCGGTGCTGCCGGAATTCCTGGGCGGCTCGGCCGACCTGACCGGCTCCAATCTGACCAACTGGAAAGAGTCGGTCGCCGTGCGTTCGGGCATCGCCGGCAACCACATCAACTACGGCGTGCGCGAATTCGGCATGGCCGCGATCCAGAACGGCGTCGCCCTGCACGGCGGCTTCATCCCGTTCGGCGCGACCTTCCTGACCTTCTCGGACTACAGCCGCAATGCGCTGCGCATGGCTGCCCTGATGAAGATCCGCTCGCTGTTCGTGTTCACCCACGACTCGATCGGCCTGGGAGAAGACGGCCCGACCCACCAGTCGATCGAGCACGTCTCGTCGCTGCGCCTGATCCCGAACCTGGACAACTGGCGTCCGTGCGACACGGTCGAATCGCAGGTTGCCTGGGGCGCGGCAGTCCAGCGCCGCGACGGCCCGTCGACCCTGATCTTCTCGCGCCAGAACCTGCCGTTCATGGAGCGCGATGCCGCGGCCGTGGCGAACGTCGCCAAGGGCGGCTACGTGCTGCGCGACGCCGCCGACGCCAAAGTCATCCTGATCGCCACCGGTTCCGAAGTCGAACTGGCGGTCAAGGCAGCCGACGCGCTGGCAGGCGAGGGCATTGCCGCACGCGTCGTCTCGATGCCGTCGACCGACGTGTTCGAACGCCAGGATGCAGGCTACAAAGCAAGTGTCTTGACGCGCGGCACGCCTCGTGTTGCCATTGAGGCAGGTGTGACCGATTTCTGGTACAAGTATGTCGGTTTGGAAGGTGCTGTCGTCGGCATCGACACCTTCGGCGAATCGGCACCGGCACCGGTGCTGTTCAAGCATTTCGGCTTCACCGTCGAGAACGTCGTGGCCAAGGCCAAGGGCGTGATCGCGGCATAAGAACAAGGTAGACAAGGTCGCATGAGGGAGCCGCCGTGAGCGGCTTTCCTCCTGCCTGCTAACGGTTTTTTTTAATCAGGAGCAAAGAGTATGACCATCAAGGTTGCAATCAACGGCTATGGCCGCATCGGCCGTAACATCCTGCGTGCTTTCTACGAAGGCGGCAAGAAGCAGGACATCCAGATCGTCGCCATCAACGACCTGGGTAATGCCGAGTCGAACGCGCACCTGACCCGCTACGACACCGCCCACGGCAAGTTCCCGGGCACCGTCACGGTCGAAGGCGACAACATGATCGTCAACGGCGACCCGATCCGCGTGTTCGCGCAGCGTAACCCGGCCGAGATCCCATGGGGCGAGCTGGGTGTGGACGTGGTGCTGGAGTGCACCGGCTTCTTCACCACCAAGGAGAAGGCCTCGGCCCACCTGAAGGGCGGCGCCAAGAAAGTCATCATCTCGGCACCGGGCGGCAAGGATGTCGACGCGACCATCGTGTACGGCGTCAACCAGGACGTGCTGAAGTCGTCCGACACCGTGATTTCGAACGCCTCCTGCACCACCAACTGCCTGGCCCCGCTGGTCAAGCCGCTGCATGACGCGATCGGCCTGGAAACCGGCCTGATGACCACCGTGCACGCCTACACCAACGACCAGGTGCTGACCGACGTGATGCACGAAGACCTGCGCCGCGCCCGTTCGGCCACCCAGTCGATGATCCCGACCAAGACCGGCGCCGCCGCCGCGGTCGGCCTGGTGCTGCCTGAGCTGAACGGCAAGCTGGACGGCTTCGCGATCCGCGTGCCGACCATCAACGTCTCGATCGTCGACCTGACCTTCATCGCCAAGCGCGACACGACCGTCGACGAAGTCAACCAGATCATGCAGTCGGCTTCGGAAGGCGCGCTGAAGGGCGTGCTGACCTACCAGACCGAACCGCTGGTCTCGGTCGACTTCAACCACAACCCGGCATCGTCGAACTTCGACGCCACCCTGACCAAGGTCTCGGGCCGCCTGGTGAAAGTGTCGTCGTGGTACGACAACGAGTGGGGCTTCTCGAACCGCATGCTCGACACCACTGTCGCGCTGATGAGCGCGAAGTAACCCGCGCGTCGAAAGCGCTACAAAAAACCCGCCGAACGGCGGGTTTTTTTTGTCTCCTGCTTTCTGGAACGGGAAGTCTCAGGCTTTTGACCAAGGCGTCAGGACCTCGTAGCCGTGGCTCGTCACGAAGATCATGTGTTCCCACCGGGCGGACAGCGAGCCGCCACGCGTGACCACGGTCCAAAGTCGTCGAGCTGGGCCACCTTGTGGACACCTTGCGGATGTATTCGTTGCAGCGGTGGTCGAGTCCTTCGATAGAGACGCTGGAAACGACGTACTCGCCGATCATCTCCAGCACCTCGACAGCCATGGCGGCGACGCGCATTTCGCGACGGAATAAAAAAACGCCGGGCGAACCCGGCGTTTTCAAGTCCTAAAAAGGAAGGATCAGAGCGCCACGCGCACGCCGGCGTACCAGCGGCGGCCGATCGGATCGTAGGTGCCAGCAGCGGTCTCAGTACCCGTGTTGCTACCCGGCAGGCCCGAAATGATCGCCGGAGGCTGGGTGTCGAACGCGTTGTTCAGACCAAAGTACAGCTCGGTACCCTTGGCCACTTCGTACGACGCCTGCAAGTCAGTGTAGGTACGCGAACCGAACTTGACCGTTGTCTCGTCGCCCAGGAACTGGTCGTCCAGTGCCGAGCGGCCGATGTAGGTCATGGTCGCGCTGACGCTGACGTTGTTCCACTTGTAGCCGATGTCGAACAGTGCCTTGTTCTTCGGTGCGCCGATTTCGCCTGCGAACGGATCCTTCTCGGCACCCGGCAGCGGGATGACGAAGCCTTCCTTGACGTAGGTATAGGCCAGCTTGGTCGACAGGCGGCCAGGGCCGACGCGATCGTTCCAGGCGGCGGTCAGGTCGATACCCTCGGTCGTGAAGCCGCCGGTGTTCGACACAGCGGTGTCGACCAGGTCCAGCGAACCGGCGCTGTTGGCGCCGACGGCGGCCGGGCGGCGGGTGATGAACGAGCACAGCGCCGGGTTCGAACCGCTATAGCAGCTTTCCAGGGCGTACTGACGCGGGGTGCTCAGGATGGCGTCGGCGATCTTGATGTTGAAGTAGTCAGCCGTGAAGGTGAAGCGCTTCAGCACATCGATCGAACGCGGGGTCCAGACCACGCCGAAGGTGGTCGAACGGCCTTTTTCCGCCTCCAGATCCGGGTTGCCGCGGTTGTAGCCGCTGACGCCCTGGATGTCGGACTGGTTCAGGGTGAACGCACCGTTGGCGGCGATGTTCGCTGCCACGCCCGGGTTGGCGCGGCACAGTGCGGCGTACGGGCCGCCCGAGGTGGCGGTCACGCCCAGGCAGGGATCGTTCAGGCCGGACGGGAAGTCCTGGCTCGGTGCCTGGAACAGCTCGTTGATGTTCGGCGCACGGGTCGACAGCGAACGGGTGCCGCGAAGCTTGACGTCGTTAACGACAGTCCACTCGAGGCCGGCGTTCCAGCTATTGGTGTTACCCACCGACGAGTAGTCGCCGCGACGGAAGGCACCCAGGAAGTTCAGTTCCTTGGCAAACGGCACGTCTTTCAGCAGCGGCACGCGGGTTTCGAGGAAGATTTCCTTGACGCTGAATTCACCCGCGGTCGGCGGCGTTGCGTTGCCGGCGTTCAGACCAGCCTGGGTCAGGGCGTCCGGCACGGCGCTCGAGAATTCCTTGCGCCATTCGAAACCTGCTGCCACGCCCAGCGGGCCGGCCGGCAGATCCCAGACTTCGCCGTTGATCTGGCCGCCCACCAGTTTCTGGGTGGTGCGGGTCAGCAGCGAGCCCGGTGCAGTGACGTATTTCAGCGCTTCCGGCGAGATGGTGTTGAAACCGAACACGTTGATCGGCACGCAACCTTGCAGACGTGCGTCGGCGCTGGCGCACACCGGGGCGCCGCCGTTCGCGCCTGGAACCGCCTGCAGTGCCTGGGCGAAGTTCAGGACATTGACCTGGCCGCTCGACTCCTGGGCTTCCTTAGTCTGGCCATAGCCGCCGTAGACTTCATAGTTCCAGGTCTTCCAGGCATCGAATTCGCCCTTGACACCGGTCACGAAGCGGAAGGTGTCGCGGTCCGCATTGCTGCCACGGGTACCCACTTCCGACAGGCGGCGGGTGAAGTAGTAGTCAGGAATGCCGTCGCCATCGTTGTCGCTGATGCGGTCGTAGAGGTACTGCGGTACCAGCGGGTTCCTGACCAGGGCGCCGTTGACCAGGGAGCCAGCCGGCACTTGGCCGCCGGTCGACGGGAAGATGTCTTCTGCACCCAGTGCGAACGGTTCGATGGTCGAGGATACCTTGGAGGAGGCGTAAGTGCCTTCCATGAAGATCCGGGTCTTCTCGTTGACATTCAGCTCGCCGTTGGCGGCGAACAGGTAGCGCTCGACCGGCACGGCGATCGAACGGAACTCGTTACGGTTGAAACCGGTAGCCTGGCCGCCATTAAGGCCGTTGGTGTTAACCGGAATAACATTGCCGTTCCGGTCATAGGTGAATGAGCCGCTGTCCGGGAAGAAAGTGCCCTGCGGTGCAAAGCTGGAGTAGAAAGGACGCTGGACGCGGAACGGGTATGCGCCGCCGACGGCCGCGGAGTAGCTAGCCTGCTGGTCGACAGCGGAACGCTCACGGTCGCGCGACCACACCTGGCCCTCGCGCGAGTAGCCCAGGTGGCCCATCAGGAAGCCCTTGTCGTTGCTGGTGCCAAGGGTAGCCGAGAACTTGCGCTTCTGGTCGTCGCCCTCGAAGCTCTCGCCCATCTGGGCGTCCAGCATGATGCCGTCGAAGTTGCGCTTGGTGATGATGTTGACCACGCCTGCAACGGCGTCGGAGCCGTAGGCTGCCGAGGAGCCACCGGTCAGGAGTTCGACGCGCTCGATGAAGTCGGTTGGAATCGAGTTCAGGTCGACTGCGGATTCGCCCGGGATACCCGAGACGAAACGGCGGCCATTGACCAGCACCAGGGTACGCGAGGTGCCCAGGTTACGCAGGTCGACGGTGGCGACGCCTACGCTGGCGGTCTGGAAAGCCGAATTGGTACGGCTGATTGCAGGCGAGCCCATGGTCGGGTTGTCCAGCAGCACCTGCTGCAGGTTGGTGGCGCCCGATGCGGCGATGTCGGCGGCCGACAGCACCTGCAGCGGGGACGGCGAATCCGCGTTCGGTGAACGGATGCGCGAACCGGTCACCTCGATGCGCTGCATCGCTGGCGCCTGACCTTCGGCTGCGGCTGCCTGCTGCTGGGCAGCACCGCTTTGGTTTTGCCCGCCTTGGGTCTGCATCTCTTGCGCGTATGCAGCGCCCATGCCCACGGCCAAGCCGCTCAGGCAGATCGCGCGGATCGACCGGGACAAGATGGTTTCCATCATGGTGAAACACTCCTCAGAAAAATTTCGACGTGAAAACAACATTGTTTTAGTCAAATCAAAGACTCAACACGTTATGAGTGTAATCGGCTTCGTATTGACAATTTCTAATGGAAGCATTGAGACTTACATTTTGTCAATTACCAACACTCATTAGTTTTAAATGTGTTGCAAAATTGTTTAAAAATAAATTGTGGACCTTTACTGTGCGCCTGGCCCGTTGTAAGGAAGCGGAGTCTCAGGCGCAACCGGGTAGGGGCCGCCCCTTCCCCGTCCCGAAGGCCTGATCGAACCGCGGACGAAAAAAAACCCGCCTGTGGCGGGTTTTTGCTGATTGCAACGAGTTAGCGTTTCGGCCACGGCGTCAGGATTTCAAAGCCGTTCGCCGTCACGGCGATCATGTGTTCCCACTGGGCCGAGAGCGAGCCGTCGCGCGTGACCACGGTCCAGCCGTCGTCCAGCTGGGCCACTTCGTCGTCGCCGGCGTTGATCATCGGCTCGACCGTGAAGGTCATGCCTTCCTTGAGCAGCAGGCCCGTGTTCGGGCGCCCGTAGTGCAGCACCTGCGGGTCTTCGTGGTAGACGCGGCCGATGCCGTGGCCGCAATAGTCGCGTACCACCGAATAGCCGGCGCTTTCCGCCAGCTTCTGGATCGCGTGCCCGACGTCGCCCAGGCGCGAGCCGGGGCGCACCGTGCGGATGCCCGCCATCATGCACTCGTAGGTGGTGTCGACGAGGCGCTTTGCCTCGGGGCTCGGGGTGCCCGCGTAATACATGCGGCTGGTGTCGCCGTGCCAGCCTTCCTTGATCACGGTGACGTCGATGTTGACGATGTCGCCGTCCTTGAGGATTTCCTTCTCGCTCGGGATGCCGTGGCAGACCACGCCGTTGACCGAGGTGCACAGGGTTTTCGGAAAGCCGTGGTAGCCGACGTTGGCCGGCGTGGCATTTTGCACCTTGCGGATGTACTCGTTGCAGCGGCGGTCGAGCTCCTCGGTGGAGACGCCGGGAACGACGTATTCCCTGATCATTTCCAGCACCTCGGCGGCCATGCGGCCGGCGACGCGCATCTTCGCGATGTCCTTGTCGTTCTTGAGTTTGATTGCCATTGTTCGTTTTCGGATAGCCGCGGCCGTGCCGCGCAATCCGCCATGATACCGCGTCGGGTGCGGCTGTGCCGGGTCAGGCGGGGGCGAGGGTAGGGGCAGCGAAAAAAATGCCCGCCCGGCAGGGCCGGGCGGGCATTCGGTCAGGTCTTCAGGAAAGGGTCTTGCGACCCTGTTCCATTAGAACGACTGGTTGTAGCGGACGTAGAAGAAGCGATCGATCGGCAGGTCAGCATCCACCGACGAGGCCGATGCTTGCGTGTTGTACACGATGCGTGGCTGCTTGTCGAAGACGTTGTTGATACCGAACAGGATGCGGCTGTTGAACGAAGTCTTGTAGCCGACGCTCATGTCATGGATCGTGACCGAGCCCAGCTTGTTCGCGCCGGTGCCCCAGGTGGTCTCGGCCTTAGGCATGTTGCACTCGATATTGTCCTTCACAGAGTAGCAAGAATCCTTGACCGGGCTGTAGTAACGGAAGCCCCAGTTGGCGCTCCAGTTGCCCATCGACCAGTCGATCGAGTTGTTCGACTTCACGCGGTTGTAGAAGTACTCGCCGGCGTACTCGTTCCACTCCGAAGCAGCGCTGCTGCGGGTACGGAAGCTGTCGGTGTACGAGGTTTCGCTACGCAGGCTGAACTGGCCGTAGGCGGTGCGTGGCAGGCGGTAGTTGATCGCCAGGTCCAGGCCTTCGGTTTCCATCTCGCCCAGGTTGGCGTTGCCGCGCGACAGCTGGCTGATCTGGCCGGTCGCGTCACGCTTGATCGCGCCGCAGAAGTTCGGGTTGCCCGAGATGTAGCACTGGTTCGCCACATAGGTCGCGCCGATTGCGGTGATGCGATTGTCGATGGCAATGTTGTACCAGTCCAGGCCAACGGTGAAGCCAGGCACGAACGACGGGCTGTACACGAAGCCGGCGGTCTTGGTGACGGCCGTTTCCGGGGTCAGGAACTGGTTGCCGGCGCCCGAGTTGAATGCCACCAGGCCCTGGGAGCCGGTCGCGTTCTCGATCGGGGTGCCTGCCTGTTGCAGCTGACGGTAGGTCGGGCTGGTGCCTGCAGCGACGCAACGTGCCAGGACGGCCGGGTTGCGCGATGCTTCGCCGAACTGCGTGTCGCATGGGTCGAGGAAGGTGTCGAACGATTGCGAGCCGCCGCCGGAGATGTCGTCCACGGTCGGTGCGCGGAAGCCTTCAGCCCAGGTACCGCGGAACAGCACGTCCTTGACCGGCTTCCACATGAAGCTGGCCTTGCTGTTGTTGGTCACGCCGAAGTTGCTGTAGTCGGAGTGGCGGGTTGCCAGGTTGAAGCTCAGCAGTTCAGCGAACGGCTTGGCCTTCAGCACAGGGATGTTCAGCTCGGCGTAGGCTTCGCGAACGCTGTAGCGGCCGACGGTTGCCTGGCCCGACAGGTTGGTCGAGTAGCCCGACTGCGAGAACTGGTCAGGAATGTCGTAGCCCTTGACTTCGCGGTGCTCGATACCGACTGCCAGGCCCAGCGCGCCGGCTGGCAGCTGGAACAGTTCGCCGGCGATGTCGGCGTTGGCGTTGTTGATGGTCGAACCGTAGGTCTTGGTGCCCGTGGTGTTGATGAACTTCAGCGCTTCCGGGGTCGAAGCCGATGGGCCGCCGATGATGTCGAACGGGGTGCACGCGGCCAGGCCGATCGGCGCGCCCGGGGTGCCGCACTGGACGATGCCCGAAGCGTTCATGAACGATGGGCCCAGGGCCTGCTTCAGGTTCAGCAGGTTGACGTTGCCGTTGTCCTGTTGCGTGCCCGACAGCTTGTTGTGGTTGTAGCTGACGCTCCAGTTCCACGCCAGGTCCCGGACGGTGAAGTCGCCTTCCAGGGCTGCATCGAGGTGCAGGGTGCGGTTTTCATTCTCCGTCACGCGCTTCAGTTCGATGGTGCGGCGCTGGAAGTACAGGTCCTGGCCGTTGCCGGCACCGGCGACCTGGTTGCCGTACGGGTTGTAGTAGCTGTCCTTGTCGATGTAGACCGGATAGTTGCCCTGCGAGGTCGACTGCAGCGGATAGCCGGCGATGGTGCGGACGGCCTTGCGCTGCGAGTACATCGCGGTGGTCTTCAGGCGCATCTCTTTCGGCAGCGCGATCTCGCCCTTGACGAACAGGGTGTCGAGGCGGGTCGGCGACAGCAGGTCCATGTCCTGCGACGAGTTGTACTTGTCTTCGTTCGCGCCGGCGTACGTGTGGTAGCTGTTCGGATCGCGCGAATTGGCGCCGACGCCGACGCCGTCATACGAACCGGTGTGGTTCAGCATGCGGTTGAAGAAACGGCCTGCGTTCAGCGGGTTACCGTCCTTGTCCTTGCGCAGGGCGATATCGCCACCGCCGGTTACCGGGTTCACAGGAGCGATACGGCCCCATGGAGCGGCGCCGAGGCCGGCGAACGGGTGGGCCGGACCGTAGGAGGTCGAGGTGATGTCGCGGGTCTGGGTGTTGACGATACCCTGGGTGGTGTGCGACAGGCCGAACATCAGCGAAGCCTTGTCGTTGTTGGCACCGTAGCTCAGCGAGAAGTCGTTGTTCTTGCCGTCGCCTTCCTGATTGCGGCCGGTGTACAGCGACAGCTGGCCGCCTTCCATGCTCTTCTTCAGGATGATGTTGATCACGCCGGCGATTGCATCCGAGCCGTAGACCGACGAAGCGCCATCCTTCAGGATTTCCATGCGCTCGATCATCGACGATGGAATGGTCGACAGGTCGGTGAAACCGGCGGCGCTCTGGGTCCAGCGCTTGCCGTCCACCAGCACCAGCAGGCGGTTCGAGCCCAGGTTGCGCAGGCTGACGTACTGGCCGCCGGCTTCGGCGTTCGAGGTCAGCGAGCCGCTGCGGCTGAAGTCAGGCGCGCCGGCCGACGACATGTTGTTCAGGATGTCACCGACGGTCACGAGGCCGGTCTTCTGGATCTGTTCCTGGCTCATGATCTGGATCGGCTGGGCCGTTTCCAGGTCAACCTGGCGAATGCGCGAACCGGTGACTTCAACGCGCTGCAACGGCTGCGATGCTTCTTGAGCGAACGCAGCGTTCATGCCGAGGGCCATACCGCCCAGGCAGATCACGCGGATCGACCGGGACAAGATTGTTTCCATCATATTGCAAAACTCCTAGGTGAAGACGCAGCCTTGCTGGATCCCAGCAGTGCCGCAACGGAAGGTGTCGCTGTGCGCGACTGATCGAAAGCTGTGGCGGACCTTAATGATCTGTCCATCATCTTCTGGACATGCATAGAAGCATCCTAGCAATGTTTCTGTCAATGAATCCGATGAAAATTCTGTTACTGTTGCGCAAATGCGTATTTACAGATAGCAGATTTTACAAATCACTCTTGACGATTCGGCACCTATGCTCTAAAGGCGAATATTCGCTGCCTGAAGCGGGGGCGAGGCAGGAGAATGGCGGGTGGCGCGATGGCGGCAAAGGAGAAACGCCCGTTTCAACGGGCGAAAAAAAAGCCCGCCGAAGCGGGCTTTTCGGGACCCGCGCGGGGCGGGTCTCGATGTCAAGCCGTCCTTAGAAGGCCTGGTTGTAGCGCACGTAGAAGAAGCGGTCGATCGGCAGGTCCGGGTTCACCGACGACGATGACGCGTTGCCGCCGAAGTTCGACGCCGTGTTGTAGACGACGCGCGGCTCCTTGTTGAACACGTTGTTGGCACCGACCAGCAGCTTGCCCTTCCATGGGAAGGCATAGCCGACCGACAGATCGTTGTACGTGGTCGAGCCATGCTTGCTGTTGCCCTTGCCCCAGCTCTGCATTGCGTTCGGATTGTCGCACTCGGCCACCAAAGTCGCGGTGTTCGACCAGCAGCGAACCTTGGTGCCGCTGTAGTAGCGGGCGGCCCAGGTGGCGCTCCAGTTGCCCATGTTCCAGTCCAGCGTCAGGTTCGACTTCACGCGGTTGTAGTAGTACTCGCCGGCGTACTCGGTCCAGGTGCTGGTCGGCGTGGTGCGGGTGCGGAAGGAATCGACATAGGTCGTTTCCGAACGCACGCCAAACTGGCCGTAGGCGGTGCGCGGCATGCGGTAGCCGATGCTCAGGTCCATGCCTTCGGTTTCCATCTCGCCCAGGTTCGTGTTGCCACGCGACAGGCCGGTGATCTGGCCGGTTGCATCACGGGTGATGGAGGAGCAGAAGCTCGGCGTATTGAACACGTAGCACTGGTTCAGCAGGTACGGGGTCGTGACACCCGAAATGCGGTTCTCGATGCTGATGTTGAACCAGTCGAGGCCGACGGTCAGGCCAGGCACGAACGATGGGCTGTAGACCAGGCCCAGGGTTTTCGTGATGGCCGTTTCCGGAGTCAGCGAGTCGTTGCCGATACCCTGGACGAACGGGTAAGGCGTCTGCGAGCCGCCTGCAGGCACGTTGGCGCCCGATTGCTGCTTCTGGCGGAAGCCCGCCGGCACGCCGGCGGCGGCGCAGCGCGCAGCGACAGCAGCATCGCCCGCGGCAGCGCCGAAGGCGCTGTCGCATGGGTCGAGGTAGGAGTCGAAGGACTGGCCGCCACCGCCGAAGGTGTCACCCAGGGCAGGGGCACGGAAGCCTTCGGCCCAGGTGCCGCGTGCCAGCAGGTCCTTGATCGGCTTCCACATGAAGCTGGCCTTGCTGTTGGTCGTGGTGCCGAAGTTGCTGTAGTCGGAGTGGCGCGACGCCAGGTTGACGTTCAGCAGTTCCGCGAACGGCAGGTCTTTCAGGATCGGCACGTTGACTTCGAGGTAGGCTTCCTTGACGGTGTACTTGCCGTAGGTGGCATTGCCGGCGAGGTCGGTCGAATAGCCCGACTGCTCGAACTGGCCCGGCTGGTCGTAGCCGCTGACTTCGCGGTACTCGAGGCCGCCTGCGACGCCGATCGCGCCGGCTGGCAGGGTGAACACTTCGCCGCTCAGGTCAGCCGTTGCGCTGGTGACCTTGCTGCCGTAAGTCGCCATGCCGCTCGACATGACATACTTCAACGCTTCTGGCGTAGACGCCGACGGGCCACCGAGTATGTCGAACGGTACGCACTCGAGCAGCGAGACCGGCGCCGCAGCGGTGCCGCACTGGACCACGCCCTGTGCGTTACGGAACGACGGGCCGAGGGCCTTCTTCAGGTTCAGCAGGTTGATGTTACCCGTGCCCGCGACCGAGCCTTCGACATTATTGTAGTTGTAGGCAGCGCCCCAGTTCCATGGCTTGCCTGCAATCTCGAAGTCGCCATTCAGCGCGACGTCGATGTGCAGGGTGCGGTTGGTGTTTTCGCTGCCGCGCGGTACTTCGACGGTGCGGCGGGCGAAGAACAGGTCGATGCCGGTGCCCGGTGCAACACCAGGCGCCTGGTTGCCGTACGGGTTGTAGTAGCTGTTCTTGTCGACGTAGACCGGGTACTTGCTCTGGGAGGTCGAGGAGAGCGGATAGCCGGCGATCTGACGGCTCGAGACGCGTTGCGCGTACATCGCGGTCGAGCTCAGTTCGATGCCCATCGGCAGCGCGACCGTGCCCTTGGTGAAGATCGAGGTCAGGCGGTTCGGCGACGTGAACATCATCTGCTGCGTCGCGTTGAACAGGTCCTCGTCCGCGCTGGCGAAATTGTGGTAGTTCGCCTGGTTGCGCGAGTCCGCGCCGACGCCCACGCCGTCATAGGTGCCGGTATGGTTGAGGATGCGATTGAAGCCGCCGTTGGTGCCGGCTGCGTTGAGCGACAGCCCGCCGCCGTTGGCCGGGTTCACCGGCTGGATCCGGCCCCATGGGCCGCCGCCGAAGCCGGCGTTGAAGTGTGCCGGGCCGAAGCTGCTGGCCGTAATGTCGCGGTCCTTGGCCCAGACGGCGCCCTGGTCGCTGTGCGACAGGCCGAACATGATGTTCGCCTTGTCGTTGCCGGCACCGTAAGAGAGGGTGTAATCGGTGTTCTGGCCGTCGCCCTTTTCGTTCTCGCCGACGTAGACGCTGGCCAGGCCGCCTTCGAGCGACTTCTTCAGGATGATGTTGACGACGCCTGCAATGGCGTCCGAACCATAGATCGACGAAGCGCCGTCCTTCAGCACTTCGATACGCTCGATCATCGTCGCAGGCACGGTCGACATGTCGGTGTAGCCGAGGACGGTGGTCGTCCAGCGGCGGCCGTTGACCAGTACCAGCAGGCGCTGCGAGCCGAGGTTGCGCATGTTGATGAACTGGCCGCCCTGTTCGCGGCTTGCGCCCAGGGTCGAGCCCTTGCTGAAGGCTGGGGTGCCGGCTACCGACATGTTGTTGATGATGTCGCCGACGGTAATCAGGCCAGTCTTCTGGATCTGCTCCTGGGTCATCACCTGGACAGGTTGCGCAGTTTCCAGGTCAACCTGGCGGATGCGCGAACCCGTGACTTCGACGCGTTGCAGGGCCTCTTGAGCCTGCGCTACGGAAATCATGGACTGAAGGGCGACGGCGACTGCCAGCGCGATCTTGGTACGTTGTTGCATGTGCTCTCCGGATTATTTGCCGCTCGAGACGGCTGTTTCTGTAAATAGCAACGTCGCGTGTGTAAAGACGCATCCCTATGAAAGCATTGAATATTGATTAATGTCAATACTTGAGGGATAACAACATGTGTCTTGAAAACAACGCAGTTGTATTTACCGGAAATAACCCGAAAGTCAGTACCTGTATAGACAGGATCGAGCGCGCAGCGGCGTGCCGAACTTCCCCTAAAACAGGATAAGTTCGGCTATCGTGGGCCAATATAGGAGGTATGGAATGTGCGGGCCGACCCGGCGGTCAACCGAAACATGCTTCCCACAGGCGCAGCACCCGCGCTGCATCCTCACGCACCAGCACGGGATCGACCCGTGCTTCGCGCCCTTGCAGGCGCAACTGGTGCTGCAGCTTGCGCATCGCCCGGTAGGCATCGGCGACGCCGGTGGCCAGGTCCTTGTCGATCAGGCCGAGTTCCGCGCTGCGGTGCAGCAAGGCGATATTGCCGGCGTTGGCCGTCAATTGCGGATGCACCGCGGCGTAGCGCAGCACCAGGTACTGGACGATGAATTCGATGTCGATCATGCCGCCGCTGTCCTGCTTCAGGTCGAACAGCGCGCTACGGTTCGGATAAGCCTCGTGCATGCGCTTGCGCATCGCGAGTACCTCGGCCTTGAGCTGCCCGGCTTGCGCGCTGCGGTCGCGCCGCAGCACGGCTTCGCGGATCGCTTCGAAGCGGGTCCCGATGGCGGCGTCGCCGGCGCAGAAACGGGCGCGGGTGAGCGCCTGGTGTTCCCAGACCCAGGCGGCGTTGTGCTGGTAGCGCTCGAAGGCCGCCAGCGAGCTGACCAGCATGCCGCTGGCGCCGTCCGGGCGCAGGGCGGTGTCGATGTCGAACAGGATGCCGGCCGGCGTGTGCGCCGTCATCCAGGTGATGAAGCGTTGCGCCAGCTTCGCGTAGTTCGATGGCGCCATGTCGTCCTCGTCGTCGAACAGGAAGATGACGTCGAGGTCGGACACGTAGCCGAGCTCCTTGCCGCCCAGCTTGCCGTAGGCGATGACGGCGAAGCGCGGTTCCTCGATGTGGCGGCTGGCCACCGTGCGCCAGGCCCAGCGCACGGTGGCGGCGACGACCACGTCGGCCAGCGCGGACAGGTGGTCGGCGAGGCGCTCGACCGACAGCTCGCCAGCGAGGTCGAGCGCCAGCAGCCGGAACAGCTGGGCATGGTGGGTTTCGCGCAGGATGTCGAGCTGGCGCTCGGTGTCGCCTGCGGCTTCGAGCAGGCTGGCGTCGAGGCTGGCCGCCAGCGCGGCCGGCTCGTCGATGCCGCCGCGGTCGTCCAGCAGTTCGTCGAGCAGGATCGGATGCAGCGTCAGGAAGGTGGCGGCCCAGCCGCTGGCATGCATCATGCGGATCACGCGCTCGAGCGTGTGCGGGTATTCGGTCAACAGCGACAGGTAGGCCGAACGGCGCGCGATCGCTTCCAGGAAGTCGAGCAGGCGCCCGAGCGTGGCGCCGTGGCTGCCGACGCCGGCTTCCTCGACGATGGCGGCCACCTGCGGCAACGCCAGGTTGACCAGGGCCAGCAGGCGGGTGCGGCTGGCGTCGGGCAGGCCCTGCAGGCGCGGCGCGTTCCATGTGCCCGCCAGCCGGCGCGCACTGTCGGCCGGGTCGTCGTAGCCCAGTCCCGCCAGGTGGGTGGCGATGGCCTTGAGGGCCTCGGGGTCGGCGGCGATGTCGTCCAGTCCGGCGCCTTCCTCGTCGGCCGGGGCGCTCTTGTCGGCGAACATGTCGTCGAACTGCGCGGCCACGAAGGCGCGCGTCTGCTCCAGGCGCGCGAGCAGGGTGGCGACGTCGGGCATGCCCATCATCGCCGCCACCGCCAGGCGGTCGGCCTCGTTCACGGGCAGGGTATGGGTCTGGGCGTCTTCCAGGTATTGCAGGCGGTGCTCGAGGTTGCGCAGGAAGGCGTAGGCTTCGAGCAGGCGCTCGACGACCTCGGGCGCCAGCAGCGCGCGCTCGCCAAGCAGGCGCAGCGTCCGGCGCGTCGAGCGCTCGCGCAGGGCCGGGTCGCGCCCGCCACGGATAAGCTGGAACACCTGGGCCAGGAATTCGATCTCGCGGATCCCGCCGCGCCCCAGCTTGACGTTATTGCTGCGGTCCGGATGCAGGCGCTCCTGGCGGTTGACCTCGGCGCGGATCTGGGCGTGCATGTTGCGGATCGCGTCGATCACGCCGAAGTCGAGGTAGCGGCGGAACACGAAGGGGCGCACGACCGCCTCCAGCGCCGCGATGTCCTCCTCGGTGCCGGTGACGGCGCGCGCCTTGACCCAGGCGTAGCGTTCCCATTCGCGGCCCTGGACGATCAGGTATTCCTCGACCATGTTGAGGCTGGCGGCGAGCGGTCCGGAATTGCCGTTCGGGCGCAGCGCCATATCGACGCGGAACGTAAAGCCGTCCTCGATCACTTCGGACAGGGCGCCGATCAGGCGCCGCCCGAGGCGGATGAAAAATTCGTGGTTCGAGAGCTGGCGCTGGCCCGGTCCGGCCGCCGTTTCCCCGTCTTCCGGATAGACGAAGATGAGGTCGATGTCCGACGACACGTTGAGTTCGCCACCGCCTTGTTTCCCCATTGCCAGCACCAGCATCTCTTGCGGCCGGTTCGATTCGGCGCCGACCGGCATGCCGTGGGCGGCCACCAGCTCGGCCATCAGGTCGGCCAGGTGGGTGCGGATGGCGAAATCGGCCAGGCCCGTCATGGCGCTGACCACTTCGTCGAGGTCGGCGCGGCCTTCGAGGTCACGCCGGATCAGGCTGCAGACCAGCAGGTTGCGCAGGCGGCGCATGGCGCGCGGCAGGCCGATCCCGCTTGCCAACTCCTGATCCAATAACGCGCCGAAATCCGGGCAGGCCAGCGATAATCCGCTCAAGGCCGAGATGCGCTCGGCGCGGCCAGGGGCGGCATCGACCCAGCGTTGGTAGTAGCGCGAGTAACGCTGTGGTTCCAGTTGTGGTGCTGGCTGTGGTGCGCAGGCGGTGGAAGCAGGGGGCATGGGACGGTCCGGCAGGAGTGGAAAAGCGGGGCCGGCAAGCATGCTTGCGGTAAAATTGCCCGCCGTGCCGCCCCGGTCAGCACGATGGTAAGGTAGACGCCGCAATCGTAGCAAGCGCTCTTCTTTCAAAGAATTCTGTTGTTCATAGATACATTTACGGCGAGCCTTTTTTATTAGCACCCTGATGCACAACCCGGAACCGCAGGCCGCGGGCGCGACCGACGCGCACGAGCCTCTCGAGCCGCACGGGCCGCACGAGCCTCTCAAGGCACGCTGGCGGCGCCTGCGCGCGGCCTACCGCTACGCGAACCTGGCGTCGCATCACGTGCTCGGCTTTACCGTCAAGCTGGCGCTGCTCGCGTATTTCGCGCTGGCCCTGCTGTTCCTGGTGCTGCGCTACGCCATCCTGCCCAACATCGACCTGTATAAAGGCGACATCGAGCGCCTGGCCAGCCGCGCGCTCGGCAACCAGGTAGCGATCGCGCGCATCTACGCTTCCTGGGACGGCCTGAATCCCTCCCTGTTCCTGGGCGACGTCAGCCTGGTCGACCAGCGCGGGCGCCAGGTGCTGGCGCTGCCTTCCGTGTCGGCCACGCTGTCCTGGTGGAGCGTGCTGGCGGCCGAGCCGCGCTTCGAGACGCTCGAACTGATCCGCCCGCACCTGGAGGTGCGGCGCGACGCGGCCGGCGTGATCCACGTGGCCGGCATGCGAATCGACCCCAAGGACGAGGACAATGGCGGCCCCGGCGGCGACTGGGCATTCCGCCAGCGCGAAATCCTGATCCGCGAGGGGCGCGTCGACTGGATCGACGCCCAGCGCGGCGCCGCTGCGCTGGCCTTGACCGACGTCACGCTGGTGCTGCAGAACCACTGGACCACGCACCGGCTCGCGCTCAAGGCGACGCCGCCGGCGGCGCTGGCGCAGCCGTTCGACGTGCGCGCCCGCTTTACCCATCCGCGCTTCGGCAGCCGCTCGTCCGACATCGCGCGCTGGAAGGGCGAAGTCTATGCCGACCTGCGCGAGGCCGACCTGGCCGCCTGGCGCCAATACCTCGACTATCCGTTCCAGGTCGCCAGCGCGCGCGGCTCGCTGCGCGCCTGGATGCAGCTGGACCAGGCACGCCTGGCCGGCTTCACCGCCGACCTGGCGCTGGCCGGCGTCGCCGCGCGCCTCCAGCCGGACCTGCCGCCCTTGCGCCTGGCCAGCCTCTCCGGGCGCCTGTCGGCGCGCGAGGAGCTCGTGCCGGGCACGGCCGACGGCAAGCCGACCTTCGGCGCCAACGGCCATACGGTGAGCCTGGACAACCTCGTCGTCGTGACCCAGGATGGGCGCGCGCTGCCGCCGGCCACGTTCACGGAAACGTTTACCCCGGCCCGCGGCGACAAGCCGCGCCGGGTCGCGCTCCAGGCGCGCCAGGTCGACCTCGCCGCGCTGGCGGGGCTGGCCGCGCAGTTGCCGCTGTCGGCGCTGCAGCGGCAGGCGCTCGCCGATTTCGCGCCGCGCGGCCAGTTGCTCGATTTTTCCGCGTCCTGGGAGGGCCAATACCCGCAACTGGCCGGCTACCGCGTCAAGGGCAGGGTAGCCGGCCTCTCCCTGCAGCCGCAGGCGGCGCGCGCGGCGGTCGCGGCGGCGCCCGGTATTGCCGCACAGCCCGCAATGCCGGCCTTGCCCGGTTTCGATAACCTGACCGGCAGCATCGACGCCACCGAGAAGGGCGGCAGCCTGGTGCTCGACTCCGCAAAGCTGGCGCTGCGCATGCCGGCCTGGTTTGCCGAGCCGGCGCTGCCGCTTGACCGCCTGGCGCTGGGCGCGCGCTGGAGCTACCAGCCCGGAGAGCAGTTGCTGGTCGAGGTGGACAAGCTCGAGTTCGCGCAGGGCACGCTGCGCGGCAGCCTGTCCGGGCGCCACCAATTGCCGCTCGGCCAGGGGCACGGTCCCGGCGTGGCCGACGTCACCGGCACGCTCGACGGCTTCCAGATCGCCCAGGTCGGCCGCTTCCTGCCGCTGGCCACGCCGCCCGGACTGCGCGGATGGCTCGGTTCCGCCTTGCAGGGCGGCACCCTGAGCGAGGTGCGCCTGCGCCTGCGCGGCGACCTTGCCGGATTCCCGTTCCGGGCCGACAACCCGGCGCAACGCGCGCGCGGCGAATTCCGCGTCGCCGGGCGCCTGGCCGGCGCCGTGCTCGAATACGCGCCGGGCCACCGCACGCCCGAGGACAAGCCCCAGTGGCCGCTTGCCGAGGCAATCAACGGCAGCATTGTCTTCGACCGCGCGCGCATGGAAATCCATGGCGAATCGCTGCGCACGGCCGGCTTGCAACTGAAGGACGTGCGCGCCGTCATCCCGAGCCTCGGCGGCCACGACATGCTGCTCGACATCGACGGCACGGCCAGCGGCGCGCTGCAGGACTTCCTGCGCTATGTCGCGGCCAGCCCGGTGCCTGGCTGGATCGGGCACGTCACCGACGACGCGCAAGGCACGGGCAACGCCCGCCTCGGGCTGAAGCTGCAGATGCCGCTGGCCGACCTGCACCAGACCAGGGTCCAGGGCAGCCTGCAATTGCAGAACAACGATGTCCAGTTGTTCCCCGACCTGCCGCCGCTGCAGGCGGCCCTGGGCAGGATCGAGTTCACCGAGCATGGCGTCAACCTGAACGGGATAGGCGCCAGTTTCCTGGGCGGGCCGCTGGCCTTAAGCGGCGGCACGCAACGCGACGGCGCGATTGCGATCCGCCTGGCGGGCACCTTGTCGGCCGACGGCATGCGGCGCAGCGCGCCGCCGGGGCTGGCGCGCCTGGCAACGCACCTGTCGGGCAGCACGCGCTACACGGGCGCCGTCACGGTACGCGATCGCCAGCTGGGCGTGACCATCGATTCGACGCTGGCCGGACTCGGCCTGGAACTGCCGGCGCCCCTGAACAAGGCGCAGGCGGACAGCCTGCCGCTGCACTTCGTGCTGGACGGCGCGCCGACCGTCGATGGCGTCGGCCGCGACGAACTGCGCCTGTCGCTGGGCAACGCGGTGGCCGCGCGCTACCTGCGCAGCCGCCAGCCGAACAGCCCCTGGGTGGTCGAGCGCGGCGGCATCGGCGTGAACGTGCCGGCGCCGGCGCCGGAAGAGGGCCTGAGCATCAACGTCGACATGAAATCGCTCAACATGGACGCCTGGCTGGCAGCCGGGCGCACGATTGCCGGGGACGACGGAGCGGCCGCAAGCGGCGCTCCCGCCGGCGCGCGCAGCGGTCCGAATTTCGCCCAGTACGTGATGCCGACCACGATTGCGGCGCGCGCCACCGAGCTCTTCATCGGCGAGCGGCGCATGGTCGACGTGGTGGTGGGCGCATCGCACCGCGGCAGCGCCTGGCAGGCGAACCTGAATTCGCGCCAGGCCTCGGGCCACCTGACCTGGACCCAGGGCCACGGGCAGGGCGTGGGCAAGGTCACCGCGCGCCTGGCCTCGCTGGTGATCCCCGCCTCCTCGGCGGCGGAAGTGAAGGACCTGCTCGAATCGAACCGCGGCGCGAGCGCCACCATTCCGGCGCTCGACATCGTGGCCGAGCGCTTCGAGCTGTTCAACAAGCAGTTCGGGCGCCTTGATTTGCAGGCGAGCAATGTGCAGGCGCTGGCCGGCAAGGAGTGGCGCATCGACCGCCTGACCCTGACCAACCCGGACGGCCAGCTGAAGGCCACCGGGCGCTGGCTGACCAAGGACGGCAAGAGCAATACCGGCATGAATTTCACGCTCGACATCCTCGATGCCGGGCGCCTGCTCGACCGCCTCGGCTTCCCGGAAACCCTGCGCCGCGGCAAGGGCAAGATGTCGGGCGATATTTCCTGGAGCGGACTGCCGTACTCGCTCGACATCCCGACCCTGTCGGGCCAGATCGAGATGAATGTCGGCGGCGGCCAGTTCCTGAAGCAGGACCCCGGCGCGGCCAAGCTGCTCGGCGTGCTCAGCCTGCAGGCCCTGCCGCGCCTGCTCAAGCTCGATTTCCACGACGTGTTCTCCGAAGGCCTGGCCTTCGACGGCATCAGCGCCAATGCCATGATCACGCGCGGCATCATCAAGACCGACAACCTGAAAATGCATGGCGTGGCCGCCACCGTGCTGATGGACGGCACGGCCGACATCGCCAACGAATCGACCAATTTGCGCGTCGTGGTGATTCCCGAGTTCAACCTCGGCACCGGCCCGCTGGTGTATGGCCTGGCCGTCAATCCGCTGATCGGCATCGGCTCCTACCTGGCGCAACTGTTCCTGCGCGCGCCCGTGATGAAGGCCCTGACTTACCAGATGCAGATCACGGGGCCGTGGAAATCGCCTACCATTACCAAGATCGACAACCCGCCGCCGAGCCCGGCGGCCAACGCGAAAGAGGGATGACATGAGCCGAGACGCGAGCCGCAGCACGAGCCGGAATGCGATGCCCCGTGTTGCCGCAGTCCAGATGGTGTCCACGCCGATCGTGGCGGACAATCTCGCCACCGCGCGCCGCCTGGTGGCCGAGGCCGCCGCCGACGGCGCCGCGCTGGTGACGCTGCCCGAATACTGGCCGATCATGGGCATGACCGACGCGGACAAGGTCGCGCAGGCCGAACAGCCGGGAAGCGGCCCGATCCAGGATTGCCTGGCCGCGCTGGCGCGCGAACACGGCATCTGGCTGATCGGCGGCACGCTGCCGCTGGTCTCGAGCGACGCCGGCCGCGTGCTCAACACCACGCTCGTGTACGACCCGCAAGGGGCGCCGGTCGGACGCTACGACAAGATCCACCTGTTCGGTTTCAACAAGGGCAGCGAATCCTACGACGAGGCGCGCACCATCGTGCCGGGGGACACGGTCGGCAGCTTCGAGGCGCCATTCGGCAGGGTCGGCCTGTCGATCTGCTACGACCTGCGCTTTCCGGAACTGTTCCGGGCGATGGGCGAGTGCGCGCTGATCGTGGTGCCGGCCGCGTTCACGCACACCACGGGCAAAGCCCACTGGGAAGTCCTGCTGCGCGCCCGCGCCATCGAAAACCAGTGCTACGTGCTGGCCGCGGCCCAGGGCGGCACCCACGCCAACGGACGCCGTACCTTCGGCCACAGCATGCTGGTCGACCCCTGGGGCGAAGTCAAGGCGGTGTTGCCGGAAGGGGAAGGCGTCGTCAGTGGCGAGCTCGACGCGGCGTACCTGGCCGGGGTGCGCGAGAGCTTGCCGGCTTTGCGGCATCGCAAGCTGTAATTGTTGGCGTTCGCAGCGGCGTAGAGTGGTCGGCTCCACCTGTAACTGATGAGCGTTCGCGTAGCATGCGCCGCCCACGTGTCGATCGCTGGCGGCGAGATCATCCGGATCGATAACGGAGCTGCTGGCTACCACCGCGTGGACGGCAGAGCCGTCCACCCTACGGGCACTACACGGTAAACATCGGCCGCGTCCATGCCAACGCCGCAGCGCGTGGGCATAGGGTGCCCGCCCGACGACCTGCCAGGCAAACGACTGCCGCCCCCGCCCGTTCCGGCACCGGTACGATCTGGACGGATATGGCACAATGCCCGAATCCACACGAGACACACACGCAAAATGATCCCATTCGAACCGAACCTTTCCTCCCTGGCCGTCGCCCGCGATGTGCTGCTGACGCCGTTTGGCCTCGACGAAGGCAAGCTGCTGCGCACGCTCGGAACGATGTTTACCCATAAGGTCGATTACGCCGACCTGTATTTCCAGTTCACCAAGAGCGAAGGCTGGAGCCTGGAAGAGGGCATCGTCAAGACCGGCAGCTTCTCGATCGACCAGGGTGTCGGCGTGCGCGCGATCTCCGGCGACAAGACCGCTTTTGCCTACTCCGACGAAATTTCCGAAATCGCGCTGCTGGACGCTGCTGCCGCCACGCGCACGATCGCCCGCGCCGGGGCCGGCCGCGTGAAGGTCGCCGCCACCGCCCAGCCGACCGGCGGACGCTCGCTCTACCTGCCGCGCGACCCGCTCGCCTCGCTCGACGCCACCGCCAAGGTCAAGCTGCTCGAACGCGTCGAAAAGATGGCACGCGCCAAGGACCCGCGCGTGGTGCAGGTGATGGCGGGCCTGGCCGGCGAATACGACGTGGTGCTGGTGGTGCGCAGCGACGGCGTGCTGGCGGCCGACATCCGGCCCCTGGTGCGCGTGTCGGTGACCGTGATTGCCGAGCAGAATGGCCGGCGCGAGACCGGTTCGTCCGGCGGCGGCGGGCGTTTCGATTACGGCTATTTCGACGACGCCATCCTCGAACGCTATGCCGACGAGGCGGTCAAGGCGGCGCTGGTCAACCTCGATGCGCGTCCGGCGCCGGCCGGCCCGATGACGATCGTGCTCGGACCGGGCTGGCCCGGCGTGCTGCTGCACGAAGCGGTCGGCCACGGCCTGGAGGGCGACTTCAACCGCAAGGGTTCGTCTTCGTATGCCGGCATGATCGGCCAGCGGGTCGCCGCCAAGGGCGTCACCGTGGTCGACGACGGCACCCTGCAGGACCGCCGCGGCTCGCTGAACATGGACGACGAAGGCAACCCGACCCAGTGCACGACGCTGATCGAAGACGGCATCCTGAAAGGCTATATCCAGGACACGATGAACGCGCGCCTGATGAAGATGCCGATCACCGGCAACGCGCGCCGCGAGTCCTTCGCGCACCTGCCGATGCCGCGCATGACCAATACCTACATGCTGGCCGGCGACAAGGACCCGGCCGAGATCCTCGCCTCGGTCAAGAACGGCCTGTTCGCGGTGAACTTCGGCGGCGGCCAGGTCGACATCACCAACGGCAAGTTCGTGTTCTCGGCGAGCGAAGCCTACATGATCGAGGACGGCAAGATCACCTATCCGGTAAAGGGCGCCACCCTGATCGGCAACGGTCCCGACGTCATGAACCGCATCTCGATGATCGGCAACGACATGTCGCTCGACTCGGGCGTGGGCGTGTGCGGCAAGGAAGGCCAGAGCGTGCCGGTCGGTGTCGGCCAACCGACGCTGCGCATCGACGGCGTGACCGTGGGCGGTACCGCGTAAGGCGCAGGCAAGCTGCGATAACGAATGCCCGGCCTTGCCGGGCATTTTTTTTGAAGATGGCCCAGGAGCGTTTGGCGGCAGGGGGCGGCTCCACCTGGCTGCACGCGGGCGGGCCGCGGCTGCGTCGCCCACGCGTTCAACCACTGGACGCACCAAGGCGAGGCGTCACCACGGGCGACGCGTTCGACGCCCGGGGGGGCGCGAGGTTTCCGCCGCCGGTTGAACGCGTGGGCGGCGTCGAGGTCCCGGGGCGCCTGCACCCGGGTGGAGCCGCCCACCCTACGTCCTGCACCCGATGCCGTCGCATCCAGGCTTCCTCAGAACTTCGCCGTCAGCCGCATGTACACCGTCATCCCGAGGGGATCCGTGTAGCGCGGATCGTAGCCCAGCTGGAAGTTGGTGACCTGGTTGGTGAAGGGCGGTTCTTCGTCGAACAGGTTCTTGATGCCGGCGGTCAGCTCGAAATGCTTGTTGCCCGTATACGTCGTCGACAGGGTCCAGGTCGAATAATGGCCGACCTTGTTGAAGAACTCGGGGTCGACGGCCGTGTTCTGGTCCTCGTAGTGCGACGAGTAGCGGTTCGCGAGATTGAAGATGTAATCGCCGCGCACGAGCGTGAGCAACAGGTTGTGGCGCCAGCGGAAGACCGGCGTGGCGTCGGCATACCGCCCCGCGTTCTGGGTGAACGGGCCGCCGCGCTCGTTCTGGTACTCGTACTTGTTGACGTAGGTGCCGTCGATGCTGAGGCTGAGGTTGCCGATCGGGCTGCGCGGCAAGCGGTACAGCAGGGACAGGTCGAGCCCGCGGGTGCGCACTTCGCCGAGGTTGCTGGTAATGTCGAGCACGTAGTTCAGGCGCGTGCCGCTCGGGTCGTACACGAACAGGTTCTGGTAGCGCGGGTAGTTGCCGAAGATGGTCTGTTCGGCCAGCGCGCTGATCTGGTCCTTGAGCTTGATGTTCCAGTAGTCGGCCGACAGCGTCAGCGACGGGATCGGCTCGACCACGATGCCGGCGCTCCACGTGCGCGAGCGCTCGGGCTTGAGCTCGGGGTTGCCGCCGCCGCGCACCAGTTGCTGCTGGCCGCAGACGATGTTCGGGTTGGCGCCGGGCACGGCCACTCCGCCCGGGCACAGCACCGGGTCGTCATAGGTGTCGGAGCTGTTGGTTGTCGTTTGCGGGCCGTACAGGTCGAACAGCGTGGGCGCGCGGAAGCCCTTGTTGAAGGAGCCGCGTACCAGCACCTCGCGGGTCGGCTGGTAGCGCAGCGACACCTTGGGGTTGAAGCTGCCGCCGACATCGTTGTAGTGGTCGTAGCGTCCCGCGAAGTTCAGTTCCAGGTCCTTGATCACCGGTACGTTCAGTTCGGTGAAGATGGCCGCGATGCTGCGCTGGCCGGACTGGTCCTGCGCGTCGGCATAGCCGGAACTCGAGGCCTGTCCCGCCAGTGCGCGGTTGACGAAATACTTGGCGCGGTCGCGCCGGAACTCGGCGCCAAGCGCGAAGCCGAGCGGGCCGGCGGGCAGTGTCATCAGGTTGCGGCTGGCGCGGGCGTCGATGGCGCTGCTGGCGATGCGCGCATGCACGTATTCGCCGAGCAGCAGCGAATTCTGCAGGAAATCGGCACCGGCCGGGCTCTGCGGGCCGAACGGGTTCAGGATGCCGGCGCCGACGCCGTCGACGATGCGCTGGTCGATCAGGTAGCCGCCGCGGAAGGAGCTGCGCGCGCGCCCCAAGGAGTGCGAGATCGCCGTGTTGTAGTCCCATCCGGCAATCGTGCCTTCGAGGCTGGCCAGCAGGCGCCAGGTGTTGCTGCTGTCGTAGTTCAGGCGCTGGCCGGACTCGATCGGGCGCCAGCTGATGTCGAGGTTTTCGCCCGTCAAGCCGGGAACCGCGGGCACGATGCCGTTGCCCGGGTAGTAGGGGCTGGCGGCCGTCATGGTGATGCCGAGGTTCGACATCGGCGGCGGCGCCACCCGCGATTCGGTGGTGTTGCGTCCCCAGATGAATTCGATGCTGCCGAGGTGATCGGGAGTGAACTGGCGGTTGAACTTGCCCATCGCGCTGTATTGGCGCGTTTTCGGGATCAGGTCGATAAACTGCGTGTAGTCGAATTCGCAGACCGGGTCGTCGCTCGCCGGTGCCGTGTTCGGAGAACTTCCGGTCGGACTGCAGCCGGTCGCGTAATAGGGATTGCCGGCAATGCCCAGGTCGGAGAAGAAGTTGGCGGGGAAGGTGGTGCGGCTCACCTGGTTCAGGCCACGCTCGGGCCGCACCCCGGTGCGCGCGAAGCTGCGGTCGATCGAACGCAGCGGGCTTTGCTGGTGGTAGTCGAGCACGCCGAAGCCGCTCCAGCCGTCGCGGTCGAGGTCGCCGAAACCCTGCGACAGGTTGACGCGCTGCTCGCTGCCGCCGCCGCGCCGCCACGGCTCGTAGCCCTCGAAGGTGAGGGCGCCGCCCTTGACCGAGCGCTTGGTGATGAAGTTGATGACGCCGCCAATGGCGTCGGTGCCGTAGATGGCGGAAGCGCCGTCGCGCAGCACCTCGATCCGTTCCAGCGCCGCCACCGGGATGATGTTCAGGTCCACGGTGTCGGCAAAATAAGGGTGGTTGGCCAGGCGCCGGCCGTTGAGCAGCACCAGCGTCTTGTCGCCGCCGAGGCCGCGCAGGTCAGCCACGGCACGCCCGCCGGTACCGGCGCCGACCGCGGACGCGCTGACGGTCGAGGTCTGGTTCATCGGGATCGTATTGAGCACGTCCTGCGCCGTCGTCAGCCCCTGTTTCGCGAAGTCGGAGGCGCGGATGGTGGTGATCGGCAGCGAGCTTTCGGCGGCGATCCGTTTGATGGACGAGCCGGTCACCTCGACGCGCGCCATCGGCGTGCCCGTGGTGTCCTGCGCCAGCGCGAACGGACAGGCCAGCAGGCCAAGACCGGCAGCGGCGCCGAACAGCCGGCGCACCGAACGGGACAACAGTGTTTCATTCATTTCCGGCTCCTGGTATCGGGTTGTTTGTGCGCCCCGCAGCGCATTGACGCCTGTACGCGTGGCAATTTATCGTTAGCATGTACCAGCGCGGGACGGGGGATTGGTGGGATGAGTCTTGCATCAGATGCCATGATTCGGGTGATTTCAATCAAAAATATCCCGTTTTGTGGAATAAGTGCGACTCGGCAGGTGACGGGCCGGGGGCGGCGTCGGATGTATGCGGCAGGCCGGGTGCGCATGTGCCGCGTCCGGACCGCATGCGGCTGGCGCCGGGTCGGCATCCGCCCGGCAAGCGGTGCAGCGTTGCGACGGCCCGCCGGTGCGGCGGCTGGATCACGGCCATGGCGATCGTGACCCGGCGCCCGCCGCCGGCCCTGCGCGCGCCGGGCACCGGGCGAGCCTGACTGCCCGGTGCCCGGTGCCCGGCAGCGGTGCGCCGTCCATCAGAACGTGTAGCGGGCGCCGATCCTGAAGTTGCGCCCCAGGGCGCCCAGGTAATCGAGCGGATTGTATGACTGGGCGCCATAGGTCAGCGGGTCGAGCGGCGCGACCTTGTCGAACAGGTTCTCGATCGTGCCGAACACCTCCCAGCCGGGCCGTGGCTTCCAGCGCACCACCAGGTCGAAGGTCGTGAACGACGCCAGTTCGCAGTTGTTCGGCGCATCCTGGCCATTGGCGAAGTGGCTGGCGCAGCCGGCCGGGTCGTTCCTGAACAGCACGTTGTCGATCGGCCCGCGGTAGTTGGCATTGAGCGACACGCGCCAGTCGCCGCGGTCCCAGGCCGCGCGCAGGTTGGCGCGGTAGTCCGGGGTGCCGACGCAATTGGTGACGTCGCAGTTGCCATGGGTGCCGGCGAAGTCGCGCTCGCTGCCGTCCTGCTCGGTACGCAGCCATTCGTCGATATAGGTTAATTTACCGTCGAGCAATATGTTGCCCCAGCCGTCAGGCAGGCGCAGCGTGTGGCGGGCATCGAGGTCGATGCCGCGCACCTTGCTCTGGGCCGAGTTGACGTAGTTCGCCAGCACCGCGACGATGGCGCCGGGGTCGCCCGGGACGGACGGGTCGGCGGTCGTCGGGTCGCGCGCGACGCGTCCTTGCGCGATGGCGACGTCGCTCAGCTCCTGGTTGATCTCGTTCTTGCGCTTGATCTGCCAGAAGTCGACCGAAATGCTGGTGCGCGGCAGCGGGTCCCAGATGATGCCGAAGTTGTAGCTGCGCGAACGCTCCGGCTCGAGTTCCGGGTTGGGCGAGGTGATGATCGCGACCGAGGCGGGGTTGCAGGCTGCCTGGACGCCGAGGCCGCAACGCAGCGGGTCGCCGGCGGTGGAGAAGGCGGCCAGGCCGCCGACACCGTTCTCGGCCGCACTCGGGGCGCGGAAGCCACGGGCGAAGGTGCCGCGCAGCGCAAGCTGGCGCACGGGCTGCCACTTGACGCCGACTTTCGGGTTCCAGGCGTCGCCGACGTCCGTATAGTGGTCCCAACGCAGCGCGCCGGTAATTTCGAGGCCCGGCAGGACCGGGGCCAGCGCCTCGCCATACAGCCCGAACACATTGCGTGCGCCACGGTAGGCCGAGTAGCCGAGGCCGATGATATTGCCGCGCTCGGTGCCGGCGGTCGGCTTCAGCTCGGTTACCTCGCGCCGCCATTCGAGGCCGGCCGCCACGCCGATCGGGCCGCCGGCCAGGCGGCCCAATTCGCGCGTGGCCTTGAAGTCGCCCTGGATGATCTTGGTTGCGGCATCGCTCGCGATTTTCGGCGACAGCGCGGCATATACCTCGGGGCTGTTCAGGCCGGCGTTCTCGGCGATGCGCCAATAGGTGCCGATGGGCAGCGCCGCATAGGCCGGGCTGGCGCCGAGCGCGGCGGCGATGTTGACCGCGGTCGGGTCGAGCATGGCGAAGGCGACGTCGCGCTGCAAGTAGCCGAATCGTTCGTTGGTCACCGTGCTGCGCGAAAACAGCAAGGCGCTGTCGTACTCCCATCCGGCGAAGTTGCCCTTGACGCCGGCGAGCGCCCGCACGAAAAACGAGTCGATGTTCGACTGGCGCGGTCCGACGTCGCCGGCCAGGTAGCGCAGGCGCGCCGCCCTGCCGAAGTAGGGATTGTCGGGGTGGGCCGGGCCAAGCTGCACCGCCGCATTGCTGACCGGACCGCCCGGATAGCCGACGTTGGCGCTCACGGTGCTGGGCGTGGTCGAGGTCGCGGTCTTGCTGCTGTAGAGGTTCAGCTCGCCGTACGCTTCGAGCGCCGGGGTGAAGCGCCAGGTGCCGCGCCCGAACAGGCTGTAGTTTTCCTGCTCCGGCCGGATCTGGTTGTAGGACAGCGGCGCGTCGATCAGGCAGCCGCCGCCGGGGTCGCCTTGCGGGTGATCGGTGAAGTTCGAGCAGGCGGCGCCGGGAAAGAAGCGCGTGAAGCCCGAAGCCGGGTCGAGGCTGCCGCGGTTGTAGTAGTTGTTCGTGGCCGGGTTGCGCACGTTGCCGTTGATCGCGCTGCCGGCGGCATTCGGGCCCGTGATGGCGCCGGTGCCGCCGAGCGCCTCCTGTGCCGAGTAGCCCCACTGGCGCAGGTCGATGCGGCCGATGTAGCGGCGGTCGGCGCGGTCGCGCAGCCAGACGTCGTTGAGGCGCTTGAACTCGAAATTGAGCAGCACGTTGTAGCGGTCGGCGTCGAGGTCGCCGACGCCGTGGGTGATGGCCAGGTTCTGCTCCTCGCCATCCCACTCTTCGGTGATGCCGAGGCCGCCGCGCACCGTCGTGCCCTTGAAATTGCGGCGCAGGATGATGTTGACGACGCCGGCAATGGCGTCGGAACCGTAGATGGCCGAAGCGCCGTCCTTCAGGATCTCGATGCGGTCGACGGCGTCGGTCGGGATCACGTTCAGGTCGGCGAACACTTTCTGGGCGTCGTCGGCCAGGCCGTAGGGGGCCATGCGCCGGCCGTTGAGCAGCACCAGGGTCGAGCCGGCGCCGAGGCCGCGCAGCGAGATGCCCGAGGCGCCGGCCGCGAAGCCGTTGCCGAAGGTGGTCGGCACCGAGCCCTGGTTGTCCACCGCCAGCGTCTGCAGCAGTTCGGACACGGTGCTTTTGCCCGAGCGCTCGATGTCGGCGCGGTTGACGGTGAGAACCGACGAGGCGGTTTCGGCTTCGGCACGGCGGATGTTACTGCCGGTGACGACGACGCGCGCGATCGGCCGTTCGGCCGCTTCCTGCGCAGCCGCCTGCGGCGCCGCCAGCAGCTGCGCCAGCAAGAGCGGGCCGAGCGCACCGCCGCCGGCAAACAGGAGGCGCACCGATCGGGATAACAGGGTTTCAGTCATGTCCGGACTCCAAGTGGTGATCGTGATTTCCCTATCGCTGGGCTGCAATTTGCGTTACCTCATACATTGGACTGGTGGAAATTGACCAAGTACAAAGATCGATGCAGGCCGGACGGGGGCTTGCCCAGACTTTTGCATTACAGACAACGGGGCGTCTGATATCAGTCAATCGTCAGCGGTCCGCCTGAAGAGCTGTCGGTTTGTCACAACCGCTTGCAGACAAAAGCGTCTTTAAGCGGCGGACGGGTTTGGTGCAGTGCGGGATAAAGAGCTTGCCAAGCTTCATGGGTTGGCGTTATAGTCGTTTGACCTTATTTGGATCTGCTCATGCGCAACGTTGCCCGCTTTACCTTCTATTTTTGGTTTAGCCATTCCGGCCTTCAGGCGGTGGAATAGCGGCGGGGAGTTACGCAACAAGCGCGCAACGAGCAACCAGACCGAGATACCGAAACCGCCAGCGATGGCGGTTTTTTCATTTCCAGACAAACGGAGTACCGCATGCCCCGCACCGACGATCTACGCATTCGCGAAATGAAGGAATTGACGCCGCCCTCGCACTTGATCCGCGAGTTTCCGGTCACCCCGGCGGCCGAGGAAACCGCCAGCGCGGCACGGGTGGCGCTGCACCGCATCCTGCACGGCCAGGACGACCGCCTGATGGTGGTGATCGGCCCGTGCTCGATCCACGATCCGAAGGCCGCGCTCGAGTACGCGCGGCGCCTGGTCGAGCAGCGCCGCCGCTTTGCCGGCGACCTCGAGATCGTGATGCGGGTGTATTTCGAAAAGCCGCGCACGACGGTGGGCTGGAAGGGGATGATCAACGATCCCTACATGGACAACAGCTTCCGCATCAACGATGGCCTGCGCATGGCGCGCGAACTGCTGCGTGACGTGAACGAAATGGGCCTGCCGGCCGGCACCGAATTCCTCGACGTGATCAGCCCGCAGTACATCGCCGACCTGGTCAGCTGGGGCGCCATCGGCGCCCGCACCACCGAGTCGCAGGTGCACCGCGAACTGGCCTCGGGCCTGTCGTGCCCGGTCGGCTTCAAGAACGGCACCGACGGCAACATCCGGATCGCCGCCGAGGCGATCAAGGCGGCGTCCCAGCCGCACCACTTCCTGTCGGTGACGAAGGGCGGCCATTCGGCGATCGTCTCGACCGCCGGCAATGAGGATTGCCACATCATCCTGCGCGGCGGCAAGGCGCCGAACTACGACGCCGCCAGCGTCGACGAGGCCTGCCAGAAGATGGCCGCGATGGGCCTGGCCCAGCGCCTGATGATCGACGCCTCGCACGCGAACAGCTCGAAGAAACCCGAAAACCAGGTGCCGGTGTGCGCCGACATTGCCGCCCAGGTCGCCGCCGGCGACGAGCGCATCGTCGGGGTGATGGTCGAATCGCACCTGGTGGGCGGGCGCCAGGACCTGGTGCCGGGCACCGAGCTGACTTACGGCCAGTCGGTCACCGACGGCTGTATCGACTGGGAGACCAGCGTCGGCGTGCTCGAAGGATTGGCGCAGGCCGTGCGCCAGCGCCGGCTGCGCCAGGAGTAAGTCCGGTTGCCCGGTGCCGTCCGGTTCGCGGGCGGCCCGGAACGCGATCAGCCATAAAAAACGGCGGGCCGCATGGCCCGCCGTTTTACCTTGCACCAGCCGGATCAGAAGCTGGCGGTGAGGTTCAGGAACACGCGACGGCCGAACGCATCGTAGACCTGCGGGTAGGTGTTGCCGTTGCCGAAGACAGCGGCCACCACGCCGGTGATCGGCGGGTCCTTGTCCAGCACGTTGTTGACGCCGGCGCGCAGGGCGAACATCTTGTTGATCTGCCAGTTGCCGGCCAGGTCAAGGTAGTTACGCGTTGCCAGGGTTTCGTCGGCCGGTTCGAACTCGGTGGCCAGCAGCGGGTTGCTGCTGGTTGCGTCGAGCTTGACCGAGTCGATGTGACGCCAGGTCACGGCCAGTTCCACGCCGCGCCATGGGGTGGCCCAGGTGGCACGCAGTTTGTGGCGCCATTCCGGCAATGGCGTGCCGCAGGTGGTGCCGTGCAGGCCAGCGCAGTCGTACACGCCTGAACCGGGGAAGTCTTCTGCCTTGAACTCTTTCAGCCAGGTGCCGGTGAAGCTGAAGTCCACGCCGCCCCAGGCGCCGAACTTGGCGCCGTAGTTGGCGGCCAGGTCGATGCCCTTGGTCGAGCGCATGCCCAGGTTCTGGTTGGTCGCGACGACTTGCGCGGTCGGCAGCGCCCACAGGGTGCCCAGGCGGTCACGCGTGATCAGGGAGCAGAAGGTCGGGTCGCCGGTCTCCAGGCACTGCGACAGGGTGGTCGAGGCCGGCAAACCGCCGATCACGTCCTCGACTTTCATGTCGAAGGCGTCGATCGTGACGCTCAGGTTGCGCATCGGGGTCAGCACCAGGCCCAGCGTATAGGAGTCCGACGATTCCGGCGCCAGCTGGCTGTTGCCGCCGAACAGGGCGTTGTACTGCTGCGCCGGGCTGTCCTCGATGTTGCCGTACTGGGCCGCGGTGACGCCGGTCAGCGCACAGGCAGCGGCCGAGGCCTCCGGCGTCGGACCCGCGCATGGGTCGCTCGACATGCCGAACAAACCGATGCCTTGCGGGGTGAACAGTTCGACCACGTTCGGGGCGCGTACCGCGCGCTGGTAGCTGAAGCGCAGCTTGGCCATCGAAATCGGCGCCCACTCGATGCCAACGCCATAGGAGTCGGTCTTGCTGCCGGTCGAGTAGTCCGAGCGGCGGTAGCTGGCGTTCAGGCTGAGCAGGTCGGCAAACGGCTGCTTCTCGAACACCGGGATGCGCGTTTCAGCGTAGAAGTCGCGCACACTGAACCTGCCTGAGACGCCCTGGGTCGGACCGCCCTGGCCGGCCAGGTCACCGGTCTGATAGGCGGTGTCGGTATCGAGTTCCAGCTTTTCAGTGCGGTGCTCGGCGCCGACGGCGAAACCGATACCCTGGGCCGAGGTCGGCAGCTTGATGCCGTACTCGCCGAGGTCGGTCGACAAGGTGATGCCCTGCACGCTTTGCGAGGTGCTGCCTTTCTGGAAACCAGGCGTCTGCAAATAAGCCAGCGCTTCCGGCGTAACCTTGCCGAGCGACCAGATGTTGTATGGGACGCAGTTCGGATCGGTGCCGTTGACCACGCTGCGGCACACCGGATTGCCGTTGGCGTCGGCAATGACGTCGATGGCGCGTGCACTGCGGGCGATCGAGAAATCGTTGAAATAGGTTTCGGAATACAGCACCTTGCCCATCTGGGCGAAGACGTCGTAGTTCCAGTTGCCGATGTCACCCTTGACACCGATCACGCCACGATAGGAGGTGTGGCGCTGGTCATCCTGGCGTCCGCCGCCTTCGACGTTACGGCGGAAGATGATTGCGTCGGCGGTATCGCCGGGAGCATTCAGGCCAAGGGCACTGCGCCATGCCGGCGACAGGAACGGATTTTCGAAGCGGATCGCATTCGGGCCGGAAGCATCCAGGCCGAACAGGCCGGACGGCGCGATCTGGGCGACGGTGCGGTCGTCGTGGAAGCTGCCCTCGGCGTAGAGGCGCGCATTCTCATTGATGTCGTAGCGGGTGAAGGAGCTGAAGGTGTAGCGCTCCGAAGGACGCTGGTAGTAGTTCAGCGGGCCGAAGTTGTACTGGTCAGTCGCCGCGACATAGGGACGAACGTTACCGTTCGCGTCGGCGACCGTCTTCTGGCCGGAAGCGGTGAAGAACCGTCCCGGGAAGCTGGTGCCGGAGCCGCCGCAATTGAAGGTGTTGCCGGAGCTGAAGCCGTCAAGCGAGCAGGACGAATAGTCGCGCTCGGATTGCAGCAAGGCGTCTTCCTTCTTCCATCCGAAGAACACCACGGCATTACCCTTGCCATCGGCAAAGTTACCGCCCATCAGCAGGCTGGCGTCCTTGATCTTGCCGTCGGCGCTCTTGTCGTCCGGTACCGGGTAATTGCGACGCTTGGCGGCCTGGGCGGCCGGACCGTCATTCTGCTGGTGATTGTAGAAGCTGTGGTTGGCTTCTATTTGAACGCCCTGGAACGAGTCGTTCATGATGAAGTTCACGACGCCGGCCACCGCGTCCGAACCATAGATGGCGCCGGCACCGCCGGTCAGCACTTCGACGCGCTTGATCAGCGGCGCCGGGATCTGGTTCAGGTCGGCTGCGGTATTGCGCGGGCTGCCGGCCGGCAGGCGCCGTCCGTTGACCAGCACCAAGGTACGGTCGGCGCCGAAGTTGCGCAGGTTGACCGTCGCGGTACCGGTCGAGCCGTTCGAAATCGTCCCGCCCTGGTCGGCGAAGACCTGCGGCAGGTTGTTGAGCAGGTTTTCGACCGAGCGCACGCCGTCCATCCGGATTTCCTTGGCGGTCACCACCGAAATCGGGCTGGTGCTTTCCAGATTCGGGCTCGGAATGCGCGAACCCGTCACTTCGACGCGCTGCATGCCTTCCGGCGCGGTGGCAGCCGTCGCAGGCGTATCCTGGGCCTGGGTTTCCTGGGCATAGGCCGAGCCCATCGCGACGGCCATGCCGCCCGCAAAAATCAAACGAACCGAACGAGATAAAACTGTTTCAACCATCATCATGATCTTCCCAGTAAGCTCTGCGCAGCCTCGCGGCAAGCGCAGCTGTTTCGATAACATTGCCGTTTCAGGTAACAGGAAAACGACGCCAATTGACAGGCGTCAATACAAACATCTGTACTTACGGGTTGTCAATCGGAAAGAGGCTGATCTGGCCAAAATACAACTATTGCGTTCGCGCTAATAAAAATTATGCACAAAAGGTTATGTGCGTGTTACAGCCTGGAATGGAAGTCTGCATCCCGGCAGCGATCAGCATGGTCCACGGCCCGCGATTTGCGTTATCGTTACGCCTTTTCGATACGGCCGAGCGGACGGGCAGGGCCCTGCCGCGGCACTGGATAGCTTGATGCTGGCTTATATTTTTCGGCGGCTGTGGCAAATGCTGCCGACCATGGCAGGCGTGATCGTGCTCGTCTTCCTGCTCTTTAACTGGGTAGGCGGCGACCCGTCTTATCTGCTGGCGGGCAAGATGGCCGACGAGGCGGCGATCGCCAACATCCGCGCCCAGCTCGGCATCGACCAGCCTTATTACGTGCAGCTGTGGATCTTCCTGAAGCAGATCGCGAGCTTCGACTTCGGCAACGCCTGGAGTACGGGCGAACCGGTGTCGCACATCATCGCCAGCCGGCTCGGGCCTTCGCTCACCGTCCTGGTGCCGCTCACTTTGCTTGAAACCGTATTCGGCATTGCGCTGGCCCTCGCCATCGCCTTCGTGCGCGGTTCGCTGACCGACCGCGCCGTGATGGTTGCCTGCACCGTCGGCATGTCGATTTCGATCCTGGTCTACATCATCGTGTTCCAGTATTTTTTCGCGTACAAGCTCGGCCTGTTCCCGGTCCAGGGATGGGGTAATAGCCTCGGCGAAAACCTGCTGCACTATGCGCTGCTGCCGATCATCATCGGCCTGGCGGTGTCGATCGCGCCGACCCTGCGCCTGTACCGCAGCTTCGTGCTCGACGAGGTCGGGCAGGACTACGTGCGCACCGCGCGCGCCAAGGGATTGAACGAGCGCCGCATCGTCTGGGTCCATGTGCTGAGGAACGCGGCCATTCCGATCATCACCCACGTGATGGCCAACCTGCCGGCGCTCCTGATCGGCGCCTTTCTCCTCGAGCGCTTCTTCGGGATTCCCGGAATCGGGCGCGAAGTGATCCTGGCCGTCGAGCGCAGCGATTTTCCGGTGATCAAAGCCATCACCGTCTACGTGGCCGCCGCCACGATGGTCTTCAACCTGCTGGCCGACCTGCTGTACCGCGCAGTCGATCCGCGCGTGCAACTCAAGTGAGGGCGGCCTGATGCGCGATATGCACGACATGAACGAGATGGTTTCCCCCGGCCTGTGGACGCTGGCCTGGCGCCGCCTGCGCGCCGACCGGATCGCAATGGCCGCGCTCGCCGTGGTCGGGCTGTTCCTGCTGATGCTGGTGGCTTCAAGCACGGGCCTGCTGGCGGCGGACTGGGAAGAGGAGGTGGCGGTCAACTACGCGCCGCCGACCTTCGTCGGCGCCGACCCGGTGGCGGCGGCCCTGGCGCAGCCGCAGCGCCCGGCGCCGCCGAACGCCTTCGATCCGCTCGCCGCCGAACTCGACGCCCTGAAGGCCGAGCTGCGCGCGGCCCACCCGCCGCGCGAGAAGGCATTGACCCTGCCGTTCGGCGCCGATAAATGGGGCCACGACATCCTCAAGAAAACCATCAAGGGCGGCGAGACCTCGATCGTGGTCGGGCTGGTGGCGGCGTTTCTCGCCGTTGCCCTCGGCACCCTGTTCGGCGCCATTTCCGGTTTCTTCGGCGGCGTGGTCGACGACCTGTTCAACTGGTTCTACAGCATTTTTACGTCGATCCCGGCTATCCTGATGATCCTGACCGTGGCCGCCGTGCTCCAGCAAAAGGGTGTCATGACCATCGTGCTGATCCTCGGCCTGACGGGCTGGACCGGACCGTACCGCCTGATCCGCGCCGAATACATCAAGCACAAGGCCCGCGAATACGTGATGGCGGCCGACGCCATCGGCGCCTCGAGCTGGCGCAAGATGTTCTCGCATATCTTCCCGAACGTTTCGCACGTGGCGCTGGTGCAGCTGTCGATCCTGGTGGTCGGCTTCATCAAGGCCGAGGTGATCCTGTCCTTCCTCGGCTTCGGCGTGCCGGTCGGAACGGTGTCCTGGGGCAGCATGCTGAACGAGGCGCAGAACGAACTGATCCTGGGCAAGTGGTGGCAGCTGGCGGCCGCGGCCGGCGCGATGGCGCTGCTGGTGACGGCATTCTCGCTGTTTACCGACGCGCTGCGCGATGCGCTCGATCCGAAACTGAAGTGAGACCGCGATGACGCCAGACCCGAACATGCTGCTGCAAGTACGCGACCTTCGCATCGCCTTCCGTGTCGACAAGAAGAACACGGTCGAGGCGATCAAGGGCATCTCGTTCGACCTGCCGAAGAACGCCACCGTGGCCCTCGTGGGCGAGTCGGGCAGCGGCAAGTCGGTCAGCTCGCTGGCGGTGATGGGCCTGCTGCCGCCGGACACGACGCTCGTCGACCCGGGATCGAGCGTGCTGTTCGAGGGCCGCGAGCTGTTGCAGCTGCCGCTGGCGGAGCGCCGCCGCCTGTGCGGCAAGGACATCGCGATGATCTTCCAGGAGCCGATGTCCTCGCTGAACCCGGTGTTCACCGTCGGCTTCCAGATCGGCGAAGTGCTGCGCCTGCACATGCGGATGAGCAAGCGGGCCGCGCGCGCCCGCACCCTGGCCTTGCTGGAAGAGGTCGGCATCCCCGATCCGGCCGCGAAGATCGACGCCTATCCGAGCCAGATGTCGGGCGGGCAGCAGCAGCGCGTCATGATCGCCATGGCCATTGCCTGCGAACCGAAGCTGCTCATCGCCGACGAGCCGACCACCGCGCTCGACGTCACGATCCAGAAACAGATCATGGAGCTGATCGCGGCGCTGCAGAAGAAGCACCGCATGTCGGTGCTCTTCATTACCCACGACCTGGGGCTGGTCGCCGAGATTGCCGACCGCGTGATCGTGATGCGCCATGGCGAAGTGCGCGAGGAGGGCAGCGCGGCCCAGGTGTTCGGCGCCCCGCGCGACCGCTACACCCAGGCCCTGCTGCACTGCCGGCCCAAGCTCGATGCGCGCCCGATGCGTCTGCCGGTCATCGACGATTTCCTGAACGGGCAGGGCGAGCCGCCGGGCCGGCTGCCGCAGCGCGCGCGCGGCTATGCGCCGGACGACGAGAACGTGCTGGTCGTAAATAACCTGCAAAAAAGCTTCTGGCTGCGCGAGGGCTTGTTCGGCAAGCGCGAGTTCCGCGCCGTCAAGGATGTCTCGTTCACGCTCCCGCGCGGCAAGACGCTGGGCGTGGTCGGGGAATCGGGATCGGGCAAGACCACGGTCGGCCTGACCCTGCTGCGGCTGCACCGCGCCACCGGCGGCAGCGTCCTGTTCGAAGGCCGCGACCTGCTGGCCATGCCCGAGCGCGAATACGCGCCATATAAACGGCGCATCCAGATCATCTTCCAGAACCCGTATGCCTCGCTCAATCCGCGTTTTACTGTCGGCCAGATCTTGCTGGAACCGATGCGCATCCACCGCATCGGCGCGGACGACCGCGAGCGCACCAAAATAGTGCATGGCCTGCTCGAGCGGGTGGGGCTGCCTGCGGCCGCCTTCGGGCGTTATCCGCACGAGTTTTCCGGCGGCCAGCGCCAGCGCATCGCGATCGCGCGCTGCCTGACGATGAAGCCCGAGATCCTCGTCTGCGACGAGTCGGTCTCGGCGCTCGACGTGTCGGTCCAGGCCCAGGTGCTCAACCTGCTGCAGGACCTGCAAGACGAATACAAGATGAGCTATATCTTCATTTCGCACGACTTGTCGGTGGTGCGCCACATCGCCGACCGGGTGATGGTGATGCACCACGGCAGCGTGGTCGAGATGGCCGATTCCGACGCGTTGTATAGCAACCCGCAGCATCCGTACACGCGCAGCCTGCTGGCGGCGATTCCGCGCGGGGCCTAGCAAACCGGTGGAGTCAGGAGCGGTGCGCCGCCCGCTCCACCCTACGCACGCGGCGAAGTTCCGCTACCATGGTGGGATGTCCCAGCTCTCACTCCTGATCCAGAACCACGGCGCCCTGCTCGTGTTCGGCATGGTGCTGCTGGAACAGTTCGGCCTGCCGATTCCCGCTTTTCCCGTCATCGTGGTGGCCGGCGCGATGGCGATCGAGGGCGGCGCCAGTTGGCAGACCTGCCTGCTCGCGGTGCTGCTGGCCTGCCTGGTGTGCGACATCTTCTGGTTCCGCGCCGGCCGCTACTACGGCAAGCGGGTGCTGCGCCTGCTGTGCCGTATTTCCCTGTCGCCCGATTCCTGCGTCAACCAGACCGAAGACCGCTTCCGCCGCTATGGCCCGAAGTCGCTGCTGGTATCGAAATTCATCCCCGGTTTCAATACCATCGCCGCGCCGATGTCGGGCGCCCTGGGCACGCCGCCGGGCGCCTTCCTCGGCTTTGCCGCCACCGGGGCGCTGATCTGGGGCGGCACCGGCCTGGCCGTCGGCGCGTTGTTCCACGACAGCGTGGACCGCGTGCTCGGCACCCTGGAGTCGCTCGGCAGCACGGCCCTGGTTGTGCTGGGCATCGTGCTCGGCATGTTTGTCCTCTATAAGTATGTCGAGCGCCGCCGCCAGCGGGCTTCGCTGGCGATGCCGCGCATCGGCGTGGCCGAACTGCGCTCGCTGATCGATGGCGGGCAGGAGCCGCTCATCATCGACGCGCGCAGCGTGACGGCGCAGGCGCTCGAGGAGGCGATTCCCGGCGCGCTGCGCTACAGCGATTGCGAGCCGGGGCAGCTGATGGCCGGTCTCGACAAGGACCGCCACATCGTCGTCTATTGCTCGTGTCCGAACGACGTGACGGCGGCGCAGGTAGCCAAGGCCTTCCTTGCCAACGGGTTCCACCGGGCGCGGCCACTGCGGGGCGGGCTCGATGCGTGGCGGGCCCATCATGCGCAGGAGCCGCAGCGGGCGGCCTGACGCTGCGTTTCATTCTCTGGTGTGCCTGCAAGTTACCCGCTTTTGCGCGCCATATTTGACCTCTGATCAGCCATAACGTAGTCGGACTACCTGTGCGCGCAACAGGAACGTCGTATTTACTCTCACGTCTTGTACCTAAACTACAAAATATCCTTGTAAGTCCGCAAAGAAATCCAGTAAGCTTGGACATCCCATGCCACATGTCCCGCAATGACTGCTTCTTTGCCTGTACTCACCGCTTCCTGCGCCGGTCAATTCGACGCGCCGCGCCTGCTGGCCGACATCGGCGGCACCAACGCCCGCTTCGCACTGGAACTGGCGCCGGGGCGTTTCGAGCAGGTACAGGTGCTCGGCTGCGCCGCCTATCCGGCGCTGGCCGACGCGGTGAAAGCCTACCTGGCCATGCCGGCGGTCGCGGCGGCGGGGCAGGTCAGGCATGCGGCCGTGGCGATCGCCAATCCGGTCGACGGCGACCAGATCCGCATGACCAACCACCACTGGCAGTTTTCGATCGAGGCGCTGCGTCTCGAGCTCGGTTTCGAGACGCTGTTGGTGGTCAACGATTTCTACGCGCTGGCGCGCGCGCTGCCGCATCTGCAGGATGGCGACAAGGCCCAGGTCGGCGGCGGCACGCCGCGTGCCGGCGCGCCGCTGGGCCTGCTCGGCGCCGGGACCGGCCTCGGCGTATCCGCCCTGGTCCCCTTCGGCACCAGCTGGGCCGCGCTGTCGAGCGAAGGCGGCCACGTCACGTTTTCCCCGGCCAACGAGCTCGAGCTCGCGATCCTGCAATATGCCTGGCGCGAATTCGAGCACGTGTCGGCCGAGCGCTTCCTGTCCGGCTCTGGCGTCGAGCTGATCCATCGCGCGCTGTCCGACGTGCTCGGGCAGCCGGCGGCCAACCTGTCCGCGCCGGAGATTTCGCGCCGCGCCCTGTCCGGCGAGTGCCCCTTGTCGAACCAGGTGCTCGACGTGTTCTGCGGCATGCTCGGCACCGTGGCCGGCAACCTGGCGGTCACGCTTGGTGCCCAGGGCGGGGTGTATATCGGCGGCGGCATCGTCCCGCGCCTGGGCGAACGTTTCGCCAGCTCGCCCTTCCGCCGCCGCTTCGAACAGAAGGGCAGGTTCGCGTCCTACCTGGCTGCCGTGCCGACCTATGTGATCACGGCCGACTACCCGGCATTCCTTGGCGTGTCGGCCATTTTGTCGGAGAAAATGTAGGCTTGATCCCGAAAGGCGGCCGCATACCCCCTTGCGAAATGGCCGTTCCTGTGTTTTATCGGGTACAATGGCTCGCAGTTGGAAGAAACGATGTCGATTGCCGTCATGGTGCGTCCACGAGCCACGCCTCGAAACCGCATGCCGAGCCCCGCGTTTCGCTGAATTTTCGCTTGAATTTCGCTTGAAAATCACCAATCGGCAGCCCGCCTGACACGCAGGCCGCCCTGTGGCCGGGTCCTGTCCCGCCATCGTATTCCGCCCGTCGCGTCCAGGCGCGGGCCACGGATTCCTGTTTCAACAAGCAGCACCTGCGAGCCGCAAGCGCGCCCCTCAAGAGGGACCGCACCCATCCGCGACGGTCTTCGGTTCGTGCCGAATGGCTGGAGAAGGGCGTCACGGCGGCGCGTTGAACTATTTTTGTTTGAACTTTCTGAGCGCAAGCCCGACGACATCGAGAATGAAGACTGATGAGGCCAAGCGAGTCCTCGAGACCGCCTTGCTGTGTGCGCGCGAGCCGATGTCGATCCACGGCATGAAAAAGCTGTTCGCCGATGTCGACGCGAGCGGAAAGCAACTCGGCGCCGGAGTCGGTTCCGACACGATCAAGCTGCTGCTCGAAGAGTTGCGCCACGACTGGAAAGACCGCGGCATCGAAATCGTCAGCCTGGCCTCGGGCTGGCGTTTCCAGAGCCGGCCCGAGATGAAGCCCTACCTGGACCGCATCACGCCCGAAAAGCCGCCGAAGTATTCGCGCGCCACGCTCGAGACGCTGGCCATCATTGCTTACCGGCAGCCGGTGACCCGCGGCGACATCGAGGAGATCCGCGGCGTCGCGGTGAACTCGCAGACCATCAAGATGCTCGAGGACCGCGGCTGGATCGATGTCATCGGTCACCGCGAAGTGGTCGGCCGGCCGGCCCTGCTGGGCACGACCAGGCAGTTCCTCGACGACCTCGGCCTGGCTTCCCTGAGCCAGCTGCCGCCCCTGGAAAACATTGCCGACGCCCAGGACGGGCGCAGCCTCGAAGCGCTGGAAGCGGCGCTGCAACAGAATTTTGACAAGGCGGATGCCAGTGCGCCCGCCGACGACGACCAAGTTACTTCACCCGTTGAAGTTCCGATTCTTGACCCGCAACCGGCCTCTGGCTCGGTACCCGGTCAGCACAACAACGAAACGAATGATGAATCCAACTGACACCACCGAGACCACTCCCGCCGCGCCGGGCAAGGACGACGCGGCCAAGCCGAAGCGCCGCACCAAGGCGGCCGCCCCTGCCGCCGCAGCCGATGCCGCCGGCGCCGCTGGCGATGCCGCTCCGGCCGCCAAGCCCAAGCGCCGCACCAAGGCGGCGGCCGAGGCCGCTCCTGAGTCGGCACCGGCCGTAGCGGCCCAGCCCGCCGCTGCCGCGCCTGCCCGCAAGCCGCGCGCCGCCAAGGCCAAGCCCGCCGCAGCGCCGGCGCCAGC
>NZ_JBHSIB010000014.1:0-6818 GCF_042653325.1 Massilia sp. GCM10023247
CTAACCAGTACTAATTGCCCGTACGGCTTGTCCCTATAACCTTAGCAGGTCATGGTAATTCGAGAATACAGTGCTGTTTGTTGACACGACAGTTACTACTCATAAAACCTACTTCTTCCAGATTCTGAGCCGCGTTCATTGAACGATGCTCGTAAAAGTCATGCCTGATGACCATAGCAAGTCGGTCCCACCCCTTCCCATCCCGAACAGGACCGTGAAACGACTTTGCGCCGATGATAGTGCTGCAACCAGTGTGAAAGTAGGTTATCGTCAGGCTAGTTATAAAGAAAAACCGCTCAAGTGATCTTGGGCGGTTTTTTTTCGTCTGTCGCTTTTGCGCCCAGTGCCGGGATCGAGTGTCGGGCGGTGGCCGATCGCGCGGTGAACGCGTGGGCGGAGCCTGCGCGCCCGGCCACACCCTCGGAACTCCACGCGGCGTAGCTCACGGACCCGGTCAACGGATTGTCATGACCGTGCCGCTGTTTGCGGGCGCAAGTGGCGCGAGCACAGAGGGACTGACGCTGATTCCCTTCAGGTCACGGCCGGACGCGGTCGACCAGTAATTGATGATCGTGCGCATAGCGCCGGGAAGCAGTGGATTCGGGCCGCTGCCATTGTAATAACCGGCTGCGGCCGTCGGGTCGACCGCTAGCGGGTCGTTTTCGATGAAGGTCAGCAGCATGGACAGGGCTGGAGCCATGTTGAAATAGGCATCGGCGTGGTTATGCGCAGGCAATCCCACGCGCTCGCCCACTTTTTTCAAGCGATCGCGCGCACTCTCTCCTTCGGCTTTCAGCGCGCGCACGACATACGTATCTTCGGCAACGGCCAGGTGGAACCACGAAAGGGTGGCGACTGCCCAGAATTCCTCCCGCATCAGGTTGCCGTTGTTGCGCCTCAGGTTCAACATCTCTTTGAGACGGCGTGCGTGGTTGGCAATTGCGGCGTCATCGGTGTCGCGCATGCCGCTGCTGTTGTTTGCATTGACGATCCCGCGCCATACTTCTCTAGCGAAGGCTTCGAACACCGAGACAAAGTCCCGGTTGGAAGACGTCGGCTTATCGAAAAGGTAGGCACGGTTGCCATCGGCGCCGTGGTTCAGATCCATTCCCAGCAGCCTGTAATAGGTGTTGCGCCGGATCGCACGGGGATCGGGCCGCAGCCAACTGGTCAGCGATCCGACGAAGCCTGCGCCATGGTCCCGGTAAAACAGGGATTCGGTGGTACGCAGCCACATCGCCGTCTCGAAATCCGGAGTTTCGAATCGTTCGCCGTTCTCATATTCCCGCAACACCCGATCGAAGATCTCGAAAATGCGGGTATTTTCAATGAGGTAAGCGTAGATGAGATGATCCCAGCGCTGGACGGTCGGCGCCGCCGCAATGCCGGCCGCAAGCGCCGGCGCGCCATAGGCCGTTGACAAAATTCCGGACGGCGAGCCGTACTCAGGGCTGGAGGGCGGAGACAAGCGCGTCGAATAAAAATGTTCGAGCGCATTCACCAACACCTGCGGGTGTACCTTCATCAGCGCCTCCATTTCGGACAGCGTGGGTGGTCCCGGCAGCGTCCCTGCGTTCCACTTCGCAAACTGGAAAAACATGACAATCTCCTGGCGGACAATACTTGTGCGAATTCAGTGCCTTGTTGCCGGCGCCCCCGTTTGATGCTTTGCGATGCTTGCGATGCTCGTGGCAACAGGTCTGCCCGGGTTATTCAAATGAGAACGGTCTGCTCTGCATGACCGAATCCCTGGTCACCACGAGAACATTGCCGGCATTGACGTGCTCGGGAACCTTCGCCACCAATGTCCCGGTGCGCTCATCCCATGTCCATTGCTCTGGACCGAGCTCGTGGCCGGCAACGTGCATCTCCAATGGACGGGCAGGCACGCACCTGGCCAACAGGATTTTTTCGGGAGAAGTCTGGGTTTCGACCAGCCCCAAGTCTCTGACCAGGGTCGAGCGCTTGATACAGAGTGGTTCCACACAGACGACGGACTGCCCGGGCCATACCAAGGTGACCGGCCCGAAGCGCCCGCCGTTCCCAGGAGGCGCGCTAAGGCTGACCTGGTAAGCCTGGCGGTCATTCTTGCTCGCCGCTGTACTCGGTGTGACATGGATGCGCAGCAGATACCTGCCGTCGAGATAGGCGGCGATCGGAGGTTCGCTGAAAGTGGCGTCGACACCGACACGTCCGGTGTTTTCAACGATTTCCTTTTCGGACAGGTGGGGGCGGTCCTCGACCGGGATCTGCGTCAGGCCCACATCGCCGCCCTCGTCGACATAACCGCGCACCCGCAGCATCACCGCAGCGAAGCCACGTTGCATCTCTCTCGCTTTTTCGGTCAGGGGAATACCCGTGAATTGAACTAGCATCGCGATCTCCTAGAGTGCGCGCACGGTGTCGCCGACGCGCTGGGTCCATGCTTCGTATTGTTGTGCGATCTCGGGGGCGCGCTGTGGAGCGATCGCCATCTCGTAACCCGACAGGGCAAGCAAGCGGATCGGTTCCTGCTGCGCCCAGTGGGGCGAAGTCGTCAGTGCGCTGCCCAGCTGCTTCGACCATTGCATCAAGGCGTCGGGCCTGACTTTTGCGGGATCGACCAGCTCGACGATGCTGCGGCCTCCGAATGCAGTCATGGGGTGCAGCAGCGATAGCTCGGCAAGCCGAGGCAGCATCCCGTCCGAGTACTCGAGGAACGCGCGCGTGCCGGGCTCAGCGCGCCCGAGCTGGTGTACGTCGCGCCATGCATAGGCCAGGTCGTCCCATGGTCCGGCGCCGTACATGCGCCGGCAGTACTCGACATTCAACAAGATCCGGATATACGGTATCGGATGCGGATCGCCCGGAATGTAGCGCAGCACCGCGTCTTCGTCCGCAGCCACCACGTCATGCAGCGCAGCGACAGCCGCGTAACCGCAATGCACGAATGCGTGGATGTCGGCGACGATTTCGGATGCTGCCGCAATCCACGCTTCCAGCACTTCGTGCGGCACCGCCCTGGCGAATCCCTGGCGTAGCAAGGTCATGAATTCGCCGGTCCAGCCGAGAAGGTGCGCCACTTGATGGCCGGTCTCGTGCAACAGGCTGGTCGGCCGATACAGGTTATGGCGCGTAATTTTGATTGCCGCCACCGGACTCAAGGTGCCGTTGTCCCACAGCCGCACATTGGCCCGCAGAATGGAGGCCCCGAGACCCTTGTCGATATACTTCAGCACCGGGGGCGCCTGCTTGCCCAACTGGTGCAGCACGCTCTCCATGCTGCGCGCGGCGATCAGATCGAGTGCGCGCAGGATGGAGCCGAGCTTCGGGCTCGAGCGGGTATTGATGGCGTCGCCATAGAAATCGAGGATCGTCTCGACGGCGACATACAGGCGGCGAAATGCCAGCAGCCGCGTGCGTACCAGTTTCAGCTGCTCGATCGTTTGCGCATTCGCCAGCTGCGCGGTCAAGCCATTGGCCTCCACCCGCAGGCGCTCGACCGTCGCCGCCAGATGCCTCCGGATCGCAAGATTGAGGTACCGCTCGATCCGTCCCCATGCCTCGACCGCGGCGAAATTGTCGATGTCGTCGATCGTCACGATCGCGGCGCGCCAATGCGCCAGCTGGCGCGTGAGCTGCGCACGCAAGGCGCGGTCTTGGCTCATGCCTATCTCCGCACGAATCCGGGCACGATGGACACAGACGGTAGTTGCAATTTGCGCGCGGCTGCCCGCACGTCGGCCATGCCCGGAACCCGGCCAGCCAGAGCGGCCCGCAGCACTTGCAAGCCCGGATGCGCAAACACCAGCACGACTGTCACGCCGTCGGCCGGATTGCGGGTAGCGCTCGCAAACTCGGCCAGCCTGCTATTGAAATAGCGGATGAGCGCAGCCTTGACCATCTTGATAAGGGCCTTGGCGATTTCTTCGAGAAGCCACTTGACGACCCGCTTGGCCGCTTCGCCAGCAATGCGTTGCCAGAATTCCTCGCCTTCCATCTCGCCCGGCAGTTCGCGGTTGAAGGTCAGGTGCTTGGTGGGGCCGCCCTGGGAGATGCTGGCGATGACCGCGCCCGCAAGACCTTGCGCAATGCGCACCGCAGTCATCGGCCCCGCCTTGGGGCCGCTTGCGACGACACGTTGCGCATCCGCCTCGGAGAAAAAGACGCTGATCCTTACCTGGTTCGAGGGCAGGTCGACGGTCAGGTTGGCCTCGCTCGAACGGACTTTGCTCGCTGCCCCGACGGCATAACCCCGTGTCGCTTCGATGTAATAAAAGCGGTTGCCAATCCCGATCTTGTTGCGCGACTCGAGGAACTGTGGATCCGGATCGCGGCCTAGTCCGGGTTCGCGAAGCAGCAGGCCCGCGGCGCGGGTGGTCAAGGGATGAAGTTTCGATGATGCGGCCGCCGCGCCCGTACCCAGGCCAGGTGTGCGCCGTTCCAGCAGTGCGATCTGGGTCAGGACCGTGCCCGGGATGGCTTCATAAACATGGATCTTTACCTTCGCCGGCAACGCGATATTCTGCGATCGCAGGAAGGCAGCAAGCGGTCGGTTGCCGAAGGTGTGCACGTTCGCGGCCGCTTGCGGCGTGAGGGTCACTTCGAAAATGCGGCTGTACTTCTTGTAGCGGGGCCGGGGGCGCATGATCCATGCGCCTGCTTCCCCTTCGCCGGACGTCTCGAAATACATTTCGCGTTCGGCCAGCCGTGTCCCATCGAGCAACTGTGGCGGAAAGTGCGCCATTGCTGCCTCAAAAAAGGCCTCGTTTGTCACGGCTTCGAGCACGCCTTGCTGCTCGAGGTTTTCGCCGACTCCCTCGAAATGAGCGAATCCGAAATCATTAATGCGGCGGACGGCATCTTCGAGTGTCGCCGCCACGGCGCGCGCCGCTACCCGCGGATCGGTCTCGCTTTCGGTTTCCAGCGTAATCATGCGCAGGCCGATGTTGACCAGGGCACGCGACAGCGCCGCGGCCGCCGCCGGGCCCACATACGGCGAAACCAGCTTGGCCAGATGACCAGCCAGGAAGTTCACCACGCGCTGACGGCCGATCACGGTCATACCGACCCGCAGCAGCGGCAGGATGGCCGGGATAAACTGCTGGATCACCGGTGTGGGATTTTCGCCGGCCTGCAGCTTGGAAAACTCCGCCACGAATTGCTCGCGTGCGTTGTCGAGCGTGGTCAGCGGGCTGGCTGCGTTCAAATCGGCGCTTTCCTGCGTTGCTTCGTTCAGCAATAGCTCGCTTTCCTGCTCGTCGCGCGCGAACATCAGGGTCACCACCTCCATATCGAAGGCCTCGGATATCGCTTCCGCTTCCGGCATGGTGGCCGCTTCGTGTTCCTGGTTTTCCGCCTCGCCCAATCCCGCTTCGCGCAGGATGCCCAAGCGCTTGCCCAGCAGGGTCGCCGCCGGGCGCAGTTCCGCAGGCAGCTTGCCCAGTGCAAAACGAATGACCCGATTGAGGAGGGGGCGCACCAGTTTCACCAGCTTCTTGAGCAGCGCACCGACAGGCAGCACCTTTGAAACTGCGCTGATGCCTTTTTTCGCCAGGCTCACCGCACCGCTTGCCACTTTTTTCAGCTTACGCCAGGCCCCCTTGAGAAAGTCCTCGAACTCGGGAGAAACGGCGCCCGGCTGCGGCGCGAAGCTCTCGAAGAACGTTTCGAAGTCGGCCTGCGACATGTTTTCCATCTGCTGCTGCGCGGCCGCGTTCCCCGCTTGTTCATACATGCGTTCCATCGCCAGTTGCAGTGGATTGAGCCATTCCGCGAGTAACTGCTGGGTGCCCGCTTCATCGGCGGGTGCGGATTGATTGCCCGCCTCGCTGCCATTGGCGTTGAACTGCAGCGCCTGCGCCGCGGCCTCTGCGGCCAAACTGGACACCGCTTCATTGAAGTCGCGGTCGAACATCTCGGTGACAACCTCCTCGACCATCTGCGCCTCCAGGTTGACCGGGGCTTCGCCGTCATAACGCGAAACGAAAGGCGTGTCGAGCTGCGAGGTCCATTGCTGCTCGCGCTCATCAGTGGGCGGTAGGCCGCGCTGTTCCCAGGATTCCGTGGTGAAGCGGGTATCCAGGAAAGGGGTCTCCGGCTCGAAGCCTTCGACCGCCGTCTCGGCGCCCGGCGCCAGGTTCCGGAAGGGACTTTCGTACTGCGTATTCATGCGTAATCTCCTGAATGGGTAGACCTGACGGGCTCCGGCTACCGTATGACGACGGGGAAAACACTGAGGTCGAGCAGATGACGCGAAACAGTTGAGTCGACGACCATGCCAAGCCTTAGCGCTGCGGCGAGGGTCGGAAGAGCTGCGATCGACTTTAGAGGCGGCAGAAAGGTCGCGTTTGATCATTGTCAAACGTGCCGGGAGGCCTGTTGAGCGCGCGGAGGAGGCCGCCAGTGGTTGCCGGCGAAACGGATAGGCGTGACGCACTTGTCATCCGGCCACAGCTTTGCTATAGTTCGCCTCCTCGCGAAAACGACAACGAAATCAAGTAGTTGAAGAAGCAACGAGATGCCGCAGACTCTGCGGTGTAGCAAAAAAGAAGTTGACGAACATCGCGAAACACTGCATAATCTCATCTCTCTGCTGCTGACGAACAAAACGATTCGCAGAACACAGCAAGGCAGTACCGAATTCAGTTCTTTAAAAATTAACAGTCGATAAGTGTGGGCGTTTGATGAAGGTGCCAAGAACTTCGGTTCTTGATTACTTAAAATATCAAATGTTCACAAAAGTATTAACGTTGCTCAGCAATGAGAGACGGTCAGTATCTTGAGTGAGCGACCCCTGAGCAATCAGGGTGACTCGAAAGAGTCAACAAACAGAGATT
>NZ_JBHSIB010000015.1:0-6182 GCF_042653325.1 Massilia sp. GCM10023247
CAATGATCATAAAAGAAGTGTTACCCATGTCTCCCGACAAGTGTTACCTATGTCCCCCGGCCAAACAGGCTATGCCCGGCCGGCGGCTCAGCGTTGGCGCCACCGCCGCCCACGCGTTCAACGCACGGTAGAAATGCCGGCGTGACGTAGAACGGGCCGGTTGCGAAGGCGAAAAAAAACCGGAGCATTGCTCCGGTTTTTTTGTATCGACAGTTTGAAAAATCAACCCGCCAGTTTCTTCTTGAGCAGCTCCGTCACCTGCGCCGGATTCGCCTTGCCCTTCGAGGCCTTCATGGTCTGGCCGATCAGCGCGTTGATCGCCGCTTCCTTGCCGGCGCGGTACTGCTCGACCGATTTCGCGTTCGCCGCCAGCACCTCATCGACGATTGCCTCCAGTGCGCCGGTGTCCGAAATCTGCTTCAGGCCCCTTTGCTCGATCACGAGGTCGGCCAGGTGCTCGTCCGTCGACTTCGCTTCCCACATGGCCGCGAACACTTCCTTGCCGGCTTTATTGGAAATCGTGCCGTCGGCGATGCGCTTGATGAGCAGCGCCAGTTGCGATGCTTCCACCGGCGACGCGGTGATGTCCACGCCTTCCCGGTTCAGGGTCGAGGAGACGTCGCCCATCATCCAGTTGGCGATGGCTTTCGCGTTTTCCTTGCCGGCCTTCGCCACCACGGCTTCGTAGTAGGTTGCCATGGCCTGGGACGAGGTGAGGATCAGGCTGTCGTATTCCGGCAGGCCGTAGTCGCCCGTGAAGCGCTTGCGCATCGCTTCCGGCAGTTCCGGCATGTCGGCGCGCACGCGCTCGATCCAGTCTTCCGAAATCGTCAGGGGCGGCAGGTCGGGGTCGGGGAAGTAGCGGTAATCCTGCGCGTCTTCCTTCGAGCGCATGGCGCGGGTTTCCTTCTTGTCCGGGTCCCACAGGCGGGTTGCCTGCTGGACCTTGCCGCCGTCTTCGATCAGCTCGATCTGGCGCCGCACTTCGTAGTGGATCGCTTCTTCCATGAAGCGGAACGAGTTCAGGTTCTTGATCTCGCAGCGGGTGCCGAATTCCTGCTGGCCCATCGGACGCACCGAGACGTTGACGTCGCAGCGGAACGAGCCTTCCTGCATGTTGCCGTCGCAGACGCCCAGCCACATGACCAGCCCGTGCAGGGCTTTTGCATACGCGACCGCCTCATTGGCGCTGCGCATTTCGGGTTCCGAGACGATCTCGAGCAGCGGCGTGCCGGCGCGGTTCAGGTCGATGCCGGTCATGCCTGCGTAATCTTCGTGCAGCGACTTGCCGGCATCCTCTTCCAGGTGGGCCCGGGTCAGGTTGACGGTTTTCGTCTCGAGCTTGCCGTCCTTCTCGTAGCCGAAGGTGATCGTGCCGCCCTGGACCACGGGGTCTTCGAACTGGCTGATCTGGTAGCCCTTGGGCAGGTCCGGATAAAAATAGTTCTTGCGGGCGAAGACCGATTGCGGGGCGATTTTCGCGCCGACCGCCAGGCCGAAGCGGATCGCGCGCTCGACCGCGCCCTTGTTCATCACGGGCAGCACGCCCGGCAGCGCCAGGTCGACCGGGCTGGCCTGGGTGTTGGGCTCGGCGCCGAACTGGATCGAGCTGCCGCTGAAGATTTTCGAATTGGTCGTGAGCTGGACGTGGTTCTCAAGACCGATGACGACTTCCCATTGCATGGTGTTCTCTCTTTGTATTCTGTGCTGGCACTGGTTGAACGCGTGGACGGCAGAGCCGTCCACCCTACGTCCCTTGCTTAGACCCCGTCGGGGGCGCGCTGGTGCCAGTCGGTGACTTGCTGGTACTGGTGCGCGATGTTCAGCAGCTTGGCCTCGGCGAAATAATTGCCGATGATTTGCAGGCCGACCGGGCGCTTGCCGTTCTTTTCGCCTTGCCCGAAACCGCAGGGGACCGACATGCCGGGCAGGCCGGCCAGGCTGGTCGAGAGCGTGAAGATGTCGGCCAGGTAGTTGGCGACCGGGTCATTCGTTTTCGAGCCCGCGTCCCATGCCACCGTCGGCGCCACCGGGCCCATGATGACGTCGCACTTGTCGGCGAACGCAGCCTGGAAGTCGTCGGCGATCAGGCGGCGGATCTTTTGCGCCTGCACGTAATAGGCGTCGTAATAGCCATGGCACAGCACGTAGGTGCCGACCAGGATGCGACGCTGCACCTCGCGCCCGAAACCCTCGGCGCGGGTTTTCTTGTACATGTCCTGCAGGTCCTTGTACTCGCTGGCGCGGTGGCCGTAGCGCACGCCGTCGAAGCGCGACAGGTTGGACGAGGCTTCGGCCGGGGCGATGATGTAGTAGGTCGGGATCGACAGCGCCGTCTTCGGCAGCGAGATGTCGACCAGGGTCGCGCCCAGCTTGACGAATTGTTCCAGCGCGGCGCGCACGGCGGCCTCGACATCGGCGGCCAGGCCTTCGCCGAAGTATTCGGCAGGCACGCCGATGCGCAGGCCGGTCAAGGGCTTGTTCAGGTCGCGCGTAAAGTCTTCGTGGCCGTTGCCCTGTTCGGCGGTGAGGCTGGTCGAGTCGCGCTCGTCGTGGCCGATCATGTCGTTCAGCAGCAGGGCGCAGTCTTCGGCGGTCTGGGCCATCGGGCCGCCCTGGTCGAGCGAGGAGGCGAAGGCGATCATGCCGAAGCGCGAGACGCGGCCGTAGGTCGGCTTGATGCCGGAGACGCCGCAGAAGGCCGCCGGCTGGCGGATCGAGCCGCCGGTGTCGGTCGCGGTCGCAGCCGGCGCCAGGCGCGCGGCGATCGCGGCGGCCGAACCGCCCGAGGAGCCGCCCGGCACCGCCAGCGCGTCCCACGGATTTTGAACGGGGCCGAAGGCCGAGTTCTCGTTGGCCGAACCCATCGCGAATTCGTCGCAGTTCACCTTGCCGAGCGTGACCATGCCGGCCGCGTTGAAACGGTCGACGACGGTGGCGTCGAAGGGGCTGACGTAGTTGGCCAGCATCTTCGAGCCGGCAGTCGTGCGCCAGTTGCGCGTGACGAAGATATCCTTATGGGCAATCGGGATCCCGGTCAGGGGGCCGGCAGTGCCTTCCGCGAGGCGCGCGTCCGCAGCAAGCGCCTGGGCCAGCGACAGCTCGGCGTCGACGTGCAGGAAAGCGTTGTGGCCGCTCGCATCGATGCGCGACAGGTAGTGGCGGGTCAGTTCCGTGCTCGATACCTGCTTTGCGTGCAGCAGCGCCGACAGCTCTTTGATGGTCTTGTTATGCATGGTGCCTAAGTTTCGTGGATGCTGGTTATTCGATCACCGGGTTATTCGATCACCTTGGGCACCAGGTACAGGCCGTCCTGTGCCTTCGGTGCCGGGGCCTGGTAGTCGTCGCGGCGGTTTTCTTCGGTCACCACGTCTTCGCGCAGGCGCAGCGGCAGGGCCAGGATCGCGGCGAGCGGATGCGACAGCGGCGCAACGCCGGTGGTATCGACCGCCTGCATCTGTTCGGCCAGGGCGAAGATGCCGTTCAACTCGCCCAGCGCGATGTCGGCATGGGCGTCGTCCAAATCGAGCTGGGCCAGGTTGGCGATCCGTTTTACGTCTGAAAGGGTCAGGGACATGGCAAAAAGCGCGGCACGAGCCGCGTTCAAAATGTGGTTGGGCGAATAACGGAATACGGCGGCCGGGCTGTTGAACGCCTTGCTACAGGCGATAAAAGCTTGCTAATCCCGCCGATCTCGCTTCAGGAACTGGGGGGTAAAACCACCTGTTTTCAGCGTTTAATCGGTAAATTATAAGGTAGAATGGCGGGCTAATGCGTGGTCGGCGCCGAATGAGCGCGGCCCGCATTGCATAAGGGCGTTTAACAAAACTTCCAGGGCAGGGCGACGCGACGCAGCCATGGGAGTTTTGTTAGACGCTCTAGAGACCGCAGGGCGCAGGCAGGCCGACGCGGCGAGGACACCCCGATCAATAGTTTAGGCGCGACTTCGCGCATCAGGACACACATGTTTGGTTCTTTACGCAGTTACTTTTCGAACGACCTGGCCATCGACCTGGGTACCGCCAATACGCTGATCTACGTGCGCGGCCAGGGCATCGTGCTGGACGAACCGTCGGTCGTGGCGATCCGCCAGCAAGGCGGCCCGAACGGCAAAAAAACGATCCAGGCGGTCGGCAAGAAAGCCAAGCAGATGCTGGGCAAGGTGCCGGGCAACATCGAGGCGATCCGCCCGATGAAGGACGGCGTGATCGCCGACTTCACCGTCACCGAGGAAATGCTCAAGCAGTTCATCCGCATGGTGCACGACTCGAAATTCTTCCGCCCGTCGCCGCGCATCATCATCTGCGTGCCTTGCGGTTCGACCCAGGTCGAGCGCCGCGCGATCCGCGAATCGGCCCTGGGTGCCGGCGCCTCGCAGGTGTTCCTGATCGAAGAGCCGATGGCTGCCGCGCTCGGCGCCGGCCTGCCGGTGTCGGATGCGACCGGCTCGATGGTGGTCGACATCGGCGGCGGCACCACCGAAGTGGGCATCATCTCGCTGGGCGGCATGGTCTATAAAGGCTCGGTGCGCGTCGGCGGCGACCGCTTCGACGACGCCATCGTCAACTACATCCGCCGCAACTACGGCATGCTGATCGGCGAGCAGACCGCCGAGGCGATCAAGAAGGCAATAGGGTCGGCCTTCCCGGGTTCGGAAGTGAAGGAGATGGAAGTCAAGGGCCGCAACCTGTCCGAAGGCATTCCGCGCGCGTTCACCATCTCGAGCAACGAGATCCTGGAAGCGCTGACCGATCCGCTCAACAACATCGTCTCGGCCGTCAAGAACGCGCTCGAACAGACCCCGCCGGAACTGGGCGCCGACATCGCCGAGAAGGGCATGATGCTGACCGGCGGCGGCGCGCTGCTGCGCGACCTCGATCGCCTGCTGATGGAAGAGACCGGCCTGCCGGTGCTGGTGGCCGAAGACCCGCTGACCTGCGTGGTGCGCGGTTCGGGCATGGCGCTGGAACACAACGACAAGCTCGGTTCGATCTTCTCGTACGAGTAAGCGAATGAAGCAGGGAGCATGGGCGGGCGAGGGCTGAGAAGCCGGCGCCTGCCCATATCCGTTTTTCATTCCCTGTTCCTCATTCAGGCATTAGGCTCCGGCGGCTGCGCCGCCACTACTGACATTCATGGATTACAGTCCTCCGCCGCTATTCAAACAGGGCGCCCCGGCACGGGTGAAGGTGACGGTGTTCGCCCTCCTGTCGCTGGTGCTGCTGGTGGTCGACGCACGCATGCACGTGCTGAACACGGTGCGCCAGGTGGCCGGCACCATCCTCTATCCCTTGCAGATGGCCGCGCTGATGCCGCGCGATGCCATCTCCAGCATGGGCGGCTATTTTTCCTCGCTCTCGAGCCTGCAGAACGAAGTGCGCGAGCTGAAGAACCAGCAGGTCGCCCAGGCCGAGGCGATGCAGCAGGCCCAGTTCCAGATGGCCGAGAACGCCCACCTGCGGCGCCTGCTCGAAGCGCGCGAATACCTGCCGACCGGGTCGATCATGGGCGAGATCCTGTACGACGCGCGCGACCCGTCGACGCGCCGCATCGTCCTCGACCGCGGCTCGCGCAATGGCGTCGAGCCCGGCCTGCCGGTGATCGACAACGCCGGCGTGATCGGCCAGGTCACGCGCGTGTTCCCCTTTACGTCCGAAGTCACCTTGCTGACCGACCGTGACCAGGCCATTCCGGTGCAGGTGCTGCGCTCGGGCCTGCGCAGCATCGCCTACGGCCGCGGACGCTCGGACCTGCTCGACCTGCGCTTCGTCGCGCCCGACGCCGACATCCAGGTGGGCGACGTGATCGTCACCTCGGGCCTGGACGGGATGTATCCGGCCGGGCTGGCGGTGGCCAAGGTGGTGCAGGTCGAGAAGGTCGCGGCCGGCGCCTTCGGACGCGTGGTATGCCAGCCGCTCGGCGGCGTCGACCGCCACCGCCAGCTCCTGATCGTCAAGTCGGGCGTGGCCAAGGCGCCGCGGCCGGCCGCGGTGCCTGCGCCCGCCAAGCACGCCTCGCGCCGCAACCTGCCGAAGATGGAGCCGGTGCCCCAGCCTCCGCTGCCGCCTTCGCCGCTGCCGGCCCAGGGCGCGCCGGCCCAGCCCGGCACCGGGCCGGGCTCGGTGGCCGGCGCACCGGCCGCAACGCCGGCCGCGCCTCCCGCGCCGAATGCGGCGGCCGCT
>NZ_JBHSIB010000016.1:0-15385 GCF_042653325.1 Massilia sp. GCM10023247
CAATGATCATAAAAGAAGTGTTACCCATGTCTCCCGACAAGTGTTACCTATGTCCCCCGGCCAAACAGGCTCCGCCGTCCACGCGTTCAAATCACGTATGAAAATCCGGTCCGGCCGATCTCGCGCCGGTTGAACGCGTGAGCGGCGAAGCCGCCCACCCTACGTCAATTCGCCGGCTGCGCCGCCTTCTGCGGATACAGCACCACCTGCACATAATTGCGGTTGTCCAGGTAGCGCCGCGCCGCTTCCTGCACCTCGGCCGCGCTCAGGGCGTAGATGCGCGCCTCGTGGGTCAGGATCGAGCGCGGGTCGGTGCCGTCCATCAGCGAGGACTGGATCCGCCCCAGCCAGTAGCCGTTCTCGCGCAGCGCCTTGCGGTAGTTCTGGACCCAGTTCTGCTTTACCTTGGCCAGGTCGGCCGGCTGCGGGCCTTCGCGCTTGAGGCGTTCGAATTCGTCGAAGGTGGCGGCGAGCACCTTGTCGACGCTTTCCGGCCCGGTCGGCAGGGTCAGCGAGAGCGAGTAGTGGCCGTAGGGGATGTGGCCGACCGAACCGCCGGCGCTGCCGCCGTAGATCAGCGAGAGCTTTTCGCGCAGCACCTCGATGATGCGCAAATTGAGCACCTCGACCAGCGCCTGCATGCGCATCTGTTCCAGCTGCGAGAACTCGGCCTTGCCGGTGAAGGTCAGCGAGATCGTGCTCTTCGGCTCGCTGCCGCTGTACACGGCGCGCTTGACCACCCCCTGCACCGGGCGCAGCCCGACGTCGCGCCAGCCGATCGGGAGGTCGGGCGTCGGCAGGCTGCCGAGGTAGGTCGCCAGCAGGGGCTTGACCCTGGCCGGGTCGAAACTGCCGACCATGACGAAGGTGAGGCCCTTGGCGCTGGAAAAGCGCTCGCGGTAGATCGCCAGGCTGCGGTCGAGGTCGATCTGTGCGAATTCCTCGGGGCGCAGCGGGCGCGGCGCGCGCGGGTGATTGTTGTACAGCGTCGCGGTCACGGTGTCGCCGAAGCGCGCGCCCGGCTGCCCCAGGCGGCTGCGCGCGGCTTCCACCTGCTTGCCGATGAAGGACTTGAACAGGTCTTCGTCGCGGCGCACGGAATCGAAGCGCAGCCAGAGCAGCTGCAGCATGGTTTCGATATCGGTCGCGCCCGAGGAAGCGCCGACGATGTCGCTGTAGCCGGCCATCCCCATCGTCACCGCGGCCGCCTTGCCGGCCAGGACCTTCGACAGGTCGAGCGGCGAATAGTCCTTCAGGCCCATGCTGGCGACGATGCCGTTGGCGTAGCGCGCGTTGAGGATGTCGGCGTCGCCGTACAGGCTCTGGCCACCGTAGCGCGCGGCGCTCATCATGACCTGGTCGTTGCGGAAGTCGGTGGGCTTGAGGATCACCTTGACGCCGTTCGACAGCGTCAGGTGGGTCAGGCCGAGCGCCTTGTCTTCGCTCTCCTCGACGATGCTGCCCGGTTCCGGGGGCGCTGCCATCAGCTGCGCGCCCAGCGTCTTTTCCTCGTAGGGCGCGACCTCCGCCTGCTCGGCCCTGGCCAGCGCCGCCAGCAGGGCCTCGCCCTGGGGCGGCGCCATGTCCTTGCGCTCGACGCCCGTGTAGACCACCAGCTTGCCCGAATTGGCCGGAATCGTGCGGCGCGCGTAGGCGTTCATCTCCTCGAGCGTGATCCCGGGCAGCATCTCCTGGACGTAGCGGTATTCGGCGGCGATGCCCGGGAGCGGCTCCTGCTGCAGGAAATTGCGCATGTACTCGGCCACGTAGACGGCGGAATTGGTCTTGTCGCGCTCGTTGTAGGTGCGCTCGAAGTTGCGCAGCATGTCCTTTTTTGCGCGCTCGAGCTCCTGCGCCGTGAAGCCGTGGCGGCGCGCCCGTTCGTTTTCGCGCACCAGCGCCTCGATCGCGGCCGGCGCGCCGCCCGGGCCGACCGCGGCCGCCGAGGTGAACGACTTGTAGAAGGGCGTCAGCTTGCTGAGGCCGCTATTGCCGCGCAGGAAGGGCGGCGCCGCCAGCTGCGACAGCGCGCGCAGGCGGTCGCCCAGCATGTCGCCGAACAGGCCCTCGACCAGCTGCTCGCGGTAACCGCGCACGGTATCCGGCTCCGCGACCTTCTGCACCGGATAGCGGATCAGCACGCCGTTGCCGCCGGCCTCGCGGTCCGTCACGACCACGGCCTCGGTCGTCTCGCGCTGCGGAATTTCCGCATACACGCGCGCGCGCGCGGGCACCGGGTTCTTCAGCTTGCCGAAGTGCGAGCGGATCAGCTTTTCGAGCAGGACCGGGTCGGCGTCGCCGACCGCCACCACCGCCATCAGGTCGGGCCGGTACCAGTCGCGGTAGAAGCGGCGCAGCGCTTCCGGGCGGAAGCTGCGCAGCACCTCTTCCTTGCCGATCGGCAGGCGCTCGGCATAGCGCGAGCCGTTGTAGATTTTCGGATAGAGCTGCTTGCCGATGCGGTCGGACGCGCCCTTGCCCAGCCGTAGCTCCTCGAGCACGATGCCGCGCTCCTTCTCGACCGTCTCCTCGTCGAAGGTGATGCCGTGCGCCCAGTCCTCGAGCACCTCGAAGGCCTTGTCGAGGTGTTCGCGCTTGTCGAGCGGGATCGGCAGGATGTAGACCGTTTCGTCGAACGAGGTATAGGCGTTCAGGTCGGCGCCGAACTTGACGCCGATCGACTGCAGGTAGTCCACCAGCTCGTGTTTCTTGAAACGGGCGGAGCCATTGAAGGCCATGTGCTCGACGAAATGCGCCAGGCCCTGCTGGTCATCGTCTTCCTGGATCGAGCCGGCCTTGACCACCAGGCGCAGCTCGAGCCGGCGCTCGGGACGGGCGTTCTTCTGGATGTAGTAGGTCAGGCCGTTGGGCAGCTTGCCGACCTTGACCTGGGGACCGACCGGAATCGGCGCGTCCAGCGTGAGCGCGGCGCCGGCGACGAAGGGTTGGACCAGGAGCAGGAAGAGGAGGGCAAGCAGGGCGTGGCGGACAAGGCGGCTGGAATTCGGGGAAAGCATCGGGCATCCGGTGGTTGGCGTTGAACTTCCGTTGAGCGGCCATTGTAAAGGCCGCCGCTCCCCGGCGTATCCTGGAATTTCAGCTGGCACTCAATAAGTCACACCGCCACCCGCCCCGCCCGCAGCAGGGCTTCTACTTCGGACGCCGGCAGCGGCCGGCTGTACAGGTAGCCCTGCAACACGTCGCAACCGATGCGCCCGAGGAAGTCGCGCTGCGCCAGGGTCTCGACGCCTTCGGCCACGACCTTCAGCGAGAGGCCGGCGGCCAGCGCGATCGTGGCCTGGGCGATCGCCGCGCTGCGCGGCTCGGTCGTGATGTTGCGCACGAAGGCCTGGTCGATCTTGAGCTTGTCGAGCGAGAAACGCGACAGGTAGCCGAGCGAGGAGTAGCCGGTGCCGAAGTCGTCCAGCGAGAGCGAGACGCCCATCGCGCGCAGCTCGGCCAGCTGGACCTCGGCGGCGGTGGTATCGCCCAGCATCACGCTCTCGGTCAGCTCGACCTCGAGGTAGCGCGCCTCCAGCCCGGATTCCCGCAAGGCGGCGCGCACCACGGCCGGGACGTTGCCGGCCTTGAACTGGTGCGCGGACACGTTGACCGCCACCGGGACGCGCGCCAGGCCTGCGTCCTGCCAGGCCTTGTTCTGGATGCAGGCCTGGCGAATCACCCAGTCGCCGATCGGCAGGATCAGGCCTGTGTCCTCGGCCAGCGGGATGAAGTCGGCCGGCGAGATCCGGCCCAGTTCCGGGCTGTGCCAGCGCAGCAGCGCCTCGACGCCGAGCACGCGGCCGTCGGCGCGCGCGACCTGCGGCTGGAAGTGCAGCGCCAGCTCGGCCTGGCCGATGGCACGCCGCAGGCGCGTTTCCAGCGCCAGCCAGCGCAGCGCCTGGTCGTTCATCTCGCCCTTGAAGAAACGGAAGCCGTTGCGGCCGGCGTCCTTCTGGCGCGCCAGCGCGGCGTCGGCCGCCTTCAGCAGGTCGCTGGGCGCGTCGCCGTCGCGCGGGAAGATACTGATGCCGATGCTGCCGGTGACGACCACGTCGTGCCCGTCCACGCAATGCGGCTGGGCGATGGCGTCGATCAGGCTGCGCGCGGCGAGGATGATGGCTTCGGTGTCTTCGCACTCGGTGAGCAGCACGAATTCGTCGCCCGACAGGCGCGCTACGGTGTCGGCCGCGCCGGCCACCTCGCCGGCCCGGCGCGCGATCTCGCGCAGCAGGGCGTCGCCGGCGGCGTGGCCGAGGCTGTCGTTGATGCGCGAGAGGCGGTCGACGTTCACCAGCAGCAGCGCCAGCTGGGTGCCGTCGCGGCGCGCGGCGGCGATCGACTGCTGCAGGCGGTCGTGGAACAGCGAACGGTTCGGCAGCAGGGTGAGGGCGTCGTGGTTCGACAGGAAGTCGAGCTGGTTGTGGGCGGCCTTGAGCGCCGACAGGTCGGTCGAGACCGAGACATAGGCGGTCAGCTTGCCGGCTTCGTCATGGACGGCGCTGATGCTCATCCGTTCCGGGTAGACCTCGCCGTTCTTGCGCCGGTTCCAGATCTCGCCGCGCCACTGGCCGTGCTGCTCCAGGCTGGTCCACATGCAGCGGTAGAACGCGGCGTCGTGGCGCCCCGAGGACAGCATGCGCGGCGTCTGGCCGATGACTTCCCATTCGCGAAAGCCGGTGTTCTGCTCGAAGGCCGGATTGACCGCCACGATGTTGGCGTCGGCGTCGGTCATCATGATGCTTTCCTGCGTGCTGTCGAACACCTGGCGCGCCAGCTCGAGCCGGTGCTCGCTCTCGCGCAGGGCGGCGTCGGCCTGGGCGCGCGCCGTCGCTTCCAGCTGGAGCTGGGCGGCATGGCGCTGGACCACGCCGTACAGGTTCAGGTTTTCGTAGGCCACGGCAAGCTGGGCTGCCAGCGCCGCGGCCCACTGCGCGTCGTCGGCGCCGAAGGCCGGCGCGCCCGGCGCCCGCGCGAAGACGGCCCAGCCGTGCAGGTGGTGCTGGTCGCGCACCGCCAGGCCGAGGAAGGAGCCGGCCTGCGCCAGCGCCGCCGGCAGCCTGGCCAGCAGGGACGCGCCCTCGGGCAGCAGCAAGGGCTGGCGCGCGTCGAGCAGGGCGCCGGGCAGGGCGCCGGTCAGGCGGGTGTGGACCGCCTGCGGCAGCAGGTCCGCAACCTCGCAGCCGCTGGCGCCCAGGTGGCGCACGCTGCGCTCGTCGCTGTCGAGCAGGCAGAGCGCCATCCGGTCGGCCCCCAGGATGCGGGCGGCGGCGCGCAGGAAGGCGTCGGCCAGGCCCTCGACCTTGCGTTCGCCCGCCAGCTGCAGCGACATGTCGCGCAGCATGGCCGGGCGCGCGTCCGGTTCCGGCGTGCCGGGCTGCGGCGCGGCCGGGAAAGCGCCGGCGGCGGGCATGTGCGGGGCGCCTGCCGCTGCTGCCGGCGGCGCGGCGCCGCCTTCCGCCAGGCCCAGTTCGGCGTTGACCGCCTTCATGATGTCTTCCGGGTCCGACGGCTTGCCGAGCACGGTCTGCACGCCGCAGCTGCGCGCCATCGCGATCGTCTCGCGTTCGGCATACACGGCGGAGTAGAAGATGACGCGGGTGGCGGCCAGGGCCCGCTCGGCGCGCAGGCGCTGCACGAACTCGTAGCCGTCCATGGTCGGCATCAGGATGTCGGTGATGATCAGGTCCGGGCGCTCGCTGCGCACCAGCGTGAGGGCGGCGGCGCCGTCTTCGGCTTCCAGCAGGCGGTGTTCGGTAAAACCGAGCAGGGCCAGCAGGTATGCCCGGTTGCTCGGCCGGTCGTCGACGATGAGGATGGTGGCCATCAGTGCTTTCCCCGGGCTGCAGCGGGGCACTGGCGGCCACGAACGCCTGGCACAACCCCATGGCCGCGGTGCAGCGTCTTGCCGTACAAGCGTACTGCCTTCGACGCCGCGCCTTGCGCTGGGGTTTTGTTAGACGTTCTACATATCGGTACCAGCATGACTACTCCAAAAAGATTCCGGCGGCAGCACACCGGAATGCGGGCCGAATGCGCTAACCACGATTCGGCCGAATGTCACAAAAACCACAAGATTGCACAGTTAAACACATAAATTAACAAATAATTCTCATCAAATGTCACTTAGTTGCTGTGCGGCAACAGTGGCTTGCGCAGCCCCGGCAGCCGGCGAATAAAGTTACTGCCGAGTTCGCCCCCTGGGGCAGTTAAATATCGACAAATCCTTTAAAATAGCGGATTACGCACGATGCGTCACCGTTTCGAGGAAATCCGCATGTCTATCTCCAGCACCCAGGAAATCGTTGCCGAATTACGCGCCGGGCGCATGGTCATTTTGGTCGACGAAGAAGACCGCGAGAACGAGGGCGACCTGGTGCTGGCGGCCGATTTCGTCACGCCCGAAGCCATCAATTTCATGATCCGCCATGCGCGCGGCCTGGTCTGCCTGACGCTCACCGAAGAGATTTGCGACCGCCTGGCGCTGCCGATGATGACGAGCCGCAACGGCACCTCCTTCGGCACCAATTTCACGGTCTCGATCGAAGCGGCCGAGGGCGTCACCACCGGCATCTCCGCCGCCGACCGCGCGCGCACCATCCAGGTGGCCGTGAACAAGGGCGCGCGCCCCGACGACCTGGTGCAGCCTGGCCACATCTTCCCGCTGCGTGCAGTCAAGGGCGGCGTGTTGATGCGCGCCGGCCATACCGAAGCCGGTTGCGACCTGACCGAGATGGGCGGCCTGACCCCGGCTTCGGTGATCTGCGAGATCATCAACGAAGACGGCACGATGGCGCGCCTGCCCGACCTGATCGAATTCGCGAAAGAACACAAGCTCAAGATCGGCACCATTGCCGACCTGATCCACTACCGCAGCCAGAACGAGAGCCTGGTCGAGCGCGTTGCCGAGCGCACGCTGTCGACCGCGCACGGCGACTTCCAGCTGATCGCCTACCGCGACAAGCCGAGCGGCTGCGCCCACCTGGCGATGGTGCACGGAAACGTGCAGCGCGACCAGGAAACCCTGGTGCGTGTGCACCAGCCGGTCTCGATCCTCGACGTGCTGGAACACAAGGCCACCACCCACTCGTGGACGATGGCCTCGGCGATGGCGGCGATCAAGGCGGCCGACTCCGGCGTGCTAGTGCTGCTCAACTGCGGCGAGAGCGCCGAGCAGCTGTTCGCGCAGTTCGCGTCGATCGATGCGCCGGGCGCGCGCCCGAGCGGACGCGCCGCCACGATGGACCTGCGCACCTACGGCATCGGCGCCCAGATCCTGAAGGAACTCGGGGTCGGCAAGATGAAACTGCTGGCCAACCCGCGCAAGATGCCGTCGATGACGGGTTTTGACCTCGAGGTGACGGGTTATATCGCGAATCCAGCCGCCTGACGCGGTACCATCCATATATATATTCATACATACAGAAAAAGAGGCCAGCCATGACCGTAGGAACTTATGAGAGCAACATGACAGGTGAAGACCTGCGCATCGGGATCGTGCAGGCGCGCTTCAACGCCGACGTCGGGCATGGCCTGCTGTCGTCCTGCCTGGCCGAGCTGAAGCACCTGGGCGTGGCCGACGAGGACATCCTGCACGTGACCGTGCCGGGCGCGCTGGAAGTGCCGCTGGCCCTGCAAAAGATGGCCGAGACCCAGCAGTTCGACGCGCTGATCGCGCTCGGCGCGGTGATCCGCGGCGAAACCTACCATTTCGAGCTGGTCTCGAACGAGTCGGGCGCGGGCATCACCCGCATCGGCCTGGACTACGGTATCCCGATCGCCAACGCGATCCTCACCACCGAGACCGACGAGCAGGCCGAAGTGCGCATGGCCGAGAAGGGCGCCGACGCCGCCCGTGTCGCGGTCGAGATGGCCAACCTGCTGCTGGCGCTCGAAGAGCTGCACCCGGAAGAAGACGAGTAAGAAGAAAGACCGATATGACCGACAAGACCACCCACGCCAACCCGAGCAAGAACCGCACCCCGCGCCACCGCGCGCGCGAGTTCGCGCTGCAGGGCCTGTACCAATGGCTGCTGAACAACGAGCCATCGAGCCAGGTGGCCAACAACATCCGCAGCGCCCATGGCTTCGACAAGGCCGACGGCGAATACTTTTCGTCGCTGCTGAACGGCACGATCACGACCTCGGTCGAGCTGCGCGAAGCGATCTCCCCGCTGATCGACCGCAGCATCGCCGACCTGTCGCCGATCGAGCACGGCGTGCTGCTGCTGGGCGCCTATGAGCTCAAGAATCACCCGGAAATCCCGTATCGCGTCGTCATCAACGAGGCGGTCGAGCTGACCAAGTCCTTCGGCGGCATCGACGGCCACAAGTACGTCAACGGCGTGCTCGACAAGCTGGCCTCGCAGCTGCGTCCGGAAGAAGTGGGAGCCGACGCGCGCCGCTGATCTATATATATAGTGTGTGTTCGACACGAAGCCACCGTTGCCTCCGGCACGGTGGCTTTTTTGTTGGAGGCAGGGGCGAGTACCGGCGAAAAAAAGCCACCGCGAGAGGGTGGCAGAGGAGTGAGCAGCCGTTGGCGCTTACAGGTTGGCGGCCAGCGTTTCCGTGTGCATGCTGGGCGCCTCGACCTTCGGTGCAGCCGGGGCCGGCGTTGTGGGCTCGGCCTTCTTGACGACCATCTGCGCCGGCGCAGGGACGGCCGGCGGGGTGCGCGTAGGAACGTTCTTGCCGCTGGCGACCTGCTTGAGGCGGCGGTATTCGGCGATGACCTTGGCACCATAGCCCTGGTCGCTCTCCATGTCGGCGGCGCCGACATAGGTTTTCAGGCCGCCTTCGACGGAACCGGTGCGCTTGACGTAGTCTTTCAGGATCTGGGCGCCGACGCGGATGTTCGCGACCGGGTTCAATGCGGCCTCGGCGCCGCCGTGTTTCTCGAACTTGTCGTGGTGCACCTTGGCCATGACCTGCATCAGGCCCTTGGCGCCCATCGGGCTTTCCGCGAACGGGTTCAGGCCCGATTCGATCGCCATGACCGCCAGGATCAGGAGCGGGTCGAGTTTCATCTCGTGCGCCGTCGTGTAGGCCGTCGAGACCAGCATGTTGGCCGCATCGCCGGCCACGCGGTAACGCTTGGCCAGCCAGGAGGTCACGTTCTGCTGCTGCTTGCTGCTGGCGCTCGCCTTGGACTCGCTCGGGCTTGGCGCCGTTTCGACCGCGACAGGCTCGGCCTGCACTGGTGCCGCTGCGATGACGGTGGCGGCTGCTGCGGGAGCGGCGGATTCCGGATAGATCAGTTCGGATACCTTCTTGGCGGCATCCGGGTTGGTGTAGAGCAGGGCCAGTACTGCCACTGCGGAGAGACCGAAAACGGTCAGGGTGTGCTGCATGGTGGTCAACAGACCACGCGCCGTTTTACTCACTTGTGAAAACGTGAGAGGCTGGCTGGCCTTGAGTTGGACGAGCCTTGCGCTCGTGCCGAACAAACGATTGATCATCGAAGTCCCCTTTGTCGCGGCGAAAAGGATCCCGTCGCGGCGCTCCAGGCGCTGCGCAGTACCAATGCCGTGCATCAGAAAAATCGTCAGGGCTTCCAGTGCGGAAGACCAAAACGCCGTCATTGCTTTGCTTCAGCTGGACGCGGGTCCCAGTGGGGAGGGTCCAGTAGCTCGACAACTGTCTCGGGGGAGTAGACCGCCTGACAGAACTTCGGTAGCTGCGTTGTGGCGTTTCGCCGTACCGGCGTACTCTCTCGACGCCGCGCCTTGCCCGAACATTCTGTTAGCCGCTCTTTAGGCAGACGCCTAGTGAAAACACTCCTTAAAATGTCATTTGGGGCCCCGACCCCGTGAAGTTATGAGAACGGCTACAATCTGGTCAAAAATACGGCCGTCTCATCAAGTAGGGCAGATTGTAGGGGGCCGTTTATACCAAGTCAACCCTAGCACGACTGCGCGTTATTACTTTTAGATCTGACTTTTCCCGAGTGAGCTCAGCAATATCTTGCCAAATCAAATACTTGGCCGCGCTACTTGATTAACCGCAAGCAATCGAAAAACACGCAAAACTTGATGAAATATTCAGATCTTCGGGATTTTATGTCCCAACTGCAACTAAATGGTGAGCTAAAGCGCGTAACTGTTCCGGTATCGCCGCATCTCGAAATGACCGAAGTGTGCGACCGCACCCTGCGTGCCGGCGGCCCGGCGCTGCTGTTCGAGCACCCCACGGGTCACACCATGCCGGTGCTCGGCAACCTGTTCGGCACCCCGCAGCGCGTCGCGCTGGGCATGGGCGCCGACAGCGTCGGCGAGCTGCGCCGTATCGGACACGTGCTGGCGCGCCTGAAGGAGCCCGAGCCGCCGCGCGGCTTCAAGGACATCATGGGCCTCGGTTCGCTGGTGAAGGCGGTCTGGGACATGGCGCCGAAAGAAGTGAAGGGCGCGCCCTGCCAGGAAATCGTCTGGGAAGGGCAGGACGTGGACCTGGGCCGGCTGCCGATCCAGCACTGCTGGCCGGGCGACGTCGCCCCCCTGATCACCTGGGGCCTGGTGATTACCAAGGGGCCGAACAAGAAGCGCCAGAACCTGGGCATCTACCGCCAGCAGGTATTGGGGCCGAACAAGGTCATCATGCGCTGGCTGGCGCACCGCGGCGGCGCGCTCGACTTCCGTGAGCATGCGATCGCCAACCCCGGCCAGCCCTATCCGGTGGCGGTCGCTCTGGGCGCCGACCCGGCCACCATCCTGGGCGCGGTGACGCCGGTGCCCGACAGCCTGTCGGAATACCAGTTCGCCGGACTGCTGCGCGGCCAGCGCACGGTATTGACCAAGGCCATCGGCAGCGAATTGCGAGTGCCGGCGTCAAGCGAGATCGTGCTCGAAGGTCATATCTACCCGGATGCGAACCATCCATCGGGTTTCGAGCACGCCATGGAAGGGCCGTACGGCGACCACACCGGTTACTACAATGAGCAGGACAGCTTCCCGGTGTTCACGATCGACCGCATCACGATGCGGCGCGACCCGATCTACCACTCGACCTATACCGGCAAACCGCCGGACGAGCCGGCCGTGCTGGGGGTGGCGCTGAACGAGGTGTTCATCCCGCTGCTGCAAAAACAGTTCAGCGAGATCACCGATTTCTACCTGCCGCCGGAGGGCTGCAGCTACCGCATGGCGGTGGTGCAGATGAAGAAGCAGTACGCGGGCCACGCCAAGCGCGTGATGTTCGGGGTCTGGAGTTTCCTGCGCCAGTTCATGTATACGAAGTTCATCGTCGTGGTCGACGAGGATGTGGACGTGCGCGACTGGAAGGAAGTGATCTGGGCCATCACGACCCGGGTCGACCCGACGCGCGATACGGTACTGGTCGATAACACGCCGATCGACTACCTCGACTTTGCCTCGCCTATTAGTGGACTCGGCAGCAAGATGGGGATCGATGCCACCAACAAATGGCCGGGCGAAACCAACCGCGAGTGGGGCACGCCGATTGCGATGACGCCCGAGGTGAAGACCCGGGTCGATGCCATCTGGCAGCAACTGAGGCTATAGCAAGGTCGCGTGCGTCGCGCCCGGCGCGGCGCGGGTAGACTCGGACTCCGATCACGTTGACAGGGAGTCCCGATGAATATCCTGATGGTATTGACCTCGCACGACCGCCTCGGCGACACCGGCAAGAAAACCGGCTTCTGGCTGGAAGAGTTCGCCGCTCCTTATTATGTGTTCAAGGATGCCGGGGCGACCATCACGCTGGCCTCGCCCCAGGGCGGCCAGCCGCCGCTCGACCCGAAGAGCGACGAACCCGATGCGCAGACCGAGGCCACCCGGCGCTTTCGCAAGGATCCGGCGGCGCAGCAGGCGCTGGCGAATACCGTCAAGCTCTCCAGCGTGTCCGCCGAGCAGTTCGACGCCGTGTTCTATCCCGGCGGCCACGGCCCGCTGTGGGACCTGGCCGAAGACCGGGACTCGATCCGCCTGATCGAAGCGATGGCGGCGAGCGGCAAGCCGGTTGCGGCCGTGTGCCACGCGCCGGGCGTGCTGGGACGGGTCAAGGGGCCGGACGGTGCGCCCCTGGTCAAAGGCAAGCGCGTCACGGGCTTTACGAATACCGAGGAAGAGGCGGTCGGCCTGACCAAGGTAGTGCCTTTCCTGGTCGAGGACATGCTGGTGAAAAATGGCGGGCAGTACAGCAAGGGAGGGGACTGGGAGCCGTATGTCCTCACCGACGGCTTGCTCGTTACTGGACAGAATCCAGCCTCCTCGGAGCCGGGCGCGCATGCCTTGCTCGCGCTGCTGAAACAGCACGCATAGCCCCATTGCAATAAGGGCCGAAGTTCGGCCCCAAAAACGGCGGGGTCGGGTATAATGACCGCTGGCGGGCCCCTGCGCATTGTGGCATGGTTTACCTGGTCAGGTCGGGAACGAAGCAGCCAAAGCCGTTCACCGCAAGTGCCGCAGATCAGGCTCGCCTCCTTCGCTTTCCTCCCGATTTACGCCGTTCATCTTCCCCCCCTGTATCACCGCGCCAGTCTGTGCGCCCTTGCTGCGTCGTGCCTCCTTGTTCTTCCGACAATTGTTTGTTGTTATAAACAGTTGTTTATTTCGTCAAATTGCTCACTTAAGCTTGCTGATCGTCCCAAATCCTGGTCCCAAGCTATCGCGCGCTGCCATTCTCTGCTGTAATGTTTCCCTTGATCAATAAATTCGATAAATTGGGAAACGCATGATGAATCCGCACGTCGAGGCAGCACTGCGCAGCGCCTCGCTCCAGGCCGACCGCCTGATGGCCGCGATCCTGTGGGCGATGTTCGGCATGGCCCTGGCCCTGTCCGGCCTGCACGACACTCTGGGCTGGGCGCTCGGCATCGGTTTGCCGGCCGCCCTGGTGCCGACCGCGCTCATGTTCGTGGCGGGAGGCAGCCGCCTGACGCGCATGGCGATGGCGCTGGCCCTGATCGTCATGTGCGCCCTCCACATCCACCAGGGCGGCGGGCGCGACGAACTGCATTTCGGACTGTTCGTGCTGCTCGCTTTCCTGTTGTGCTATCGCGACTGGAGCGTCATCGTGGCGGCGGCCGCCCTCACGGCCGTGCACCATGTGTCCTTTAATTACCTGCAGGAGCTGGGCTATGGCGTGCGTTGCCTGGCCGAGCCCGGGTTCGGGACCGTGCTGGTGCATGCGGCCTATGTGGTCGCCGAAACGGCAGTGCTGTGTTTCCTGGCCGTGCAGTTGCGGCGCGAGGCGCTGCGCTCGGCCGAGCTGCGCGCCAGCGTGACGGCGCTCCAGGCCGGCAACGGCGCGATCGACCTGCGCGCGCAATTGCCTGTCATGAGCGATAGCGGTCGCGCCTTGCAGGACGTCGTACGCCTGCTGCAGCGCTCGCTTGCGAGTGTCCAGGCCAGCGTGGGCTCGACCCGCGCCGCTTCCGACCAGATCGCGCAAGGCAATGCCGAACTGTCGCTGCGCAGCGCGCGCCAGGCCGGCGCCATCCGCGCCACCGTCGACTCGATGGCCGAACTGACCGCCACCGTGCGCGACAACGCCGAGCATGCCCGCCAGGCGGATGCGCTTGCCGGTTCGGCGTCCGGCGTGGCCGCGCGCGGCGGCCAGGTCGTGGCCCAGGTGGCCGAGCGCATGGCGTCGATCGACGCTTCGTCGCGGCGGATTGCCGACATCATCGCGGTGATCGACGGGATTGCCTTCCAGACCAATATCCTGGCCCTCAACGCGGCGGTCGAAGCGGCGCGGGCAGGCGAGCAGGGCAGGGGCTTTGCGGTGGTTGCCGGCGAGGTGCGCAACCTGGCGCAGCGCTCGGCCGGCGCCGCGCGCGAGATCAAGGCCCTGATCGAGGAGTCGGTGGCCCAGGTCAGCGCAGGCAGCACGCTGGCGCAGCAGGCCGGGCGGACGATGGACGAGGTGGTCGAGAGCGTGCACCGGGTGTCGGACATCATCGGCCAGATCAGCAGCGCCAGCCACGCCCAGGCCCAGGGCATCGCCGCCATCGGCGAGGCGGTCGCGGCGATGGATGGCGACACCCGGGAAAGCGCGGCGATGGTGCATGAGGCGGCCGAGGCCGCGGGCGCACTCAAGCAGGAAGCGGATCGCCTGGCCCGGGTCGTTGCAGTGTTTCATCTTGACGACAGCAGCGCCGCCCGTCCGGCCCTGCGCCAGGCCTGAGGGCGGCCGGCCCTCCCTCAGCCGGGAAAGTGGGCGCAAGCGCCCAACTGCGGTAAAATCCCGGTATGTCCTATCAAGTCCTCGCCCGCAAATACCGTCCCAAGAACTTCGAAACGCTGGTCGGCCAGGAGCACGTGGTGCGCGCGCTCACGCATGCGCTGAACACGGGCCGGCTGCACCACGCCTACCTGTTCACGGGCACCCGCGGCGTCGGCAAGACCACGCTGTCGCGCATTCTTGCCAAGTCGCTCAACTGCACCGGCCCGGACGGGCAGGGCGGGATCACGGCCACGCCCTGCGGGCAATGCGAAGCCTGCCGCGCGATCGACGCCGGCCGCTTCGTCGACTATATAGAGATGGACGCGGCGTCGAACCGCGGCGTCGACGAGATGGCGCAACTGCTCGAGCAGGCCGTGTACGCGCCCAGCAATGCACGCTTCAAGGTCTACATGATCGACGAGGTGCACATGCTGACCAACCACGCGTTCAATTCGATGCTCAAAACGCTCGAGGAACCGCCCGAGCACGTCAAGTTCATCCTCGCCACCACCGATCCGCAAAAGATCCCGGTCACGGTGCTGTCGCGCTGCCTGCAGTTCAACCTCAAGCAGATGCCGCCGGGCCATATTGTCGGCCACCTGGAAAACATCCTCGGCCAGGAAAACGTGAGTTTCGAGCAGCCCGCCCTGCGCCTGCTGGCCCAGGGGGCGCACGGCTCGATGCGCGACGCGCTGTCGCTGACCGACCAGGCGATTGCCTACGCCGCCGGCGCCGTCACCCTGGAAGCCGTGCAGGGCATGCTGGGCGCGCTCGACCAGTCCTACCTGGTGCGCCTGCTCGATGCGCTGGCCAATGAGAACGGCGCCGACCTGCTGGCCGTGGCGGACGAGATGGCCAGCCGCAGCCTGTCGTACAACGGCGCCCTGCAAGACCTCGGCACGCTGCTGCACCGGATCGCGCTGGCGCAATCGGTGCCGGCGGCGGTGCCCCAGGACTTGCCGGAGCTGAGCGACATCCTGCGCCTGGCCGGCTTGTTCGACCCGCAGGAAGTGCAACTGTATTACCAGATCGCCGTGCACGGCCGCAACGAGATCGGCCTCGCGCCGGACGAGTACGCCGGCTTCACCATGACCTTGCTGCGCATGCTTGCCTTCCGTCCGGGGCAGGGCGGCGCCGAGCGCGTGGCCGCGCCGCGCCTGGCCGCCGCTCCGCGCAGCGCGGCCCCGGCGGCGCGCGCCGC
>NZ_JBHSIB010000017.1:0-234407 GCF_042653325.1 Massilia sp. GCM10023247
CCGGCTAGAATGAAACCACATGTGTTACCTATGTCCCTAGCCAGGTGTTACCTATGTCCCTGTGCTGAACAAGGACTCCACCCTACGAGGGCTGTGTCGTTTCTGGCGCCCTCTCTCCCGCCAGACATAAAAAAAGCCGGCGCCCATTGCTGGGACGCCGGCTTGCGCGACGCTGCCTGCCCCTTCACATCAGGAGGCAGGCGCGCGGGTTACCAGAACTTGTAGCTGGCCGAGAGCGCGATCTGGCGGCCGAACAGGTTCTGGGCATGGTTATAACCCTCCCAGCCGTTCGGATCGTAGTAGGGCTTGTTGTTCAACACGTTCTTGATGTTCAGGCCCAGGTCCAGGTGCTTGATCGGTTTCCAGTGGAAGCCGAGGTTGACCGTGGTGTACGAAGGCGCGCCGCCGCACAGGTCGTCCGGCAGCGATACGCCGGCCGCGGTGCAGTTTTCCGGCGTGTTGTCGGTGTCGTAGTCGCCGTAGGCCCATTTGGTCTTGCCCGTGTAGTTCACGAACAGGCTGGTCGTGAAGTTACGGTAGACCCAGTCGGCATTGAAGGTGCCGCGCAGGCGTGGCGAGTCGTAGTAGCCGACGTAGTTGCCCGAATACCCGCCGCCGTCCTCGTAGTCGTAGGTCTCGCGGTTGCGGATCGTCAGCGCCACGCCGGTGTTGATCTTGCCGTAGTCGCCCAGGCCGAAGCGGGTGCGGGCGTCGATGTCGAAGCCGTCGACCAGCGTGCTGCCGCGGTTCAGGTAGGAGTTCACCAGGCCGCCCAGGTCGCCCACCGAATAGCGCGGCACGCCCCCGGCGCAGGCCGCGGCATTGGCCGGGTTGGCGCACATGGTCGCCGCCGCCGCCATGTTGGCGCGGTCGGCGTCGGTCAGCGGGTTGCGGATCGCCTGGCTGGTGCCGGCCAGGCCCGGGCCGTGCTCCTCGACCAGTTGGGTGAACAGCTGGTTGAAGTCCTGGCGCACGATCTCGTCGCGGCGGTTCACGTACCAGTAGTCGAGCGAGACGCTGACATCCTTGACCGGCTGCAGGACCAGGCCGACGGTGGCGATCTTCGCTTTTTCCGGCTGCAGGTTGGGGTTCGGCGGGGTCAGGCCGCCGACCGTCGTCGAGCAGTTCGAATTGAGCAGGGTGCGCCCGAGGTCCGCCTCCGGCTTGGCGACCGACTTCATCAGCAGGCGCGCGATGGCATTCGTTTCGTCGCAGCGCACGGTGTCGCGGATGCCGCCGACCTGGGCGAACACGCCGCCCTCGCCCGATTCGGCCAGGTTCGGTGCGCGGAAGCCTTCCGAATAGGTGCCGCGCACCATCAGTTCCGGCCGCGCGCGCCAGACGACGCCCAGCTTCGGCGCCAGGTTGGCGCTGAAGTTCGGGTACTTGTCGAGGCGCGCGGCGGCGTTCACTTCCAGGGTGTCGGTCAGCGGCACCACCACTTCGCCGAACAGGGCGGCAATGGTGCGGGCGCCGTTGAACCAGGAACCGCCCTGCTGGGTGATCAGGCCGTTGGCGGCGTCGGCATTGCCCGGGGTCTCGAAGCTTTCGCGCATCAGGCTGGTGCCGAAGGCGGCGCGCACTTCGCGCTCGCCCAGCTTGGCCAGGGTGCCCTCGACCTTCGCGTCCCAGGTAATGAGCTTGGTCCAGGACTGGATGTCGAAGGTCGGGTAGGCCTGGCGCAGCAGCGCCGCATTGGCTTCGCTGATCTCGCCGAATTTATAGGCCGGGTTATCGGCGATATAGGTGCGGCCGGTGACGGGGTCGGTGGTGAACGGGCCGAAGGCCTTGGCGAAGCCCGCGGTGTTGACGTTGACCGTCTGGTACAGCACCGAATGGCTGCCCGCCACGCTCAGCGCCGTCTCGAATTCCCAGCCGCCGAAGATCGGGCCGCGCAGGCCGGCGAGCGCGCGGTAGCTGTCGTCGGTGTTCTTCTGGCCGAAATGGCCGACGGCATCCTGCATCAGGTAGTTCAGGCCGGCGGCGCCGCCCATCTGGGCCGCCATGTCCGGGTCGAGCCTGCCCTTCAGGTAGACGTTGTTCGGGCCCAGGTAGGGAACCGTGAAGGTATTGAGCCTGGTTCCGGTGTTGCGCGAGAACCAGTTGCTGGTGCTGCCGCTGTTGAAGGTGCGCGGGCCGTTCTCGCCGCGCAGGCGGATGTGGGTGTAGGCGCCTTCGGCGAAGGCTTCCATGTCGCGGCCGACGCGCATGCGGCCGGCCAGGTAGCCGGTCATGCGGTCCGAGGTCGGGCCGGTATCGAGCTGATACGGCAGCGAGTTCCAGACGCAGCGGGTTCCGGCGGCTTCGGTGATCTGCGCCGTGCAGCCGGGAACCGCGCGCTGGGTACGGGCGTTGTTGCGGGCCGGGTCGAAGACGAACAGGGTGCCCGGGTTCAGGGTGCCCGGCTCGGTGCCGGTGCCGATGCGGAAACCGGGGATGAAGTTCGGATTGTTGACGTAGAAGTGCGCCGGGCGCTTGTCGTAGGTGTCGGCCAGCGAGATGCGGTCGCGCTGGTAGACGTTGAGCGAGCCGATCACGTTGAAGCCGTCGTCGCCCATGTCGCCGGTGCCGAACAGGAGGCTGCCCTGGCGCTCGCCGTACGAATCGACATCGCGCGAGGAATCGTCGCTCACGCGCGCTTCCAGGCCCTGGTAGTTCTTCTTGGTGATCACGTTGATGACGCCGGCGACGGCATCCGAGCCGTACACGGCCGAGGCGCCGTCGGTCAGCACTTCCATGCGCTCGATGGCGGCGGCCGGAATTGCGTCGATGTTGACGAACATGGTCTGGAAGCCCGCCGGCGCGCCATAGAAGGAGAGGCGGCGGCCGTTGAGCAGCACCAGCGTGCCCTGGGCGCCCAGCCCGCGCAGGTTGGCCTGCGAGCCGCCGTCGGAACCGGTGAACATCGAGCGGAAGTCCTGCTGGGCGGGGCGCGCGGCCGGCAGGTTGTCGAGCACCTGCATCAGGGTGCGCGCACCCATGTTCTCGATCTGCTTGGCGTCGATCACCTGGACCGGCGAGGCCGTTTCGGCGTTGATGCGCTTCAGGCTCGAGCCCGTCACCTCGACGCGCGCGATCTTTTCCGTCGCGCCGCCTGCTTCGTCGGCCTTGGCGGCCTTGTCCTCGACCTGCCCGGCCGCCAGCGCGCCGGACGCCATCCCTGCGGCGGCCAGCGCCGCCATCATTGTTTTCAGTTTCAAGTGGGTCTCCGTTGATGTGTTGTCGCGCTCCCCGTCCCGGGAGCGCGCGTTGATAAAACCAGCATGGCGCCGCGGCGCCCTGCGCCTTAGTAGCGGTCGTCGAAGCCGAAGATCGGCTTGCGCTGGCGCCAGGCGCCGTCGGTGAAGTCGGGGAAGTCGACGGTCTGGAAGCCCAGCGCGATCGATTGCTCGGACAGGGGCGTGATCGCGCTCCAGGTGATGGCGTCGTAGATATCGATCGGCATCGGGGCATTCGCCTTGAGTGCCTCGACGAAGGCGTTGATCACGAAGAAGTCCATGCCGCCGTGGCCGGCCCCGGCCGCGCGCTCGCTGAAGCGGCGCCACAGCGGGTGGTCGTACTTGTCGTGCCAGACCTTGGCGTCGTCCCACTCGTGCGGCTTGCTCACGCCCTCGACGTGGACCGAGCGGTTCAGGTCCATCCACAGGCCGCGCGTGCCCTGCACCCGGAAGCCCATCGAATACGGGCGCGGCAGCGAGGTGTCGTGCTGCAGCAGGATGGTTTCGCCGTTCTCGCAGGCGAGCGTGGTGGTCACGATGTCGCCCAGTCGGAAGCGCGTGCGCGCGTTCGGGTGGTCCTTGCCGCCCTGTTTCACCACGTAGTCGTGCAGGCCGGTGGCCTTGCTGGCGAAGCTGTTGATGCGGGTGAAGCGGTTGCCGCGGTTGATGTTGGTGTACATGGCGCAGGGACCGATGCCGTGGCTCGGGTACAGGTCGCCGTTGCGGCGCACCGAGTGCTCGGTGCGCCAGCGCGCTTCGGACCAGCCCTTCTCGCCGAACTCGACGCCGCCGCCGTAGGGCTTGGCGGGGTCGCCGCTGTTGAACTTCACGGCGCGCAGGTCGTGCTGGTAGCCGCCCTGCAGGTGCACCAGTTCGCCGAACAGGCCGGCGCGCACCATGCGCAGCGTGGCCAGCACGTCGCGCCGGTAGCAGACGTTCTCGAGCAGCATGTAGGGCGTGCCGCTCTTGAGCTGGGCGTCGAGCACGTCCCAGTGGTCCTGCAGGGTCACGCCGGCGACCACCTCGCAGCCGACGGCGACCTTGGCCTGCATCGCATGGATCGCCATCGACGCATGCCACTCCCAGGGCGTGGCGATGATCACGCCATCGAGCTTGCCGCTGTCGAGCATGCGGCGCCAGGCCTGGCTGTCGCCGTCCTCGCCGAAGGTGGCGGGCTTGCCCTTGCCGGCCTTGGCCACCATGTCGAGGGCGCGGCGCAGCATCAGCGGCTCGATGTCGCACAGGGCGGCCACCGCGACGTCGTCGCGGCTCACCAGCTCGCGCAGCAAGACCTGGCCGCGCATGCCGGTACCGATCATGCCGATCCGCAGGGGCTGGCGGCGGGCGCCGCCGGCGGCATTCGCACCGGCGAGGGCGCCGGCATACAGGGCACTGCCGGCCAGCGCCGAACCCATGCCGAGAAAATTGCGTCTCTTCATAATTTTTTCCGTTTCTTCAAGATGGAGGGATGTGCAGCGCCCTCCCCCGTCCGTGGACGGGGGCGCAGGCACTGGCGATGGAGTGAGGAGGGCTAGCGCAGCTTGACGGTCGCGCCTTCGGTGCCGCTCAGGACGGCGTTGGCCCAGTTGCCGCAGGTGCGCGCCGGCTCGGGTCCGACCGCGCCCACGGTGCGCAGGCTGAGCTGGTCGATGCCGCGCACGTCGATCTCTGGCTTGACCACCGCCGGGGCCTTGACCAGGCCGCTGTCATACAGCAGGCGCTCGCCGTTCCAGACCTGGAAGCGCAGGCCGCCGGCGCTGCGGCAGCTGTCGTCGACGCCGAGGTCGGCGCGCAGCAGGTTCCAGTTGCCGTCCAGGCGCAGGTCGAGGCGTCCCGCGGGCCCCATGCCGACGCCCTTGTTGAAGCGCAGGCCGTTCATGCGCATCTCGACGGCCTTGCCAACCGGCTTGTCGCGCCCGAGCTTCTTCGGCAGCGGCAGCTCGGACAGGTAGCGGCGCTGCTCCTGGCCTTCCGGCACCAGGTGCTCGAGCACGCGGAACTCGGACAGCGTGATCGGGGCGACGTCGGCCGGCACGGCGGCGTCGAAGGCGCGCGCCGGCTGCTCGCCCGGCACCGCGGTCACCATCGGGTCGGTGCCGGCGGCGCCGCTGCCGTCCTGGTTCTGGGTGCTGAGCACGCGGAAGCGCAGCAGGCGGCCGGCAGCGGCCGGGAAGGCGATCGTCTGCGTGTCCTTCGACAGCGCCAGGCGCCCGCGCTTGACCGGCGCGCCCCACTCGCCATTGGTGTCGGCGAGGTAGACCTCGTAGTCGCGCACCTGGCCGCTCTTCCAATGCTGGTCGGTGCGCGGCGCGATCTCGATGCCGTCGACCAGGCGCCGCTCGGTAAACCCGATCACCCATTCGTGGGCGCCGCTCTTGACCGTCCGGCTGCGCACGGTGCGGAACCAGGTGGCCGGATTGCCGTCGAACGCGTTCTCGATCGGATGGCCGGGCTCCTCGGCCGGCCGGTTCACCACCGCCAGCGCATCGGGCGGCAGGGCGCGGCCCGGCACCGGCGCGGCGGCGAAGGCATCGTCGGCCGCGGCCGCCGTCACCCCGTGCAGGGCAAAAGCGAGCGGCTGGCGGATGTCCTGCTTCGGCGCTTTCACGTGCACGGTGCCGAGGCGGTCGGCGGCGTCGAAGAACCAGCCCTGCGCGGCCTGCTCGAAGGCCTCCCGGCTGGCGGCCTCGGGCAAGGCGGCGGCGCCCAGCAGCACCTGGGTCGGGCGCTGGCGGCTGGCGACGCGCAGGCTGTAGCCGCGTTCGCGCTCCTGGCCGGCGTAGCTGCCTTCGACCGGGGCGATGCTTACCTCGACCTTGCCGGCGGCTTCGACCATGGCGATCTTCTGGCGGCTGGACGCGCCTTGCTGGTAGCGGCGCGTGCTGCCGTCGTCCTCGTAGAGCGTGTATGTCGATTGTCCCTGCGGATACAGGTCGAGGGTCAGCCTGTCCTTCGGCTTGTGGCCGTCGTACAGCATGTCGGGATACATCGGGATGATCGCCCCGGCGCGCACGAACACCGGCAGCTTGTCGAGGGTGACCTGCAGGTCGACCGTCTTGCCTTCCGGCCCGGCCGTCACCTGGCGCCCGTCCCAGTACTCGATCCAGCGTCCCTGGGGCAGGTGGATGTCCTTGCGCCAGCCCTGGCTGACGGCCTGGCTGCGGTACACCGGCGCCACCAGCAGGTCGCGCCCGAGCAGGAACTGGTATTTATAGGCTTCCGTGTAGGCGTGCGGGTCGTTCGGGTGGTCCCACATCAGGCCGCGCACCAGGGGCGCGCCGGTCTGCTCGGCTTCCTGGGCCAGCGTGTACATGTAGGGCGTCAGGCGCATCTTGAGCTTCAGGTAGCGCCGGTTGATGCTGCGGTAAGGCTCGTCGAACCACCACGGGTGCTTGCGCGCGCTGGCCGACCAGCCCGACATCCCCATCAGCACCGGGGTAAAGCTCTTCCACTGCAGGTCGCGGGTAAAGGTTTCCGGGCTGCCGCCGAAGATGGCGTCGACGTCGCCGGTGGCATAGGCCTGGCCCGACAGGCCGGAGCCGACCAGGGTCGGGACATGCCAGCGGATATAGTCCCAGCTCGCGCTCTGGTCGCCGGTCCAGGCGACCGCATAGCGCTGGGAGCCGGCCCAGCCCATCACGGTCCAGATGAAGGGGCGGCTGTCGGAATTATTCAGGATGCCGTCGTAGGCCGCCTTGTTGGCGTCCAGCGAGAACTGGTAGCCCTTCCCGGTCCAGGCGACGTCGAGTTTTTGCACGCGGCTGCCGGCCTTGCCGACTTCCCAGGCGATCTTGTCGACGCCGTTCTCGGTCCAGAGGCCGGTGCGGAAACCGTACTTGGCCAGGCCCTGCACGGTTTCCGGCAAGCCGGTGTAGCCGCAGCCATAGCCGTCGTTCGGCAGGATCCAGCCGCCCGGCATGTCGTGCTCGCGGTATTGGCGGGCGACGCTCTCGACCACGTCGGGGGTCTTGCCGGTCGGGCCGTCGCTCCAGCCGGGGGGCACCGTGCCCGGCTTCTTGACGTTGTCGCCGTCGTTGTAGCAGTCGGCGTCGCCGTATTCGAGCGCCCAGCGCGGCAACAGGCGCGCGCGGCCGGTCCACTCGGTATACCGGTTCACCACGTCATGGATGGACTTGCCGACGAAATAATAGGCATCGAAGCGCGCTTCCGCGTGCTGCAGCGTGGCCTGCCCCGGCTCGCGCAGGTCGTAGTTGCCGTCGGCCCAGCTGTTGCGCAACATGCCCCAGCCGCGCGAACTCATCAGGAAGGGTGCCGGATTCGGACGGTCGCCCTCTTCCCAGCCGCCCGAGTACGAGACCTGCAGCTCGCGTCCCTTGAATTCGTAGCGGCCGTTCTGCTGGCCGCCGCCGAAGAAGCGCTCGGCCTTGTCGCTCGAGATCACCTGCACGCTGCGCTTGTCGTCGAGGTCGAGCGGCTGCAGGTCGCGCCACAGCGGCGCGCTGTCGCCCTTGCGGTAGAGGGTAAAGCGCAGCGGGCTGCGCTCGACCTGCAGCGTGAGCGCATCGGTGGCGATCAGCAGGCGTCCCTTGTCTTCGCTGAATTCATACTGCACCGTGCCGGCTGGCTTGGCGACGACGATCGGCGCGGCCTTGTCGCCGGGGCCGGTGAACTCCTTGCGCGTGGCCTGGATGCGCACGACATCGGCGCGCGGCAGGCTGACCCGGACCCGGGCGCCGGAGTCGGACACCAGATCCCAGGACGGGCCGTCGGCCTGGCCCGCGCTGACGCTGCGCAGCTTGCCGAGCGGTGCGCCAAACGCCTGCGGGGCGGAGAATGCCGCCATCAAGGACAGGACCAGGCAGCGTTGAACGGTGGTGGGAAAAGACATATCGACCTGTGTGGATGCGGTTTTGATGGAATGTAATGTATGAACAAAAACAATGCTCGTCAACAAAAAGAAAGTGCAAAACAGTAAATTTGAGAAAAAAAGACAGAAAAATACAGTTTTATCTTTCGTTTAGCCGGCAATTGAACAAGTTTGCTTTCGATTTCGGGGAGCCACCCGAGGTTTTTGTGGCTACACTGGGCCTTGGACACGGGCAGGAGCGCATTTCGCCATGCACGCAGTGCGTTTCCAAGGTGTTGAACGCTTTCGTTTTTTCTGTTTGACTTTCGTTTGGTTTCTATTTAAGATCAATCCGTCAAAACTTCTTTCCATTTCTTTCGATGACTACTCTCCTGCAGCGCAGCCCAACAGCCTGGAGCGAAATCGGCGGCTTGCATACGGCCGAGGAAATCGCGCAGCAGCCCGGCTTGTGGCGCGACCTGTACGCCCGCCTGTGTGCCGAGCGCGGCCGCGTCAAGGGCTTCCTCGGCGATTGCCTGGCCAATCCCGCGCAGCAGGTCATCCTGACCGGCGCCGGCAGTTCCGCCTTCGCCGGCGAGATCGTTGCCGACGAGCTGAACGCCGCCTGGCCGGCGCAGGTGCGCGCCCTCGCCACCACCACCCTGCTGACCCATCCCGAGCTGTACCTGGATGGGGCGGCGCCGCTGCTGCTGGTGTCGTTCGCGCGCAGCGGCGACAGCCCGGAGAGCCTGGCCGCCTTGCGCCTGGTGCGCGCCGTCGTCCCCGGCGCGCTGCTGCTCAACATCACCTGCAATGCCGAGGGCAAGCTGGCGCTGGAAAGCCGGGACGATCCGCTCGCGCTCACCCTCTTGATGCCGCCGGCCAGCTGCGACCGCGGTTTCGCAATGACGAGCAGCTTCACCTGCATGCTGCTGGCCGCGCTGGCCGTCCTCGGCAAGATGGACCGTCCCGAGCGCATCGTCGAGCTGGCACACCTGGCCGAGCGCGCCCTGGCCGACTGGGCGCCGCGCATCGCGGCGCTGGCCGCGCAGCCCGCGGAGCGCGTAGTGTATCTGGGCAGCGGCCCATTGCAGGGCCTGGCCAAGGAAAGCGCGCTCAAGCTGCTTGAGTTGACGGCAGGGCGCGTGGCCTCGATGGCCGATACCCCGCTGGGCTTTCGCCACGGTCCCAAGTCCTTCCTGAACCCGGGTTCGCTGGTCATCGTCTACGGCAGCAACAAGGCGCTGGCGCAGCGCTACGAAGCCGACCTGGTCGGCGAACTGCGGCGCGACGTGGTCGCCGGCCACGTGCTGACCGTCGGCCCTGGCAGCGAGATCAGCCCGAGCGACATCGGCCTCCAGGTGCCGGACTGGCCCGATGCCTGGCTGGCGCCGCTGTGGCTGCTCGTCGCCCAGCAACTGGCCCTGCACCTGTCGGCCGCGCTGGCGCTGCGTCCGGATAACCCGTTTGCCAGCGGTGTGGTCAACCGCGTCGTCAAGGGCGTCACCATCTATGAACACGACTGAACTCCTGGGCTGCCACGGCATCGACATCGGCGGCAGCAAGATCGAACTGGTCGCCTTCGCGCTCGAAGGCGGCGCCCTGCGCGAAGCCTACCGCGAGCGGATCGCCACGCCGGGGCTGGATTTCGCGCTGTTCGTCGATTCCATTGCCGCGCTGGTGCAGCGGGCCGACGCCGCGCTCGGCCTGGCCGCGCCGGTCGGGATCGGCCTGCCGGGCCTGGCCGACCCGCACAGCGGGCGCCAGCTCAGCTCCAACGTGCCGGCCCTGAACGGGCGCGTGGTGGCGCCGGCGCTGGAACAGGCCCTCGGGCGCAAGACCGTCATCGGCAACGACTGCCAGTGCTTCGCCCTGTCGGAAGCGCAGGGCGGCGCGGCCGAGGGTTTCGCCAGCATGTTCGGCGCCATCCTCGGCACCGGCGCAGGCGGCGGATTCTGCGCCGGCGGCCAGCTCCTGCGCGGCCTGAACGGGATCGCCGGCGAATGGGGCCACTGGCCCGCGCCGGCCCACCTGCTCCAGCAATACGGCCTGCCGGTGATCGACTGTCCCTGCGGACGGCGCGGTTGCCTGGAGCGCTACGTGTCCGGCCCCGGCATGGTGCTGCTGCACCGCCATTTCGGCGGCGACGGCGCCGAGCCGATGGTCCTGGCCGGGCGCGCCAACCTGGGCGACGCGATCGCGATCCAGACCCTGGGCGCCCACCTGGAGCTGCTGGCGCACGCCTTGTCGAACCTGGTGCTGTCCTACGATCCGCACGCCATCGTCCTTGGCGGCGGCCTGTCCCAGCTGCCCCACCTCTACCAGGACCTGCCGGCCGCGCTCAAGCGCCACCTGTTCCGCGGCGCCTGCGTGCCGCCGATCCTGCCGCCGCGCTTCGGCGACGCCGGCGGGGCGCGCGGCGCGGCCCTGCTGGCCCTTCAACAACCGAGCACTCGAGCGAGCACATGAACCAACACCTCTCCCCCATCCAGCAGGTCATCAAGGCGCACCGGCGCGGCGAACCCGTCGGCCTGTACAGCGTCTGCTGCAGTCACCCGGTCGTGCTCACGGCCGCCATGCGCGTGGCGCAGCAGTTCGACACGCTGCTGCTGATCGAGGCGACCTCGAACCAGGTCGACCAGTTCGGCGGCTACACCGGCATGAACCCGGCCCAGTTCCGCGATTACGTAGAGGGGCTGGCGCAGGAACGCGGCTTTCCGGTCGAGCGCCTGGTGCTGGGCGGCGACCACCTCGGCCCGAATGCATGGCAAAAGCTGCCCGCGGCCGAGGCGATGGCGCATGCCGAGATCCTGATCGCGGCCTATGCCGGCGCCGGCTTCCACAAGATCCACCTCGATTGCAGCATGCGCTGCGCCGACGACCCGGCCACGCTCGACGACGAGACCGTCGCCGCCCGCTCGGCACGGCTGGCGGCGGTGGCCGAGCAGGCCGCGCAGGCGGCCGGCCATCCGCCGCCGGTGTACGTGATCGGGACCGAGGTGCCGGTGCCGGGCGGCGAGTCGGCCCTGGCCGACGCCGGCGCGCCGACCTCGCCCGAGGCGGCCGCGCAAACGCTCAAGGTGCATTGCCACGCCTTCCTCGACGCCGGCCTGCACGGCGCCTGGCGCCGCGTCATCGCGATGGTGGTGCAGCCGGGCGTGGATTTCGACCACAGCCATATCCAGCATTACGACGCGCAGGCGGCGGCGCGCCTGTCCGAATTCGTCGCCGGCCAGCCCGGCCTGGTGTTCGAGGCCCACTCCACCGACTACCAGCGCGAGTCCTCGCTGCACGACATGGTGCGCGACCACTTCGCCATCCTGAAGGTCGGCCCGGCCGCAACCTTTGCCCTGCGCGAGGGCCTGCTGGCCCTGTGCCGGATCGAGGACGACCTGGTGCCGGACACGCGCGCCTCGGGCCTGATGCAGGTGCTCGACGAGGTGATGCTGGCCAAGCCGCAGCACTGGCAAAACCATTACCCGGGCAACAGCGACGAGCAGCGCCTGATGCGCCGCTACGGCCTGTCCGACCGCTGCCGCTACTACTGGGGCGAGCCGGAGGTGGCGGCCGCCGTCGAACGGCTGTTCGCCAACATCGACGCGGTCGAGATTCCGCTGCCGCTGCTGAGCCAGTACCTGCACGAGCAGTACCTGGAGGTGCTGCAAGGCCAGCTGGGAACGGGCGCGCGCGCGCTGCTCGAACACAAGATCGGCCGGGTGCTGGCGCAGTACGCACGGGCCTGCAGCCGGAATGCGGCGCTGCAGCTCAACAGCACGGTATCGATCTGTTAAGCTCGGCGTTTTCCCTGTCCACCGAGCCGCCACCATGCGAAACACTACTCAACGCCGCGAAGCCATCCTGCAACTGCTGACCCGCCAGGGTTCCGTCCAGGTCACCGACCTGGTGCAGGAGTTCGAGGTGTCGGCGGTGACGATCCGCAGCGACCTGAGCGCGCTCGAGGCGCAGGGACTGGCCTCGCGCAGCCATGGCGGCGCGACGCTCACCCGCACACCGCCGCCGGAGCAGTCGATCCGCCAGAAGGACGCGATCAACCACCTGCAGAAGGAACGCATCGGCGCGCTCGCGGCCACCCTGGTGGAAGAAGGCGACAACATCATCATCGACTCGGGCTCGACCACCATCTCGCTGGCGCGCCACCTGCGCGAGGCCAACGGCGTGACGGTGATGACCAATGGCCTGAACATCGCCTGGGAACTGGCCGATGCGCCCGGCGTGGAACTGATCCTGACCGGCGGCCTGCTGCGCAAGCAGTCGCTGTCGATCCAGGGCAGCCAGGCCGAGGCGACCCTGCAGGCCTACAACTTCGACAAGCTGTTCCTCGGCGTGGACGGCTGCGACCTCCAGTTCGGGGTCACCACCCACCACGAGGCCGAGGCCAGCCTGAACCACAAGATGGTCGAGCGCGCGAAGAAGATCATCGTGCTCACCGACGCCTCGAAATTCGGCCGTGTCAGCCTGCACCGCATCGTGCAGCTGGACCGGGTCCATACCATCATCACCGATGCCAGCATCAGCCCCGAGTACCGCGAAGGGCTGCAAAGGCTGGGCATCGAGTTACTCATAGCGGACTAAATGCTCAGCGGCAGAATCCTCACTCCCCAAGGCTGGATCACAGGCAGTATCGAATTCAGCGATCGCGTCCACCGGATCATCGAAGGCCCTGCCGCTAGCAGGCACACCATCCTCCCCGGCTTCGTCGACCTCCACGTCCACGGCGCGGCCGGCACCGACATCATGGAAGGCGGCCAGGCCGGCGCCGTCGTCGCCCGCACCCACGCGCGCCACGGCACCACCTCCCTGCTCGGCACCACGCTCACCGCCAGGCAGGACCACATCCGCCATGCCCTGCACGGCCTGGCCGGCGTGATCGCGCAGCGCCCCAAAGGCGGCGCGCGCATGCTCGGCGTGCACCTCGAGGGCCCCTTCCTGAACCCGAGCCGGCTCGGCGCCCAGCCGCCCGACGTGATTCCCGCGAATCTCGACTTCGTGCGCAGCCTGCACGCGCTCGCGCCGATCCGCGTGCTGACCATGGCGCCGGAACTGCCGGGCCACCTCGAGCTGATCCCGCACCTGGCCGCCCTCGGCATCCGGGTCCAGGTCGGCCACAGCGCGGGCAGCTACGAGGACGGCGTGGCGGCCCTGCGCGCGGGCGCCGCCGGTTTTACCCACCTGTTCAACGGCATGAGCGCGCTGGCGCACCGCGCGCCCGGCATGGTCGGCGCCGCGCTCGCGCATGCCGAGTATGCGGAAATCATTCCCGACCTCGAACACGTCGGACCCGGCGCCCTGCGCGCCGCCCTGCGCGCCATCCCGCGCCTGTACGGCGTGACCGACGCCACCTCGGCCACCGGCATGCCGGACGGCGAGTACGCGCTCGGCACCCAGCGCGTCTTCAAGTGCGGCGGCTGCGTGCGCCTGCTCTCCGGTTCGCTGGCGGGCAGCGTGCTGACCATGGACCAGGCGCTGCGCAACTTCGTCGGGCTCGGACTCGACCTCGCCGACGCCTCGCGCCGCCTGTCGACCTATCCGGCCGACTACCTGGGCGAGCACGAACGTGGCCGGCTCGCGCCCGGCGCCTGGGCCGACATCGTCGTGCTCGACAGCGCGCTGCAGGTCGTCGACGTCTACGTCGAAGGCGAACGCATCGCACGCGGGGACTGAGGCGCAAACAAGCCGCCCGGGCCGGGCGCAGCGCCTGGCCACACACACAACATCGAACAAGACAGACATCTGGAGACACCATGACCGCAGCTTCCGCGGCGTCCGACCGCGCCATGCACTACCTGCTCTTCATCGCCGGGATGGGGGGACTCTTGTACGGGATCGACGTCGGCATCATCGCCGGCGCCCTGCCCTACCTGGAGTCGACCGCGACGCTGGCCTGGAAGCTGAGCACCCAGCAGCTCTCCTACATCGTCGCCGCGGTGCTGCTCGGGTCGGTGCTGTCCTCGCTGTTCGCCGGCGCCCTGGCCGACGCCATCGGCCGGCGCTGGGCAATGGTGCTGGCCGGCGCCCTGTTCACCCTCAGCATCCCGATGATCGCGCTGGCCGAGGGGTATACCCCGCTGCTGCTGGGGCGCCTGCTGCAAGGCATCAGTGGCGGCCTGATCGGGGTGGTGGTGCCGCTCTACCTGGCCGAGTCGCTGCCGGCCGCGCGCCGCGGCCGCGGCGCCGCCCTGTTCCAGCTGATGCTGACGATCGGCCTGGTCGGCGCCGCCGTCATCGGCCTGACCCAGGCCCAGAACGTCGATGCGGCCACCCAGGCCGCCGCCGGCCTGGAGCAGTCGGCCAGGAGCGCGGCCGTGTTCCGGGCGCAGGACAGCGCCTGGCGCACCATCTTCTGGATCTGCCTGGCCCCGGGGCTGGTGTTCACGCTCGGCAGCCTGGCCCTGAAGGAATCGCCGCGCTGGCTGGCCCTGCGCGCGCACGGCAAGACGGCCGCGCAGGAGCTTCCGATTCCGGCCGTGGCGCGCGATTCGCTGGCAAGCCGCCGCTACGTCCTGCCCTTCCTGCTGGCCTGCCTGGTGCTGGCGCTGACCCAGGCGACCGGCATCAATTCGATCCTCGCCTATGTGGTCACGATCCTGAACCAGGCCGGTTTGCCGGGCGCGACCGCCAACGCGGCGGACGTGGTGCTCAAGGTCCTGAACGCCGTCATGACGGTCGTTGCCGTGGTCCTGGTCGACCGCAAGGGACGCAAGTTCCTGCTCATGCTCGGCAGCGGCAGCATCGTGGTTGCCCTGGTCGCGGCCGGGCTGCTGTTTCGCAGCGTCGAAACCGGGCAGCGCGACGTGCGCACCCTGATCGAAGCGCAGGTGCAGGACGGCCGGCTGGCGCTGCGCCTGGACCAGCGCCAGCTCGCCGCGCTGGGCGCCAGTGGCGACCAGCCGCAGCAGTTGACGGTGGCCTATGCCTACGGTCCCTTCACCGACGTCAAATCGCTGCGCAGTAACGATCCGCTCCTGCCCTTGCTGCAATTGCAGCGTGACGAGGCCGTGGTCGAAGACAACGTGATCGGTGCCACGCTGCGCCGCCTCGGATTGAATCCCTTTGCCGACCCGGCGGCCGCGCGCGACGCGCCGCTGACCATCGAACGCGCCTGGCTCAGCAGCGTGCCCTCCCAGGCGCACGGCTGGCAGGTGGCGCTGGCCATTTCGCTGTTCGTGGCCGGCTTCGCGGTCGGTCCGGGCGTCTGCGTCTGGCTCGCCCTGTCCGAGCTGATGCCGACCCGGATCCGCTCGAACGGCATGAGCATCGCGCTCCTGATCAACCAGTTCGTGTCGACCGTCATCGCCGCGGTGTTCCTGCCCACCGTCGGCTACTACGGTTATTCGACCATGTTCTTCTTCGGCGCAGGATGTACGGTCCTGTATTTCCTGACCGCCGCCTTCCTGCTGCCCGAAACCAAAGGCAAGACGCTGGAAGAGATCGAACAGCATTTCGCCGGCACCGCCTTGCCCAGGGGCTGATTGACTCCTGCTCCCACGCGGCCCGCCTTCCCCAGGCGGGCCGTTTTGTTTGTGCCATCCCATCCTTGTGCATAAGCGCAACACTTTCACGCCGCCGAAGTTGATTCACTGCAAGCATTGATGCCGATGCACCATTTTGGTGCATGACTAGGCGTTAAATGGTTCGGCTGTATTTCCTGACACAAACCAGAACCTGGAACCATTTGACGAGGAAGAACGCGTGAACATTCAAAAACTGATGACCGCCGCATGTGTTGCTGCCGTCGCGCTTGCGATGAGCGGCTGCGCCACGCCGGGCGGAGGCAAGGTGGTGCTGTCCACCGACAAGATCTATCCGGCGATCGGGCCCTATTCGCAGATGGTTGCGCATGGCAACGTGATCTATTTCTCGGGCGTCATCGCGCTGAACCGCGCCGGCACCGCGATCGAGGGCACCACCATCGAAGAGCAGACCAGGCTGGTGCTCGACTACATCGGCGCCGAGCTGGGCTCGCAAGGACTGGGTTACGAGGACGTCCTGACGAGTACGGTCTACATGAAGGACCTGAACGAGTTCGCGGCCATGAACGCCGTCTACGGCCAGTACTTCCGGAAGGACCCGCCGGCCCGCGCCACGCTCGAGGTGGCACGCCTGCCGCGCGACGCCAGGATCGAAATCGCCGTGATTGCCGCGCGCCGCTGAAGCGCCCCACCGGAGACACCATGCACAATTCCACCGCGCGCCACGACGATGGCGCTTCTGCCGCACGCACGATCGAGGCCCCTGGACACTGGGGCCGCAACCGGCGCGACTTCCTGCGCATCCTCGGGTCAAGCGCGCTGGCGGCCACGCTCGGCCCGCTGGCCGGCTGCAGCCAGGGCAATGCCAGCAGCCTGATCGACGAGCTGCGCCGGCAGTTGCTGGTCGACGAGCGTTTCTGGGCCGACGTCAACGCGATGTTCCCCCTCAATCCGGCCAAGCGCTTCATGAACGTCGGCACCGCCGGCTCGATGCCGAAGGTCTCGCTCGACCTGTTCGACCAGGAGAACCGCGCCAAGGCAGCCGAGTGCCTGAGCGGCTATACGAACATGCTGGCCGAGCGCACGCAAATCGCTCCCGGCTTCGGCGTCGATCCCGACGAGCTGGCCTTTTCCTACAATACCTCGTCGGGCATGTGCCACGCGATCCTCGGCATCGGGTGGAACCCGGGCGACGTCGTCGTCACCACCAACCACGAGCACCCCGGCGGCGACGTGCCGCTGGCGATCGCCGCCGCGCGCTTCGGCATCGAGATCTCGCGCGTGGCACTCCCGGTCGGCAACAACCAGACGGCGGCCACCTATGTCGCCCTGTTCGACGACCAGGTCCGCGCGCTGAGGACGCAAGGCCGCCGGGTGCGCGCGATGATGTTCTCGGCGCCGACCTACAAGACCGGCACCATGCTGCCGATTCTTGAACTGATGGAAGTGGCCAAGCGGCACGAGCTGATCAGCATCGTCGACGGCGCCCACCTGCCCGGCATGATGGCCTACAACTATGCCGATCTCGGCATGGACTTCATGTCCGGCGCCGGGCACAAGTGGCAATGCGGCCCCGGCTCGACCGGCATCCTGGTGGTGCGCAACAAGATCCGCCCCTCGAATCCGCTGCCGCTGCCGAACTGGTACCCGATCCATACCAGCAGCTGGACGCCGCGCCCGCGCACCACCAACGGCACGGCCACCTGGGACATCGGCTCCGTGATCACCTCGTGCGGCAGCCTGCACACGCCGATGTTCCATGCGTTGGTTTCAAGCTGCGGCGTCTGGGACCAGATCGGGCGCAAGAAGATCGAGACCTACGACCTGACCCTGTCGGCCTACCTCAAGGAACGCATCGCCGAGGTGTGGGGCGTCGATCGCCTGTACTCGCCCAAGGACGATCCGAAGCTGGTCTCGGCGCTGACCTCCTTCAATCCTTTCATGGTGGCCGGCGATGTCCTCAACAGCGCCAAGTCGGGCGAGTTCGTGGCGCGCCTGCTGAGCGACTACAGCCCGGGCTTCGTGGTGCGCAACGTCAACGTGCCGGTGGTCGGGGCGCCGAGCGACCATTACGCGATCCGGATCTCGACCCACCTGTGGACGAGCGTGGACGATATCGACCGGCTGGTGGCGGCCATGTATGACCTGAGCAGGAAGATGGGCTAGCGCGCCGCATGCCCGGCAAAGGCCGCTGCGCGCGGCCTTTGTTTTTTTCGGAACAGCTATTTGTCTCTAAAATGTATCCAACTGTCCCCACAATGTAGGAATGGTTCCCCTGCTCGATTGCATCTATACAATATCGGGTGAGGAGAATGACATGTATCGAGTATTACTGGTTGAAGACGACGCGCGCCTGGCCGAACTCGTCACGGAGTACCTGTCGAACTATGAATTCGCGGTCGAACTGGTCACCCGCGGCGACCAGGCGCTGGCGCGCTTCCAGGCCTGCGCGCCCGACATCGTCGTGCTCGACCTGATGCTGCCGGGCCTGGACGGCATGGTCGTGTGCCGCCAGATCCGCGAACTGTCCGAGGTGCCGATCCTGATCCTGACGGCGCGCGAGGATTCCTACGACGAAGTCTCCGGTCTCGAGCAGGGCGCCGACGATTTCGTCAACAAGCCGGTGCAGCCGCGCGTCCTGCTGGCGCGCCTGCGCGCCCTGCTGCGCCGCACCCAGCCGAAAACCGCGCCCGACAGCAACGAACTCGTGTTCGGCGCGCTGCGCATCGTCGGCGCCGACCGCACCGTGTACTGGCGCGGCGAACTCTGCGTGCTGAGCAATACCGAATACAAGCTGCTGCTGGTGCTGGCCGAGGCCGCCGGGCGCGTGCTGTCGCGCGACGAACTGCTGAAAAAAATGCGCGGCATCGAGTTCGACGGGCTCGACCGCAGCATCGACAACTGCATCTCCAAGCTGCGGCGCAAGTTCGACGACGCCAAGTCGGAAAAGATCAAGACGGTCTGGGGCGAGGGTTACCTGTTCTCGCCCTCGGCCTGGGCCTGAACCGCCGGCGCGGCGCGGCGCCCCGCTCCTGCCTGCACCGCCTGCAGTAACACGACAATCGCCAGCACCAGCGCGCAGGCGACCCACGCCGACCACAGCGTATGGCTCAGGAAATGGGCGCCGCGCATCTGCTGCATCCAGCCGACCGCCAGGCCGAAACCCATGGCCTGGCTCCAGACGCGCCAGGCCCGGCGCGGATCGCCCGGCAGCCACAGCACCACCAGCGACACCAGCCACAGCGCGCTCGATGCGTGGCCGGCCGGGAAGCAGTGGCCCGGCAGCACGCCGGCGGGCAGCGCCTCGAACAGGCGGACATACGGCGCGTCGCCGCCGTAGCGTGCCAGGTCCCACGGGCAGTAGGCATCGCTGCCCTGCTTCAGCAGGCTGATCACGGACGGCACCAGCAGCGCCGACCAGGCGACCACGCGCAGGCGCAGCCGCGCGAGCCCTGCGTCGAGGACGGGCTGGGGCCAGATCGCGTCGAAGGCGGCCGCCGCCATGACGGCCAGCGCCAGCAGGATCAGGCCTGCCTTGAGGATCCGGTGGCTGAAGGTGACGGTCAGCCACGACTCGCGCCACGGGAAAGTGCCGGTGACCTCGTCGAACGCCATGTCGGCCAGGGCGAAGTCGATATTGGTGTAGCGGCCGGCCGCGAAGATCAGCAGCGCCGCCAGCGCCAGGGCGGCAGCGATCCAGAGGGCAGCGCGCTTGCCCAGCAATGGCTGCGCGCGCGCAGGTGCGCTGGCGGCCTCGGCCGTGATGGGGGAATGCCTGTCGAGGAGCTCGTGCATGGTTTTCGTTTCAAGACACGCTGCCGGGAATGGCAGCGCCGGCAGACGATAGCAGGCGCAGCGTTAGGAGCTCGTCAGGCGCCCGTTAAGTTTGCGTAAAACCCCGGCCAGGCCCTCGCCTGCGCGCCGAAAAGCGGACTCGTGGCATCCTGCTGTCTCAACCCGACCAGCAAGACCCACCCGAAAGGAGCCTCGCATGGCACGTCGTCCGGGGATCTTCCCGACCTTTTTCCTGTCCGGCTTCGAATGCTCCAGCTTCCTCTGGCGCGACGGCGTACGGCGCAACCTGGTCCAGGAGACAGGGCACGACCGGCATGCCGCCGAGGATTACCGGATCCTGGCCGAGCTCGGCATCGCCGTGGCCCGCGAAGGCATTCCCTGGCCGATGGTGGACCGCGGCGGCCGGCTCGACTTTTCCATCATCGATCCCTTCATCGAGGCCATGAATGCGGCGAAGATCACGCCGATCTGGGACCTCTGCCACTATGGCTATCCGGACGACCTCGATCCGTTTTCCGACGCCTTCGTCGACCGCTTTGCCGCCTATGCGCGCGCCGCCGCCGCATACGTGCTGCCCAAGGTCCGCGGCCCGCATTTCTTCACGCCGATCAACGAGACCACCTTCTTTTCCTTCTGCGCCGGCGAATGGGGATGGGCAGCGCCCTATGGCTGCAGCCGGCAGGACAGGATGCGCCTGCGGCTGGCGCTGTGCCGGGCCGCGATCGCCGGCGTCAAGGCGATCCGGGAAGTCGACGCCGAGGCGCGCATGGTGCACATCGATCCGCTGGTGCGCGTGGTGGCGCCGCGCGACCGTCCAGACCAAATCGAGGCCGCGCGCCACGAGACCGAGGAGGACACCTTCCTCGCCTGGGACATCATCAGCGGGCGCACCCATCCCGAATTCGGCGGCGCGCCCGAGATCCTCGATATCGTCGGCGCCAACAATTATGCCTTCGGGCAGATGGAATACCGCGAGCACGGCCCGCATGCGGCGCTGCCGCCCGGCGACGAGCGCATCGCGCCGCTGTGCGACATGCTCGAGACGGTCTGGCAGCGCTATCGCAGGCCGATGATCATCGGCGAAACGAGCGGCTTCGGCCGTGGCCGCGCCGACTGGCTGCGCGACGTGATGGGTGAATCGCTGGCGGCGGTGCGGCGCGGCATGGACTTGCAGGGGATCTGCCTGTTCCCCGCGGTCGACATGCCGGACTGGCATACCGGCAAGTGGCTGCACAACGGCATCTGCGACCTGGTCGAGGAAGACGGCGACCTGAAACGGGTGCCGTCCGCGGAGTACGTCGCCGAACTGCGGCGCTGGCAAAAGGAGCTGAACCGGGTCACCCGGCTCGACGAGGATCCCTACAGCGATCCGGTCGAATTGCAGGACGTGATCGATGCCGCGCACCGGCTGGACGTGCAGCCGGACAAGGACTGGTCCTGAGCCGGCATACGCCATGCGTATCCGTGGCGCCGCGTTAACGCTGTGTGCGTCGCGTTCGTAACGGATGTGATAATTTCGTTACCAGTTCGTCTCAAAGACCTTAAGCAGCAGCATACCGTGCGGGGGAGAAGTGAAGATTTCTCTTTGTGCAGCCGTCTTTGTTGCATCGATCGTTCCGGCCGCGGCCCTGGCGCAAGCGGCTGACGCCGACCGGATTCCCGACACGATGGAGGCGCGGATCGCCGCCTGCGTCGGCTGCCACGGCCCGGCCGGGCGCGGCGTCGAGAACGTCTACTTTCCCCGTCTCGCGGGCAAACCCACCGGCTACCTCTACAACCAGCTGGTGGCCTTCCGCGACGGGCGCCGCAAGTATGTTCCGATGAACTACTTGCTGGCCTATCTGCCCGATGCCTACCTCTACAAGATGGCCGAGCACTTCGCGGCCCAGAATCCGCCTCCGCTTGCCCAAGCGCGCGTGAATGCCCCAGCCCAGCAGGTACGCGACGGCCAGCGCATCGTCACCCAGGGCGTGCCGGGCAAGCGCATCCCGGCCTGCGCGGCCTGCCACGGCGCCGACCTGGCCGGGCGCGAACCCGGCATCCCCGGCCTGCTCGGGCTGCGCGCCGATTACGTGAGCGCCCAACTTGGCGCCTGGCGCTACGGCGTGCGTACCGCGCTGGCGCCCGACTGCATGCAGATCATCGCGTCGAGCCTGAGCGAAGCCGAGGTGGCGGCCGTCGCGGCCTACCTGGCCTCGCTTCCGGTGACCACCATCCGGCCGGCAAAACTGGCCGGCGTGCGCCTGCCGCTGGCCTGCGGTAGCCAGCCCCAGCCGAAGTAGGAGGCGCATCCGATGAAAACCACACAACTGTTCAAAGGACTATTGGGCGTGTTGGCGCTGGCCGGGCTGGCGGCGGCGCTGGCGCCGTCCCAGGCGCAGCAGGCGGCGGGCACAGCGCCCAGGCCAGCCGCGAACGCGCAGCAGGCCTTGCTCGAGCGCGGTAAATACCTGGCCCAGGCGGGCGACTGCATTGCCTGCCACACCACCCCGGGCGGCAAGATCTTTTCCGGAAACCGTCCGATGCCGACCCCCTTCGGCACCCTGTACGCACCGAACATCACGCCCGACCCGGAGACCGGCATCGGCAGGTGGACGTCCGAGGATTTCTTCAGGATGATGCGCACCGGACGCTCGCGCAATGGCGAACTGCTTTACCCGGCCATGCCGTTCGCGAACTACACCAAGGTGACCCGTGCCGATACCGACGCCATCTACGCCTACCTGCGCTCGGTGCCGCCGGTCCGCCTCCCGACCCGCCAGCACGACCTGCGTTTTCCGTACAACAACCGCGCCCTGCTGATCGGCTGGCGCACGCTGTATTTCAAGGAGGGGGAATACGTTCCCGACCGCAGCAAGTCGGCCGAATGGAACCGCGGCGCCTACCTGGTCGAGGGGCTCGGCCACTGCTCGATGTGCCACACGCCGATCAACGCGCTCGGCGGCTCGTCGCAGGAACGGGCCTTCCAGGGCGGCCTGATCCCGATGCAGAACTGGTATGCCCCTTCGCTGACGTCGAACAAGGAAGCGGGCCTGGGCACCTGGGACATCCAGGACATCATCGACCTGCTACAGAAAGGCGTCTCGAACCGCGGCACGGTCTACGGCCCGATGGCCGAGGTCACCTTCAACAGCCTGCAGTTCATGACGACCGAAGACGTGCGCGCGATGGCCGTCTACCTGAAGAGCCTGCCGTCCGACCAGCCGGTCGCCAACGACCCGGCGAATGCGCCGGCCCGTGCCAATATCACCCAGCAGTTTACTCAAGGCAAGCGCATCTACGACGCCGAGTGCGCCAGTTGCCATGGCGCCCAGGGGCGCGGCAAGCTGCCGCACTACCCGCCGCTGGCCTCGAACCAGTCGATCACGATGACCTCGGCCGTCAACCCGATCCGCATGGTGCTCAACGGCGGCTATCCGCCCGGTACCCGACGCAATCCGATGCCCTACGGGATGCCGCCCTTTGCCCAGGCCTTGTCGGACGCCGACATCGCGGCGGTGGTGACCTATATCCGCACGGCCTGGGGCAACCGCGGCGCGCCGGTCGGCGTACGCGAAGTCAATGACCTGCGTGCGGCCACCGTCGAATAAGTCACCGAGGAGTGTTCATGATTGTTGAACCGAGAGAAACCGATACCAGCCACGACCAGCAACGGGTCGATGCGGTCGTGGCGCAAGGTCCGCGCGGTGCGTTCGCGGTAGCCGGCCTGGCCGTCGCCCTGGTGCTGGCGATGTGGTTCGCCTTTTATATCTTCGTCTTCCTTGCGCGCGGAGGCGACTGACATGGCGACGGGTCAACATTCCAGCGGCGGCGCCGTTGCACATGCCGCCGAATCGCGCTGGGCGCTGATGGTCGGCGCCATCATCGTTTTCCTGATCGGCATGATCGTCTACATGAGCGTGCACTGGGCCGCCATGCCGCCGGTACGGACCGAGACCATCGACCCCGGCACCCTGCACATTTCCGGCGAGTTCATCGAGTCCAACCTGGGTTCGACGGCCGAGCCGGACGGTTCGGTCACCGTGCGCGTGCTCGCCAACCAGTATTCGTTCACGCCGTCCTGCCTGCTGGTGCCGACCGATACGCCGGTGCATATCCGCGGCACCGCGGCCGACGTGGTCCATGGTTTTTCTATTACCCAAAGCAACGTCAACGTGATGCTGGTGCCGGGCTATATCTCGAATTTCCGCACGAAGTTCGAGAAGACGGGCGAGCACGCGATGCCCTGCCATGAGTACTGCGGCGTCGGCCACGCCGCGATGTGGGCACGGGTCAAGATCATCGACAAGGCCGAGTTCATGCGGCAGGCCGCCGGCGCAAGGAGGGTGAGCTGTGTTGAACAATGACACCCGGCGCCTGGTACTGGCGCACTTCTGGGTCGCCTTCCTTGCCTTCTTCGTCGCCCTGCTGCTGGGCGAGTGGCAGATGTATATCCGCAGTCCCCTGCGCGACTGGATCGGCAACCCCGAACTGTACTACCGCGCCGTCACCGCCCACGGTTCGGCCATGGGCTACGTGTTCCCCACCCTGGTGGCGATGGGGTTCGGCTATGCGATCGTGGAACTGTCGCTGAAACAAAGCCTGGTCGGCAGGCGCTGGGCCTGGATCGGCTTCTTCCTGGTGGTGATCGGCACCGTGACGGCCATGGTGCCGGTGTCGATGGGCCTGGCGACGGTGCTGTACACCTTCTATCCGCCGCTGATCGGCAATGCCTTCTATTACATCGGCGTCGTGCTCGTCGTCGTCGGTTCCTGGATCTGGGTCGCGCTCATGTCGGTCAACCTGCGCGCCTGGAAGGCGGCCCATCCCGGCGAATCGGTGCCCTTGCCGATGTTCGCCAACCTGGCCGGCGCCTACCTGTGGGCCTGGACCTCGCTCGGGGCGGCGATCGAGATCCTGTTCATGATCCTGCCGGTGGCGCTGGGCTTCAAGTCGACCATCGACGCCGGCCTCGCGCGCGTCTTCTTTTCCTGGACCCTGCACGCGATCGTGTATTTCTGGCTGATGCCGGCCTACATTGCCTTCTACACCCTGGTGCCGCGCGCGATCGGCGGGCGCCTCTACAGCGACAGGATGGCGCGCATTTCCTTCATCCTGTTCCTGGTGTTCTCGATGCCGATCGGCGTGCACCACCTGTTCCAGGACCCGCAGGTCGGCTCCGGCGTGAAGTTCCTGCACGCCGTCTTCACCGGCATGGTGTCGATCCCGACGCTGCTGACGATTTTCACGATTACCGCATCGGTCGAGATCGCCGGGCGCCTGCGCGGCGGCAAGGGCGCCTTTGGCTGGCTCAAGGCACTGCCCTGGAACAACCCGATGATGCTGGCGGTCGCGTTTTCCTTCATCCTGCTCGGCTTCGGCGGCGCCGGCGGCCTGATCAACATGAGCTACCAGCTCGACTTCGCGGTCCACAACACGCAATGGATTACGGGCCACTTTCACCTGATCTTCGGCGGCGCCATCGTCATCATGTACTTCGCGCTGGCCTACGACCTGTGGCCGCACCTGACCGGCAAGCAGCTGGCCAGCGGGCGCATGATGCGTACCCAGCTGTGGCTGTGGTTCGTCGGCATGATCGTGCTGACCTTCCCCTGGCACGTGGTGGGCGTGCTCGGCATGCCGCGCCGCATGGCGTATTTTGACTACAGCAATCCCGAGATCGCGCCCCAGGCGGTGGCGGTCATCATTACCTTCATCGGCGGGCTGATGCTGGTGATATCGGGCCTGCTGTTCCTGCTCGTGCTGCTCGGCGGCCATCGCAGTGCGCGCATCACCCTGCCCGAGTTCCGCTTCAGCCAGGCTGCGCACAACGAGGGCAGGCTGCCGGCGGCCCTGAACAGTTACGCGCTGTGGCTCGCGCTGATGATCGGCCTGTCGGTGGTCAACTACGGCTACCCGATCAGCCAGCTCATCACGCTCAAGCAGACCTCGGTCCCCGCGGTGCCGGTCGGGAGCGAGCCATGAGCATGGAAAAAACCTTTTCGTTCAAGAACCGCTGGTTCACCGTCAGCGTGGGCCTGCTGGCGGCGGTCGCACTGATTGCCGCGTTCATCGGCTTCGTGTGGGTGCCGCAGGCGCACGCGCGCACTGCCATGGCCAGCCTGTGGGAAGCCATCTGCAGGGCCGCGGGCGCCCCGGCGCCTTTCCAGCCGGCCGGGCTGCCGGCCGAGCAGCAGACATTCCCGACGAGCGTGATCGTCAATGCGCAGATGATGAAGGATGCGGGCGCCGCCTCGGTCGGCAACGGCGCCACGCTCGCCCTGGCATGCACCATGTGCCATGGCGCGCGCGGCACCAGCCCCGCCGGCACGCCGCACCTGGCCGGGCAGCCGGCATCGTCGACCTACAAGCAGCTGCGCGACTATGCGTCCGGCCACCGCCGAAGCGCCATCATGCAGCCGATGGTCGCCCGCCTGAGCGACCAGGACATGCGCGACCTGGCCGCCTTCTATGCGTCGCAGGAGCGCGAGCGGATCGCCGATATCGCGCCATCGGCCGCATCGACGCCGCGCCTCGTCCGCAATGGCGATCCGATGCGTAGCGTGGGCGCCTGCTCGTCCTGCCACAGCCCGCACGCCGCCCGTCCTGCCACGCCGGTGCTCGAAGGCCTGTCGGAAACCTACCTGCGCGACCAGATGCTGGCCTTCCGTGCAGGCCGCCGCACCAACGATATCAACCGCCAGATGAGGAATGCGGTGCACAAGCTGACCGACGAGGAGATCGCGCAACTGGCCAGCTACTACTCGGCGCGCTAGCCCGGGCCAGCGGCGAGCGCGGCAGCCGTTCTTCCTAGTCGAAGAGCGGCACGATCGCCAGCGGCGGGTTGGCGGTGATCAGTTGCCCGCGCTCGGCGCCGGCGAAGCGGTACACGACCGTCGGGAAGCTGTTGTCGAGGTCGCCGTGGAAGGCGGCGCCGCCGGTCACCGCCAGCGCGACGTCGCTGCCGTCGGCCCGCTGCAGGCGCACGCCGGCCTCCCCTGCCCGCTTGGCGAACACGAAGCGCACGCCGCCGCACTGGCGGTTGCGCAGCGAGCCGTCGCCGTAGCGCGCGAAACCGAGCGCCTGCTCGCAGGCGGCACGCAGCTCGCCATCCTCGTAGACGCCGTCGGCCTGCAGGGCGATCGAAATGCGCGGCCGTACCGTGAAGCTGCCGATCTTACGGCTGAGCACGAGGGCGACGTTCTCGTCGTAGGCGCCCTTCAACAGGGGAAAGGCCGTGCGGCCGAGCGGGTCGAGCGGCAGGTTGACCTGGTTGGTCTTGCCGGCCAGCGTCAGCTGCAGGGCGTCGACGGAAGCGGTCTTGTCCAGCGGCGCGACCTGGAGCTGGCTCTGCAGATAGTTTTTGGGGCCGCCGTATTTTTCGAACACCACCATTGCGCGGTAGGCGTCGCGATAGCTCACCCACTCGCCGGGGCGCACCTGGGCGCCGGCATGGGACGCGAACAGCGGTGCGACCAGCGACAGGACGCAGCAGGCGGTGAGGTGGCGGGCCAGTAGCATCGTCAGAAGCGCCAGGCGATGGCGGTGGAAACCGTCAGGTTGGTCGGCCGCTCGACGAGCGGGCTGCGGCGGGCGTCGCCTTGCAGGCGGCTGGCCTGCACCTGCGAGGTCAGCATCCAGCTCGGCGACAGCGCCCAGTTCCAGCGCGCGCCCAGGTGGACGTCGCGCAGGCCGCCATCGGGCGCATACATCAGGTTGCCGCTATTGATGCTCTCTTCCTCGGTCACGCCGAAAAACGCCCGGTTATGGCTGCGGTTGACCAGCGTCAGCCCGGCGCCCAGGGTGACCCGGTGCTGTGCACCGATGTGCATGGCCAGGCGCTGCAGGCCCAGGTCGAGGCGGCCGCCGTGGCGCGCATTGCCGGCGCCGTACAGGGCGCTGCCGGTGAGGCGCCATGAGGGCGTCAGGTACAGGTTCAGGAAGGCGCCGGCCTGGAGCCGCGCGTCGATCTCGGTCATGCCCGCCAGCCGGTTCTCGGGGAAACCCGCCGGCATGAAAGGCGGCAGGTTGTCCGGCACGGCGCGGATGGCGAAACTGGTGGCCTCGATGCCGCCGGCGGTGTTGCCGGCGCCGGACGCGTCGCGGCCCGGCTGCACCTCGAGCAGCGGACCGAATTCGACCTGCGGTACGCGCGACAGGTGCATGCCGGCGCTCATGCCCGACACGAACACACCATTACTCCATTGGAATTGAATGACCGGCAAGGCAGACGCTTCACGGTCGGCACTGCCCTCGTAGCGCGGCTTGGACGCCACGCCCAGCCCGATATACATGTCGCGGCTGCCGTCCGGCATCGGATTGGACGCCGGCGTCTGGGCGGCGGCGCCCGATGCGGCAGCGCCCGATACAAGGGCAGCGAGGACGAAAAGCTTGGTCATGGTCGGGGTAGCGAAAACGCAGGTGCCAGTATTTTACGTTGAGGCAAGCCCAGCTCCCAAATCTCCTTGCTGCCCTTGTTGTCAACAGCCCCCTCCCCTTGGGGTGGCCCCGCCCTTGGGCCGCCCCCTTGGGCTGCGGCCGGAATAAAAAAGCCCACCGACACTCGCATGCCGAGTGGGCAAACGGAAAATCTGCTGATCAATCCATTGCGACCGATCTTAGTCTGCAAACACGGTCCAGTCCCACCTCAGATGTAGCCAAATTGTCGTGAATTTGTAATACCCGCAGTAAAGTTTGCGCAGCTACAATGTCGGCAGGAGAAAAATGATGTTGCGCATGCGTGAAAAACCAGGACTGACGGCGGGAGGACCGGGGTGAACCGGATTTTCTTCCGCTTTTTCACGCTGGTGATGCTGTCCATTACTGCCGCCACCTTCGTCATCTTCTTCGCGATGAGCCGGCTGTTCGGCGATCCGCTGGAAGACATCGCGCGGCGCCAGGCCTCGGCCCAGATCTTCCTGATCGAGCAATACGTCGACGCGGCGCCGCGCGACGACTGGCTGATCCGCCTGAACCGCGTGCGCGAGGTGTCGGACACGCGCTTCGACCTCGTCATGCTGAACAAGGCGCGTTCGATGCTGCCGGCGTCCAGCCTGGACGCGCTCGACCGCGGCGAGGTCGTGCTCGACGTCGAGGGCAAGGCGTTTTACCGGCGCGTCGACCTCAAGGGCGAGCGCTATATCGGCAGCGAGGCCGAAGTCATCCATGCCCAGGACTTGCCGATCGACGTAGGACTGGCGCTGCAGATGGAGGTGGTGCGCTACGTCATCGTGGCACTGGCGCTGCTGCTGCCTATCCTGCTGTGGTCGCGCTCGCACTGGCAGGGCCTGCAGACGCTGTCGCGGGTGGCCGACGAATTCGGGGCCGGCAAGCTCTCGGTACGGGCGCGCATGCAGCCCTCGAGCAGCATCTACCCGCTGGCCGAGCGGATCGACCACATGGCCGACCGCATCGAAGAGTTGCTGGTGTCGCAGAAGAACCTGCTGCATTCGGTCTCGCACGAGCTGCGCACCCCGATCGCGCGCCTCGAATTCGCGCTCGAACTGTTGGGCGCCAAGGCCAACGACCCGGCACTGCGCAAGCGCATCGCGGCCATGGAAGGCGACCTGTCGGAACTGAACACCCTGGTCAATGAACTGCTCGGCATGGCGCGGCTCGACAGCGGGCAAGCCCTGCAGCGCGAAGCGGTCGACCTGGCCGGCCTGCTGGAGTCGGCCGGGGCGGCGCTGCCGCCGGGCGACGCCGTGCTGGAGATCGACTGCGCGCCCGATGCCGGCACGGTCGAGGCCGATCCGCGCCTGCTGGGGCGGGCGCTGTCGAACCTGCTGCGCAATGCGCAAAAATATGCGGGCGGTACGATCCGCCTGGCGGCGCGGCGCGAAGGCGCGCGCGTGACGATCACGGTCGAGGACGACGGGCCGGGGATCCCGGACGAGGAGCGCGAACGCATTTTCGAGCCCTTCTACCGGCTCGACCGCAGCCGCGACCGGGCGACCGGCGGCTTCGGGCTGGGCCTGTCGATCGTGCGCAAGGCGGTGTTGCTGCACGGCGGGAGCGTGCAGGCGGAGCGCTCCGCCATGGGGGGCGCGCGCTTCGTGGTGAGTTTGCCGCCGTAGGACACGCGCCCTCGGCGCCGCGCACGCGTTCAACCGGCTCCGGCAAGCTTGCGACGATGCATCTGTGCGTTGAACGCGTGGGCGGCGCCAAGGCCGCGGGCTGTCCACGCGCCCGGGTGTAGCCGTCCACCCTACGTTCCCTACCTGCCTTCCTTGCCGGCCACTTCAGGCCGGACGTGCGTAAAGCCGTACCACAGGTGTTCCCACCAGTGGTCGCGCGAGCGCACCGTGTAGAGGCAGGCCTTGTCGATGCCGCCCTTGAAGACCGGGTCCGGACACTTGTTGGTCAGCAGCGCGTAACGCTGGTTCTCTGCATTGACGAGCGCAATGCAGAGCCAGATGACGAGGCCGCCGAAGATCACGGCAAGCGACCAGGCAATGTGGTTCACATTGCTGGTCTCGAACAAGTCCTCTTCACGGGGGCGGGCGCCCTCGTACATTTCGAGGACCTTGCGTTCTACGTCGCTCATTTCGTTGCTGCTGCCTTTGCCACGAGTGCATCGAGCACCTGGAAGTGCGCCTGCAGGATCTGTTTGCCGTCGTTGATCTTGAGCTTCTCGGCGATCAGGCCCGGCGAGGTCTGGTATTTGCCGTCGACGACGATCGTCGGGGTGCCGCTCACCTGGTAGGCTGCCGTCGTTTGCGGCAGGCGGCGCAGCTTGGTCATCACGCCGAACGAATTCCAGACTTTCAGGAATTCGGCGCGGTCGATGCCGTTCTTCGCCACCCAGTCGATGATCTGCTCGTCTTTCATCAGGCGCACGCGCTGGCCGTGGACTGCCTGGAAGATCCGGCTGTGCATCTGGTCGAGCTTGCCCATTGCTTCGAGCGTCAGGAACAGGTGGGCTTCCGGATCGTTCGGGCCCTGGAACGGCAGGTGCACGCGGCGCAGCACGATCTTGTCACCCTGCTTTTTGACCCACTCGTTCAGGCCTGGTTCCAGCATGTTGCAGGCCGGGCAGTGATAAGCGAAGAATTCGATGACTTCGACCTTCTTGCCCACGGTCTGGACCGGCTGCGGTGCGGACAAGGTCACGTACTCGACGCCGTTTTGCGGATTGGTGGGCGAAGCGAAAGCGGTGCTGGCGACCAGGCTGGCGGCGACAAGGGCGAAACGCAGGGAGCGGCGCATATAAATCCTTCTTGTGTAAAAGGTGAAGAAAACGACCGCGAGATTACCACTTTTTCGGCCGGCCTTCGGGGCATGCCCCGTTTTTTTGCAATTGCTTACGACTGTAACGGCTTATTGCGCCGCCGAGCCGCGCCGCGCGCGGGCCAGTTCGAGCCGCTCGCACAGGCGTGCCGCGCCCTCCACGATACGCGGGCCGGCCCGGGTCAGCAATTGTTCGTCGAGCGTGAACAGGTTGTTGCGCTTCACGGCCGTCATGCTGCGGTAGGGCTGCCAGATCGACAGGCCGCGGTCCTGCGGGGTGTAGAGCTGGCCGCCGACGATGGCTTCCGGGTCGCGCTGCACCACCGCCTCGATGCCGACTTGCGGCGCGATGGTCTTGAGCTGCTCGAAGATATTCCGTCCGCCGCACAGCCGGATCGCGTCGCTGGCGATCTGCTCGCCGTTCAGGGTGTACAGCGGATTGTCCCAGGCCTGGTAGAACACGGTGACCGGCGGGCGGCTGGCGTAGCGGGTGCGCAAGGCCGCGACCTCGCTGCGAAACTGCGCGGCCGCCGCCGCCGCTTGCGCCTCGGTGCCGAGCAGGCGGCCGAAGCGCAGCAGGCTGTCCGCCACCCTCTCGAAGCTGCGCGGCTCGCTGTGGAAAACGGGAATCCCGAGGCCCTCCAACTGGGCGATCTGGCGCGCCGTGTTCCCGCTTTGCCAGACGATCAAGAGGTCCGGCTTCATGGCGACCACCCGCTCGAGGTCGATCTGGCTGTTCGAGCCGATCAGCGGGATGGTGCGCGCCGCCTGCGGGTAATCGCTGTAATTCATCGCGCCCACGATGCGCGCGCCGCCGCCGGCCGCGAACAACAGTTCGGTCACGTGCGGGGCCATCGAAATCACGCGCCGGGCCGGCTGGGCCAGCGTGACCTGGCGGCCGCTGTCGTCGACCACGCTGACGGCGGCATTCGCAGCTTGCATGCACAGCGCCAGCAGCGCAAACAGGATCGCTTTCACGGGAGGCTCCGGACAGGATTCGAGCCTGCCGCGCGCGCCGGGGCGGCGGGCAGGAAGATGGTGCGCCCGTCGTGCTCGACGGCGGCGATCGGGTGGCCGAGGCAGGCGCCCAGCAGCTCGGGACGCATCACCTGCGCCACCGGGCCGGCGCGCCAGGCGCCGCCGTTCATCAGCAGCAGCGCGTGGGTGGCGCCGCTCCAGGCCAGGTTCAGGTCGTGGCCGACGCTGACCACCGCCCTGCCCTCGTCCTGCGACAGGCGCGCCAGCAATTCGGTCAGCGCGACCTGGTGCGCCAGGTCGAGCGCGTTGGCCGGCTCGTCGAGCAGCAGCAGCGGCGTGTCCTGGGCCAGCAAGGCGGCGATCGCCACGCGCTGGCGCTCGCCGCCCGAGAGCGTGCGCACGTCGCGCTCGGCCAGGTGCAGCACGTCCAGGGTGCGCAGGGCCGCCTGGGCGGCGGCGTGGTCGTCGCTGCCCTCCCAGTAGCGGTCGGCATGGTAGGGGTGGCGCGCCATCAGGACCGTTTCGATGACGCGGTAGGCGAAGGCGTCGCCGCGCGATTGGGCCAGGTAGGCGCGCTCGCGCGCGAGCGCCGCCAGCGGCCAGGCGGCCAGCGGTTTCCCGGCCAGCAGCACGCTGCCGCCATCGGGCGCGCGCAGGCCGGCCACGGTGCGCAGCAGCGTGCTCTTGCCGGCGCCGTTGGGGCCGATCACGCACCAGCTTTCGCCGGCATTGACGCGCCAGTCCAGGGCCTCGACCAGGGTGCGGCCGTCGGCGTGCAGTCTCAGGCCTTGGGTTTCGAACATCGCAGTAGGCTTCATCGGCGGCGCAGGTGCAATTGGTGGAGCTGGAACAGGAAGACGGGCACGCCGATCAGCGAGGTCAGCACGCCGACCGGCAGTTGCTGGGGCGCGAGCACGGTGCGCGCCAGGGTATCGGCCAGTACCAGGAAGCTGCCGCCGGCCAGGGCCGCGGCGGGCAGCAGGATGCGGTGGTCCGGGCCGAAGGCATGGCGGCAGGCGTGCGGCACCACCAGGCCCACGAAACCGATGCTGCCGCCGGTGGTGACGGCGCAGGCCGTGAGCAGCCCGGAACACACGAACAGGAAGCGGCGCTGCGCCGCGACGTCGACCCCGAGGGTGACGGCGGCGTCGGTGTGCAGCGCCAGGATATTCAAGGCCCGTGCACGGCGCAAGCCGAGCAAGAGCGCCGCTCCCAGCACCAGCCAGGGCAGCAGGCGCCAGGAACTGCCGGCGAGGTCGCCGATCATCCAGAACACCATGCCGCGCAGGCGCGATTCGGGCGCCACCGACAGCATCAGGGTGACCAGCGCCATGCAGGCCGAGGCCAGCACCACGCCGGTCAGCAGCAGCACGCCGGACTCGCCGGTGCGCGCCGCGCCGCCGCGCATGCCGCTCAAATCGCGGCGCGCGAGCAGGTACAGCAGCAGGGAGATGCCGATCGCCCCGCCGAAGGCGCCGAGGTCGACCGCCCACAGGGCGGCGCCGAACAGCAGCGCCGCCAGCGCGCCGACCGCGGCGCCCGCCGACACGCCCAGCACGTAGGGATCGGCCAGCGGGTTGCGCACCAGCGCCTGCATCATGACGCCGGCCAGCGCCAGCGCGGCGCCGGTGACGAAAGCGCTGCTGGCGCGCCCGAGACGCAGGTCGAGCAGGGTCGCCGCCATGCCCTCGGGGGCGCCCTGCGCCAGGCTGGCCAGCGCGGCCGGCACCTCGTGCAGGGCAACCGGCACCGAACCGGCCACCCCCGCCCCCAGCAGCGCCAGCAGCGCGCAGGCGCCGAGGAGCGCCAGCGTGGCGCGCTGGCGCGGACGGGAGGCGGCTGGGAGGAAACTCACGGCATCGGCTCGGGGCATCAGCTCAGTGCATCAGAAGTCGTAGCGCGCCGACAGCTTCAGCTGGCGGCCGTCGCTCGGGTAGATGCCGCTGCGGCAGCCGAAGGCCTGGCTGAAGTACTGGCGGTCGCCCAGGTTCAGGCCGGTGGCGGCGAACTCCCAGGCGCCGACCTTGACCGCGTAGCGGGCGTCGATCGTCGTATAGGAAGGGATGCGCGCGCCGCAGCGGTTGTCGAAGTCGCTGCCGTAGCGCTGGCTCGACACGTACTGGGCACCGATGTCGGCACTATGTCCATTCGCCGGCAGCCAGGCCAGGCGCGCTGTGACGACGTTCTTCGGCACCAGCACCATCTCGCGGCCCGCGTTCGGGCCATCCGTGAACTCGGCCTTCACGTGCTGCAGCTGGCCGGACAGGCGCAGGCTGGCCGGCAGGTCCACCTGGCCTTCGAGCTCGACACCCTGGCGGCGGGTCGGGTCGAGGTTGGTGTTGATGCCGAAGCCGCCCGCCAGGGTCGGGTCGAAGAAGATCTCGTCGCGCAGGCGGTGGCGGAACACGCGCGCCGTCACACGGCCAGCCTCGCTGCCCGCGGTGGCGCCCAACTCGAGGTCGCGCGAGGTCTGCACGTCCAGCACCCCGACGCTCGAGCGGTAGCTGTTCTCGTCGACGTTCGGGATGCGGTAGCTTTCGCCCGCCTTGGCGTGCAGGGTCAGGCCCGGCACCGGATCGATGCTGCCTTCCAGCGACCAGGCGTTCTGCGACTGCCTGCTGCGCTCCTGCGGCACGCTGGCGAACTGGTCGGCGTAATCCTTCTCGAACACCTCGTGGCGCGCGCCGACGGCCAGGCGCGCGTTGTACGCGTCGTTCCACCGCACTTCGTCGCGCAGGTAAAGCGCGCGCGCGTCCTGCTGCGCATCGTTGCGGGTGGTGCCGAAGGCGCTGCCGAAGGTGGAAACGCGTTCCCATTTCAGCAGGTCGACGCCGGCGACGAATTCGTTGAGCATGCCGTCCCTGCGCGCCAGGTGGCGCAGGCGCGGCGAGAACTGGGTCTGGCGGCTGCGGTTGACGACGTCGCTGTTGCCGAATGCGGACTCGTAGTGGCCGATGGTTTCGCGCTCGCGGTGCGACAGTTCGGCCGCCAGCTCGACGCTGCCGATGCGGTGCGCGCCGGACAGGATCACGCGGTCGCTGTCGAGCGAACCGAAGTCGTCCGGGGTCAGGCTCTGGCGCGGGTTGGCCTCGAACTGGGCCAGGGTCAAGGCGCCCGGGAAGCGCGATTCCTGGCGCGCCGATTCGGCGCGCAGGCCGAGGCGGCTGTCGCCCCGGGCCCACTGGACGCCGCCACTGACGGCCTTCTGGCGGAATGCGTTGTTCTCGCGGTAGTTATCCGTGCCCTGGCGGGCGCCGGCCAGGTCGAAGGACAGCGCGCCTTCGCCGTGGCGCAGCGAGACGCGGGCGTCGTGCTGGTCGAAACGGCCGCCTTCGAGACTGGCCGAGCCGTGGTAGCCGGCCTCGGCGCCGCGTTTGGTGATGATGTTGATGACGCCGGCGGTCGCGCCTTCGCCGTACAGCACGCTGCTGCCGCCGCGGTTGATCTCGATGCGCTCCACGGTATCGACCGGAATCGTCGACAGCACCGGTCCCGTCAATTCGTTCTCGTTCATGCGCACGCCGTCGACCAGGATCACCATGTTCTGGCTGCTGTTCGTGCCGAAGCCGCGCAGGTCGAGGCCGAAGTCGGGCGAGCCGTCCAGGCTCTGGCGGCCATACACGCCGCCGATCTTGCGGATCGCCTGGTTCACGTCGGTCGCGCCGGCGCTGCGGATCTGGTCGGCGGTGATGACGGTGGCGCCGACCGCGGGCAGCGCGGCGTCGGCCGGGAAGCGCGCGCCGGTGACGTGGACGGTGGCAAGAGCCTGTTCATCGGCCGAGGCGGCGCCGGCAAACAGGGAGAAGGACAACGCGCAGGCCAGCGCGATCGGCTTGATTGCCGGCGCGCTGCTCGAAACAACAGCAGAGGTCATGATGGTGTTCTTTTGAATGATGTGCACCCGGCCTGCGTCCCCGCAAGCCGGATTCAACGGACGCCGCCTTCTCGGTGCGTCTCACAAGAGCCCAGGGCAAGGCGCATCGTCGAAGACAGTACGCAAGTACGGCGAGACGATGCAACGCCGCCATGGGGTCTTGTGAGACGCGCCGGGCGCGTCCCCCTGTCCTGGCCGGTATCCGGGCTAGCAAGTCGGACCGCCTCACCTTCCTATGCCAAAGCACAGTGGTGTCGAGGCGGCCTGTCGCCGGGGGCGACGCTTGTTTACCGTTGCGGGGGCAGCACACGTTGGCCACGCGCCGGAGGCGCTGGGGCGTCGTGTTTCCCGTTTAACTGCGTATGCGGATGGCGTACGCGGGCACCAGAACGGGGGTGATTATATACGTGACAAGGGAAATGGTCACGGAAGGGTCTTGCGCGAAGCGCCGGTGTTCGTATGTCGCGGTTTCATCGCGTGCTGTCAGGTCCCGCGCTTGCCCCGAGCGGCCTCTTCCGCCTTGGCGGCCGCCTTCTCGGCCGCGATGCGGGCCTTTTCCTCGACCTCGGCCTGGTGCGCGGCAAGGCGCGCGGCGCGGCTCTCCGGGGTCTCCAGGCTGATGCGGCCCAGGGCCCCGCTGCGGTAGTCGTGCAGCAGCACGTGGGCCGCCTTTTCGACATCGAACTCGCCGCCGCGCACGCGGAAACCACGGCGCGCCGCCACGTTCTCGACCACGCCGATGCCGTCCAGGCCCTCGGTCTTGAAGCCGTAGCGCGCCGTCAGCAGCTGCGGATAGCGCTCGAGCAGCACGTCGCCCAGGAAGAAGGCGACCTCCTCCTCGATCAGCGCATTGGTGCCGATCGCGTGGCTGGCGGCAAGCATCAGGCCGTCGCTGGCCATCTCGATCTTGGGCCACATCAGGCCAGGGGTGTCGACCAGCACCGTGTGCTTGTCGAGATACAGCTTTTGCTGGGTCTTGGTCACGGCCGGCTCGTCGCCGACTTTTGCCACGCGCTTTTTCAGCAGCGCGTTCATCAGCGTCGATTTGCCGACGTTCGGAATGCCCATGATCATGATGCGCAGCGGCTTGGTCGGCACGCCGCGGTGCGGGGCGAGCGACAGCGCCAGCGACGGAATACGCGCGACATCGGCCGGCTTCTTGGTCGTCATCGGGTAGGCCGTGACGCCGGGCTGGGCGTCGTAATACGCCTTCCAGGCGGCGGTGGCCTGGGGGTCGGCCAGGTCGATCTTGTTGAGGATCTTCAGCACAGGGCGCTGGCGGAACTTACGCATCCGGTCGACCAGCGGGTTGCAGCTCGCCTCCGGCAGGCGCGCGTCGAGCACCTCGATCACGAGATCGATGAATTCCATCTGCTCCTCCGCCTGCTTCTTGGCGGAGTTCATGTGGCCGGGGAACCATTGTATCGACATGCTGTGCTTTCAAATTTCTGCGAACGAGGCGGTATTTTACGCGGCTATCGGGGCCGGCGTCTGGACGCCGTGTTGCAAAGTTTCCGTTTGGAATTCTTCTGACTTGATTCGTTGCAATATCGACGCATCCTGGACGGGCAGGATGAGGGGACGGCCGCTTGTGGCCGCACAGGCATCACGTCATGGAGAAGATCATGGAAATCGCGCGCAACGTCGAGGTGTGGATCTTTGGGGCTTTCGGCGGACTCGTCCTCGCCGCCTGCCTGGGCGGGCCATCGCAACGGGCCTTGCCGGCGACCCCGGTGAGCGCGGTGGCCGAAACCGAACTGACGCAGCCGCCAGGAGCCCGGCAGCCGGTATATGTGGTGTACGTCACTGGCAAACGCCTGAGCCCGGCCGAGAAGCGCAAGCTTGACCGCGCGGGGTGACTTGTAGGGTGGAGTCCCTGACTCCACCCTACCGTGCCAGCGCTTCCATGTCGCGCCGGACCAGCGAGGTCACCCCGCCCCAGTTGCGGCCCGTATAGTGGCCGTAATCCTCGCCGTCGTCGCGGAACACCACCGAATGGAAGGCCCACTTGGCCCGCCCGCCCTGGTTCGGGCCGGCGCCGGTGGTGAAGTCGTTGCAGAACCAGTCGCCCGGATTGCAGAAGGAGCTGCCGCCGCTGCCCGAGACGCCGCCCGCACTGTGGTAGGCCACGACCTCGTCGTCCTGCCCGGGCAGCGTGAACGAGTACAGCGTGCCGGCGGCGCCGGCGTACATGTAGAACCAGATGTTGCGCGTCTCGTTGTGGTTGTAGAGGGCGCGCGCGGTGGCGACCTTGTGCTCCTGGGCCAGCGGTTCGCTGGTGGTCCAGGAGCCGATGTCGGCCAGCTCGCTGCCGCCGGCCGAGCCTGCCGCAACCCGCACCCATTTGATGTTCCAGCCGCTCTGGGTGGCGCCGCTGCCGGCCGTGCACACGCCGGCCGCGTTCGGCTGGGCATTCGTCACCGGCCTGCTCGAGCCGCCGTAGTTGGCGAGCGTGTAGCCGATGAGCATGTCGCCTGCGCTGTGCACGGCGACATAGCACCAGTTGTTACCGGTACAAAAGCAATCGAGCGCGGAGCGGATGGTGCCGCTTTGCGAGGCCACGCTGCTGCGCCCGTCCCAGTTGACCGCCTTCTTGTTGACGCCGGCCGCCACCGCGCCTGGGCCGAAATAGCTGAAGTCGTTGTAGTTGCCGATCGCGCCGCCGCCGGTGCGGCCGTGGATCCACAAGCTGTAATCGGTGGCGCCGGCCACGCCCGCGGCAAGCAAGGCGGGCAGGCACAGCGCAAGGCGCGCGGAACGTCGCATGGCATCCTCCGTTTATCGAGTGCAGTGGGACCGGGGGACGGCCGACCGCGCATGGCCAAATTTGCGATAACGCTGCCGCTGCGTCAATGCGCTTGCGCGGACGAGTCGCTTGGAGGATACCGAACAGCGGCGCGGCGGCGCTGTCGAAGACGAACGGGCGCCCGAGCGGCGGCGCCCGCCGCCCTTACTTCACCGGTCCGCAGGCGCTTGGCGGCAGCGGCGCGGCCGGGTCGAACTTCGCCAGATCGGCCTGCGCCTGCCTGCGGTCCTTGGCGAACTCGGTGAGATAGCGCTGGCGCTCCTCGCTGCTCCACTCGGTGTCGGCGATGCCCTCCAGCGTGCGCGTGCGGCTGGTCAGCACGGGTCCTTCCAGGCGCGGCATCAGTTCACGGTCGGGATCGGTGTTTTCCTTGAGCAGGTAGCCGTCGACGTCGCGCAGCGTGAGCGGCAACTGCGGCGCGCCGTCGATCATCAGCTTGCCGAAGGCGACCAGCTTGACCTCGTTCGGGCCCGGCCCCAGCACCTCGTTGAAGGTGGCCAGCGCAAACGGCTTGCCGCCGGCGTCGTCGATGCGGCCGGTGATGACGTAGCGTCCCGGCTGGCGCACGTCGACGCGCAGGATGAAGGCGAGCGAACCGTCCTCGATCGCCTCGCGCGGCGCGCCGGCCCACACCGCCGGCGCCTTCGGCGAATGGATCACGTCGAAGATCAGCACGCCGTTCTTGCCGCCGGCCGTGTAGCGCACCTCGGTGCGGATGGTGCCGTGGAACAGCGCCAGTCCCGTCTGGCTGGGCGTGAGCACGGCGGCGAAGGCGCCGTCGCCCGCCACCGGGTCGGCACCGCTGCCGTCGTCGGCAAAGGCCAGCGGCACCTGGGCGGTCGGACGCGCGCCTGTCGGCGTGATCCCGGCCGCGAGCGCGCGCGTGATCACCAGCGGCACCTCCGCCCCGCCGGGCTCGACCGCGCGCAGCGAGAACGCGACCGATTCGCCGGCCGCGAGATACACGCGCGACTGCGAGGTCTGGAGCAGGATGTTGGGGTTGCTGCGCCCCTCGGCGCCGCGCATCGGGTTCATTTCCGTGACCGGGCTGTTGGGATAGGCCTGGTCCGGATTCTGCGCCATCGGCCGCGAAGCGGGCGGGTACTTGCTGCCCTCGCGGTAGCTGCAATAGCTGTGGTCGGCAAGCTGGAAGTTTTCCACCAGTTGCTGGCGCTGCCGGGCGCGGTCCTCGGCCACTGGCGGGCCGGACTGGACCGGCACCTGGCCGAAGAACTGCGGGCCCGGGGCCGCGGCGGCGCCGGCGGCGGCAGGCGCGGCCGCCGGCGGCGTTTCCCGCAAGGCCAGCCAGCCGATCGCCGCCAGCAGCGCGAGCAACGCCAGCAACTTCGCTACCGGCAGCCAGCGGCGCACGGGCTTGCGGGCCGATGGGCGCTCAGAGGGCACTGTTCACCACGGCGTTGCGCACCACCCCGACGATCCCGCCCCAACTGCCGTTGGCGTAGTGGTTATACGCCTCGCCGTCGTCGCGGAAACTCACCGAGTGGTAACTCCACTTGACGCTGCCGCCCTCGTTGGCCGCCGTGCCCAAGCTTAGGTCGTTGCAGAACCAGTCGCTCGGATTGCAGTAGGAGCCGCCGCCGCTGCCGGCCACCCCGCCGGTACTGTGGTAGGCCACGGCCTCGTCGTCCTGGCCCGGCAGGATGCCGGAATAGGCCGTGCCCTTGGCCCCCGCATACATGTAGAACCAGACGTTGCGCGTGGTGTTGTGGTTGTACATCGCGCGCGCGGTGGTGGTCTTCAGGTCCTGCACCAGCGGCTCGGAGGTGGTCCAGGAACCGGCGTCCGACAGCTCGGAGCCGCCGCCCGCGCCCGAGGCGGCGCGCACCCACTTGATGTTCCAGCCGGTCTGGGAAGTGCCGTCCGCATTGCCGCACACGCCGGTCGAGCCGGGCGAGGCGTTCTTCTTCATGCGCGCCGAGCCGCCGTAGTTGGCCAGGGTGTAGCCCATCATCAGGTCGCCGGCGCTGTGGGTCGCCACGTAGCACCAGTTGTTCCCGGTGCAGAAGCAGTCGAGCGCGTCGCGGATCTTGCCGCTTTGCGAAGCGATGCTGCTGCGGCCGTCCCAGTTGACCGATTTCTTGTTGACGCCGGCGGCCGTGGTGCCGGGGCCCCAGTAGGTCCAGCTGTCGTAGTTGCCGACGACGCCACCGCCGGTGCGCCCGTTGATCCACAAGGTGTAGTTTGCCGCCGCGGCAAAGCTCGAGGCCGCCAGCAGGCAGGCCGCCAATACGATCCGTAGTACGTTCTTCACAGTCTCCTCCTTTTTGGTGGACGCCTGCCAAGGGGCCATCGCTGCCGGCAAACGCAGGCGCAGCCGCTTCCTGCGGCTGCGTTCGACTGTATGCCTGAGCTTGCTACGAGTCACGCACGATTGAACGAAACGGGAGGGATTGTGTGGCGGATTCGCAAAAGCGACGCAGGTCTGCTTTTAATCAAGTTCCGAAAGAACTTTTAGGTGTGCAACGACGCTGCGCGCCAGGGCCGACAGGTCATAGCCGCCCTCGAGGCAGCTGACGATGCGGCCGTTCGCGTGTTCGCGCGCCACTGTCATGACCGCGCGCGTGATCCAGGCGTAGTCGGCCTCGACCAGCGCCATGCCGCCCATGTCGTCGTCGCGGTGGGCGTCGAAACCGGCCGAAATGAAGATCATTTGCGGCCGGTGCGCATGCAGCGCCGGCAGCCAGTATTCCTGGACCACCTGGCGCACCACATCGCCGCCGCTGCCGGCCGGCACCGGCACGTTGACGTGGGTGGCGGTGATCGGCTCGGGCGCGGTGAACGGATAGAACGGGTGCTGGAAGAAGCTGGCCATCAGCACGCGCGGGTCGTCGCGGAAGGATTCGGCGGTGCCGTTGCCGTGGTGGACATCGAAATCGACGATGGCGATGCGTTCCAGGCCATGGGCTTCGAGCGCGTGGCGCGCGGCGATCGCCACGTTATTGAAAAGGCAAAAGCCCATCGGCTCGGTGCGGCGCGCGTGGTGGCCGGGCGGGCGGATCGCGCAGAAGGCATTCTCGAGCTCGCCCGCAAGCACCGCATCGGTGGCCGCCAGCGCGGCGCCGGCGGCGCGCAGGGCGGCGGTGTAGCTCGCATGGCACAGCAGGGTGTCGCCGTCGAGCGGATAGACCTCGCCGGGCGCCTGCGGGGTGTTGTCGCGCACCAGCGCCAGCGCGCCTTCGCTGTGGTTGCGCAGCACGGCCGGCAGTTCGGCGAGCGGCGCCAGGCGGCGTTCGACCAGGCCCTCGATCCGGGCCAGAATCAGTTGATCGTCGATCGCCTGCAGGCGCGCGGGCGACTCCGGATGCCAGTCGCCCATGTCGTGCTTGAGGCAGTCGGGATGGCTGTAGATGGCTGTGCTCATGTGGTGCGGTGGCGGTGCGCTCGTTGGTGCGCTGGTTGCGATCGGGGAAGGTTATTCAAATACGGCCAACAGCTTGTTACTCAGCCATACACCAGGACGCGCCGTTCTCGCATAGAATCATCCGAACACTTGTCGCGGCATGACAGCAAGGCTTGTCCATGGCGTTAATCTACCATGTCGACCGCAGCACCGCACCATTGGCTATCGGAACCCAACCATGTTCAACAAACTGCACGCCGCCGCCCGCCAGGTCAACCAGGTGGTGGTCGGCAAGGAGCAGCAGGTGCGCCTTGCCTTTACCTGCCTGCTGGCCGGCGGCCACCTCCTGATCGAAGACGTGCCCGGCGTCGGCAAGACCACGCTGGCGCATGCCCTGGCCCTGTCGCTCGGCCTGAAGTTCAACCGCGTCCAGTTCACCAGCGATTTGCTGCCCGCCGACGTGGCCGGGATCTCGGTCTACGAGCGCGAAAAGAACGGTTTCACCTTCCACCCGGGACCGATCTTCACCCAGGTGCTGCTGGCCGACGAGATCAACCGCGCCACGCCCAAGACCCAATCGGGCCTGCTCGAGGCGATGGAGGAGCGCCAGGTCAGCATCGACGGCATGACCCGTCCCCTGCCCGCGCCGTTTTTCGTGATCGCCACGCAAAACCCGGCGCACCAGGTCGGCACCTTCCCCCTGCCCGAGTCGCAGCTCGACCGCTTCCTGATGTGCCTGTCGCTGGGCTACCCGGACGCGGCCGCCGAGCGCGCCCTGCTGATGGGCGAAGACCGGCGCGCGCTGCTGCGCGAACTGCAGGCGACGATGAACCCGGCCGAGCTGGCCGATGCCCAGGGCGCGCTGCGCGCCATCCATGCCTCGAACGCGCTGATCGACTACGTGCAGGCGCTGGCCCAGGCCTCGCGCAGCGGCACCCTGTTCGCCGAGGGGCTGTCGCCGCGCGCCGCGATCGCGCTGCTGCAGGCCGGCCGCGCCTGGGCGGCGCTCGAAGGGCGCGACCACGTGCTGCCCGAAGACATCCAGGCGGTGCTGGTGCCGGTCTGCGCGCACCGCCTGCGCCCGCTCAAGGCGGCCCAGGGCATGGCCCTGGCCAGCCGCGAGCTGGTGCTGCAACTGCAAAAATCGGTGCCGGTGTAAGGACCTCGGGATGGCGCAGGCGCACACCACGGCCGGGCCGATCGGCGACTGGCTTCGCCGCCGCAGCATGGGCTGGCGGCGCTCGGCCAGGAGCGACAAGGGCGAGCTGTTCCTCGGCCAGCGCCGCATCTACATCCTGCCGACCGGGCCGGGGCTGGGCTTCGGCGGCCTGCTGCTGGTGCTCCTGATCGGCTCGATCAACTACAACCTGGGCCTCGGCTTTGCCCTGACCTTCCTCGCCCTCTCGTGCGCGCTGGTCGACCTGGTGCTCACCTGGCGCAACCTGGCGCACCTGCGCCTGAAGCCGGTGCGCGCCGCGCCCGTGTTCGCCGGCCAGGAAGCGCTCTTCGAGCTGCAGCTGGTGAATACGACGGCGCGCGAGCGCTATGCGGTCTGGATCGAAGTCGCCGATGTCGCGAATTTGCGGGAGGCGCGCCACGCGGTCGACGTCCCCGCGCTCGGCAGCACTACCGTGCGCCTGGCCCTGCCGACCGAGGCGCGCGGCTGGCTCGACGCGCCGCGCCTGACCCTGTCGACCCGTTTTCCGCTCGGGCTGTTCCGCGCCTGGAGCTACTGGCGTCCCGACCTGCGCACGCTGGTGTACCCGTTTCCCGAACAAGGCGCGCCGCCGCTGCCGCACAGCGCCGGCAGCGGCCTCGAAGGCGGCGGCCGCGCCGGCGAAGACGATTTCGCCGGGGTGCGCCCCTACCGCGCCGGCGACCCGCTGCGGCGCCTGGCCTGGCGCCAGATCGCCCGGCTCGACCCGCTCGACGGCGGCCAGCTGGCAACCAAGCATTTCGAGGGCGGCGCGCGCGACGAACTGGTGCTGGACCTGGCCAGCCTGCCCCCCCAGCTCGACCTCGAACTGCGCCTGTCGCGCATGACGCGCTGGGTGCTGGACGCCGAAGGGCGCGCCCTGCCCTATGCCTTCCGCCTCGGCGACCAGGCGTATCCGGCGGCCGGCGGCGCCGCGCATGCCGCCGCCTGCCTGCGCGCGCTGGCCCTGTACGGCGGGGGCGCCCGGTGAAGGCGCTGCTGGCGCGCCTGACCGCCCTGCCACGTCTTTCGCGTGATAAGGCCGACACCCTGCTGCTGCTCGCCAGCGCGGTGCTGGTGCTGGCGCCGCACGCGGCGCACCTGCCGCCCTGGATCTCGCTGCTGTGCGCCGCCACCCTGCTGTGGCGCGCCGCGATCACGCTGCAGGGCAAGCGCATGCCCTCCTCGCTGCTGCTGCTGCCGCTGGCGGCGCTCGCCATGGCCGGCGTCGCCCACAACTACCAGACCCTGCTCGGGCGCGATGCCGGCGTCGCGATGCTGGTGCTGCTGGTGGCGTTCAAGATGCTCGAGATGCATGCGCGGCGCGACCTGTTCGTGGTCGTGTTCCTGTGCTTCTTCCTGGTGCTGACCAATTTCTTCTACGAGCAGGGCGTCGGCAGCGCGCTGCTGATGGCGCTCTCGGTGCTGGCCCTGCTCACCGCCCAGATGAGCTTCCAGTTCAGCGGCGCGGTACCGCCGCTGCGCCAGCGCTTCCTGATGAGCGCGCGCCTGCTGGCCCTGGCCACGCCGCTGGCGCTGGCCCTGTTCTTCCTGTTCCCGCGCCTGGAGGGACCCTTGTGGGGCCTGCCCGGCGATGCCGCCAGCGCGCGCTCGGGCCTATCGGAGACGATGGCACCCGGCACGATGGCGAGCCTGGCCCAGTCCACCGAGCCGGCCTTCCGCGTGCGCTTCGACGGCGCCCCGCCGCCGCAGGAGCAGCTGTACTGGCGCGGCCCGGTGCTGGGCGACTACGACGGCCGCACCTGGACCCGCGCCAGGGCGGCGCGCCCGCCGGCCGCCGGCACGGGGCCCTTGCCGCAGTCGCTCGCGCTGTCGGTGAGCGGCGCGCCGATCGGCTACGAGATCACCCTCGAGCCCTCGCGCGGCCGCTGGCTGTTCGCGCTCGAGATGCCGCAACGCCTGCCCGAACTGGACGGCAACCTGGCCCAGGTGTCGGGCGAATTCGAACTCACCACCGCCTTGCCGGTCGAGGCCAGGCTGCGCTACCGGCTCGCTTCCTTCGTCGACTACCGGCTGCAGGCGCCGGGCGTGCCGGACGACGCCGGCCAGTGGCTGCAACTGCCGGGCAACGGCAACCCGCGCGCGCTGATGGCCGGGCTGGCGCTGCGCGCGGAACCCGATCCGCGCCAGCGCGTCGTGGCGGTCCTCAACAGTTTCCGGCGCGAGAACTACGTCTATACGCTCAGCCCGCCCCTGCTCGGGCGCGACGCCGTCGACGGCTTCCTGTACGGCAGCCGCGCCGGCTTCTGCGAGCATTTCGCCGGCAGCTTCGTGTTCCTGATGCGCGCGGCCGGGGTGCCGGCGCGGGTCGTCACCGGCTACCAGGGCGGCGAACTCAACCCCATCGACGGGTTCGTGACCGTGCGCCAGTCCGATGCCCATGCCTGGGCCGAGGTCTGGCTCGAGCGGCGCGGCTGGGTGCGGGTCGACCCGACCGCGGCGGTGGCCCCGGAGCGGGTGCGGCGCGGCCTGGACCAGGCGCTGCCGCCGGCGCCGGCCTTCGGCCTCGACGGACTGGGCCGCCTGATGCGGCTCGATGCCGACAGCCATCCGTGGCTGGCGCAGCTGCGCTACGCGGCCGGCGCCCTCAACAACGGCTGGAACCAGTGGGTGCTGAACTACTCGCCGCAGCGCCAGCGCAGCCTGGTCGAGCGGGTACAGGCGTCGCTGCTGGACTGGCGCCTGCCGCTCGGCGTGGCCGTCCTGGCAACTGTGTTGCTGCTCCTGAGAACTTTACGGCGCCGTCGGGAAATTGATCCGATCGATGCGCTATACTCGGCCCTATGCGCGCGCCTGGCCCGGATGGGTCTGGCGCGCTCGGCAGACGAGAGCCCGTCCATGTATGCCGCGCGGATTACGGCAAGCGGCCAGCTGGCCCCGCCCGTGCAGGCAGCGACGGCAGAGTTCCTGGCCCGCTACGGCGCCTGGCGTTATGCGCCGCGCCGCGACCACGCTCCTCTCGCCGCGACCCTGAAGCGCTTACTTTCGCAGGTTAGATGAAATCGTTCGTACCACTTCTCGCAGCACTCTTCCTCGCAGCAGCACCTCTCCCTGACGCCGCCGCGGCCACCAAGAACGAGCCGGCCAAGACCCGCGCCGAACAAGCCAGGACGGCCAAGGCCAAGGCGGCCAAAGCCAAGCCCGCCAAGGCCAAACCCGCCAAGCCGGCCAAGGCCAAGGCAGCGCCCGTCGTGAAGAAGGCGGCAGCGCCGGTGGCCGCTGCCGGCGCCATCGATTACGCGGGCGAGCAAGTCAATTTCGCCGAATGGCAGGCCGTGCGCGAGTTCATCGACGAGATGGTCGTCAAGCACGGCCTCGATCGCAGCGAACTGGAAATCCTGATGCGCCAGGCGCGCTTCGTCGAATCGGCGGTGCAGCTGGTCAAGCCGGCGCCGCCGGGCAAGCCGAAGAACTGGCAAGCCTACAGCGATCGCTTCATCGAACCGATCCGCATCAACGCCGGGGTGCGCTTCTGGAACGAGAATGCCGAAGCCCTGGAGCGCGCGCAAGCGACCTACGGCGTGCCGGCCGAGATCATCGCCGGCATCATCGGCGTGGAAACCGTGTATGGCCGCGACACCGGCCGCTTCCGCGTGATCGATACCCTGACCACGCTCGCCTTTGCCTATCCGGAAGCGCCGAACCAGGCGGCCCGTGCCGTGTTCTTCCGTAGCGAGCTCGAGAACGCCCTGCTGCTGGCGCGCCACGAAAAGATCGATCCGTTCTCCTTGCTCGGTTCCTTTGCCGGCGCCGTCGGGCTGCCGCAGTTCATGCCCGGCAATATCCTGAAATACGGCGTCGACTTCGACGGCGACGGCCACGTCGACCTGCGCGGCTCGACCAGCGACGCCATCGGCAGCGTCGCTAACTTCCTGATCGAACACGGCTGGAATCCGCGCGATACCGGGCCCGCCGTGTTCCAGGCGGACGTCGCGCCGCACCAGAAATGGGAAAGCCTGCTCGATCGCGGCCTGGCCGCCACCCTGCGTCCCGACGAACTGCTGGCAGCCGGCGTGGTGACGGACGTGCCGCTGCCGCCCGGCCGCCTGTACGGCCTGGTCGACCTGCAAAACGGCGCCGAGCCGACCGAATACTGGGCGGCGACCGATAACTTCTTTGCCATCACCAAGTACAACCGGAGTTATTTCTACGCCATGTCGGTCATCGACCTGGGCCGTGCCGTGCGCGAAGCGCGCGCGCGCGCAGCTATTGCAGCGATGGAAACTTTGTAACAGGTTGTAACCACCTGCGGCGTCCTCTGCCGCAGTGCAGCACGCTTCACACCGGGTACTCCCCCGGTGTATCCCTCCTGGCGCAGTTTCTGTACTCTATGGAAACATTCATGCGTCGGGCATACTCCCCGTTATCTTATCAATCCGGCATACTTTCTTGAAACGTGCGGCGCGCAACACGTGTTTCCCTTAAACTTCAGTTTAATGAAAAAACAATTATTTTTTCAGTGAGTTTGTGAGAGAATTGCATTGCGGCTATTGTTGCGATTAGACAACAGAGTCAATACTTCGCACCGAATTCTATTGCTCATAAGTACTAGAGCCTAAAATAGTTGTACAATTGAGTAGATTTTTTCGAAAGAACTTCCGGAATCGAAACGCCGCTAGCGACTTTCCGTAACCCACATAGGAATTTTTGAAATCATGACAAACCAAGTCGGCATTGATATGAACAGCGATGCGGAGTCGGATGAACTGTTGCAATACAACCCGAACCGTCTGCTGGACACCCTGATCGAGAACCTGCGCCTGAAGAACGACGCAGCGCTGTCGCGTGCACTGGAAGTGGCACCGCCGGTCATCTCGAAGATCCGCCACCACCGCCTGCCGGTCGGCGCTTCGCTGCTGATCCGCATGCACGAAGTGAGCGACCTGTCGATCCGCGACCTGCGCTACCTGATGGGCGACCGCCGCAACAAGTTCCGCATCAGCGACAAGCAGTTCAAGCCAAAAGAAGGCGCAGCGCCTGCCGGCAACAGCGGCGAGTAATCGCGCTGTGTCCCGGCCACGCGCCGGGGCCATCCTGGCTGCATTGCAGCAAACGGGATACGGAAAGACGCATCGGACGACCATCCAGGCGTCATGAAAAAACGGGGCATTGCCCCGTTTTTTTATTGCCCGTCCAGTGGCAGGCTCAGGCCGGGAACACGCCCGTCGACAAATACCGGTCGCCGCGGTCGCAAACGATGAACACGATGGTCGCATTCTCCACGGTCTGCGAAATGCGCAGCGCCACTTCGCAGGCGCCGGCGGCGGAAATGCCGCAGAAGATCCCCTCCTCGGCCGCCAGCCGGCGCGCCATCTGCTCGGCCGCTGCCTGGCTCACGTTTTCCACCTGGTCCACGCGCGACTTGTCGAAGATCTTCGGCAGGTAAGCCTGCGGCCACTTGCGGATGCCGGGGATCGACGAGCCTTCCTCGGGCTGGGCGCCGACGATGCGCACCGCCTCGTTCTGCTCCTTCAGGTAGCGCGACACGCCCATGATGGTGCCGGTGGTGCCCATGGCGCTGACGAAATGGGTGATGCGCCCGTCGGTGTCGCGCCAGATCTCCGGCCCGGTGGTCTCGTAGTGGGCGCGCGGGTTGTCCTGGTTGCCGAACTGGTCCAGGATGATGCCCTTGCCTTCCTTTTGCATCTGCTCGGCCATGTCGCGCGCGTATTCCATGCCGCCCGTCTTCGGCGTCAGCACGATCTGGGCGCCGTAGGCGGCCATGCTCTGGCGGCGCTCGATCGACAGGTTGTCCGGCATCAGGAGCAGCATCTTGTAGCCGCGGATGGCGGCGGCCATCGCCAGCGCGATGCCCGTGTTGCCCGAGGTGGCCTCGATGATGGTGTCGCCCGGCTTGATCTGGCCGCGTTCCTCGGCATGCTTGAGCATCGACATCGCGGCGCGGTCCTTCACGGACCCGGCCGGGTTGTTGCCTTCGAGTTTACCGAGGATGATGTTGTTGCGCGCGGCAGCGTCGGCGCCCGGCAGGCGCACCAGTTGTACCAGCGGAGTATTGCCGATCGTATCTTCGATGGTCTTGTAGGCCATGGTTGCTCTCTTGCAGTTCTTAAGCTGCCATTTTAATCCGAGAAGCAATCAGGCGTATTGGGAGGGGTCGGTAAGCGCCGGGCTTGGAGCGCGTGGAGTCAGGAGCGGTTCGCCGCCCGCTCCACCCTACGTAGGGTGGAGTCCCCGACTCCACGCGTTGACCACCTATTAACGCAGCGGCAGCGGATAGGTCGCCACGCTCACGTTGCCATCCTTGTCGAGCGCCTGCACGCCGAAGAAGTAATTGTCCTTCGACAGGTTGATGGTGGCCTCGTTGACGTTGCCGACCGACTTGGCGCCCTGCCAGACGGGGGAGGTCGTTTCGCGCCAGACGACGCGGTAGCCGGCCACATCCGGTTCGGCGTTCGCCTGCCAGACCAGGGTCGTGTCGTTGGTCAGCTTGTCGGTGCGGACCTTGACCTGCTGCGGCGCGGCCGGGGCCAGGGCCAGCGAGGCCAGCGTCGCCGCATTCACCTTCGCCACCTTGCCGATGTAGTCGAAATCGACGAACTCGGTCAGGTCGCCATAGACCTTGCCGTTTTCGGTGCGCAGGTTCTGGTGCTGGTGCGCGAAGTCCTCGTTCGGCTCGGTGAAGCGCAGCGCGGCGTAGCCCTGCTCCAGGAAGGGCATGTGGTCGCCGCCGCGCAGGTAGCGGTCGTGGCGGTGGATCACGTTGACCTTGAAGCCTTTGACGTAGCGCTCGCCCTGCTCCTTGGTGTGGCGCGCGAGCTGGCGCGAGATCGAATCGCTCTCGCCGCCGGTGGCCAGCAGTGCGCGCACGGCCTCGCTCATTTCCTTGGTGGCGGGCACGCTTTGCGAGAACAGGCGCACCTGCTTGTTGTCGATGCGGCCGTCGTCGGCGCGCGAGCTGCCGATGATGTCGTTGGTGAACATGCCGGCGACGTTCAGGTTGTTCGCGCGTGCCTGTTTCGCCCAGTGGCCGGCGCCCAGCAGGCCCTGCTCTTCGGCGGCGACGGCCATGAAGACCAGCGTGGCGTCGAACTTGTGCTTGGCCATGACGCAGGCCATTTCCATCACCGCCGCCGTGCCCGAGGCGTCATCGTTGGCGCCCGGCGCCGCGCCGCTCGCGTCCATCACGTCGGTATTGCGCGAATCGTAGTGGCCGCTGACGACGTACAGGCGGTTCTTCGAGGCCTCCTGCGTGCCGGGCAGCGTGGCGACCACGTTGACGATCTCGGTCGGGCGCGAGATGCGCGCCGAGACCGGGGCGATGTGGCTGTCGAAGGCCACCTGCAGGGCGGTGCCGGCGCCGCAGCGCTCGAGCTCGGCCTTGATCCAGCGCCGCGCGGCGCCGATGCCGCGCGTGTCGGACACGGTGTCGGACATCGTGTGGCGGGTCTCGAAGCTGACCAGCTTGCGCACATAGGCCTCGATCCGCTTGGGCGAGATCTCGGCGACGATCTTCTCGATCTGGGGCTGGCGGCGGGAAACGTCGGGAGCAGCGGCGGGAGCAACAGCGGCAGCGGCGGCGCTGCCGGCAAACAGGGCGGCGATCAGGCCGGCGGTAAGGCGAATGGGAGGCATGAGAATCCTTGGAATCGTTGCGCTTCAAGCAAGCAACATATCTTCTCATGCATGCCCCGCCGCCTGCAGTATTTACATGCAAATATTCCTGGCGGCGGGGCCGTTTTCCGCGACCGGCCGCCTTAGGTGGCTGCCTTGACGTCGGCCGGTTTGGCCTTGGGCTCTTTCGTGGCCGGGGCTGCCTTGGCGGCCTTGCTCGGCGCCGGCGCGGCGGCCGCGCCTTCCTTGGCCTTGCCGTTCACCTGCAGGCCGGCTTCGGACAGCTTGGCCGCCTTCTTGTCGCCGACGCCCTTGACGCGTTTCTGGAAGTCGGCCCAGTCCTTGAACTCGCCCTTGCTGCGCTCGTCCAGGATCGTTTTCGTCATGCTCGGGCCGACGCCCTTGACACCATTGAGCGCGGCCTCGTCGGCCTTGTTGACGTCGACCTGGGCAAAGGCAAAGCCGGCCGAGGCGACCAGCATGGCAACGGCAAGCATCAGTTTCTTGATCATCGATTCTCTCCATGTTCGGGAAGTGGACGGCGGATGCCGGCCACCAGCGCTTAACGGCCCAAAGCCGAGCCTGTTGACGCCGTACGCTTGAGCCCAATCAAGCGAGACTGTGCGGGGAAACCGACAATTGCCGGCCTCGATGTTGAGCTTTTTGCAAAAGCGTGAAAGGATGACAGTCCATGAGATGCGATCCCACGCCCGCCATGCGCCCAATCCGGCTCTTTCCGCTGCTGTTGCTGTGTTGCGCCCTGTGCGCGGCGCCGGCCCGGGCCGAAGCGCCGCCCGAACCGATCCAGACGGTCCAGGTCACGGGCACGCGCACCCGCCTGGTCCCCTACGCCGACCTGTTCTACCCGATGGCCAAGGCGGTCCAGCAGGCGCTCGGCGGGCGCGCCGCGCTGGCCGTCCAGTTGCGCGCGACGCGCCAGGGCGTGCGCACCGACGACCTCGAAATCTGGCTCGAAGGCGAGCGCGACATGGTGGCGGTGCGGCCGGAACGCAGCGGCGTCTACGTGGTGCCGGTGATCGACCAGCTTGCGCAGGAAAAAGGACACTTTCTCATCAATAAACGCAAGGAAGACCTGTCGGTCAACCTGGTGCTGGTGCCCCTCACGGCGGCCGACGGCTGGACCATCGGCGGCGTGCGCAGCCTGCTGGCCGATGCGCGCGGCTCGGTCGGTCGCCTGTTGCCCTGGTATCAGAAGCCCGTGGTGTGGCTGGTGACGCGCAAGCTCAGCGTGGCCGTGTGCAGCCGCCTGCGCGACGCAGCCGTCACCCTGGTCGACGGCGGGCAGGTCGTCGCGACGCTGCCGGCCAGCGAGGAGCTGCGCAACTATGCGAACGAGACGGTGTTTTGCCGCAGCTTCGACGGCGATGAGGCGTATCCGGCGGCGAGCCGGCTGGTGCTGCCGCAGGATGCGGAGGTGTTGTTGATGTGAGGGGCGTCGGCGGCGGGCTGGGCTTACGCGGACCGACGCATGCGGTCCGTGTATTTCGCACCCGAGGCCCGCAGAGCTCGCCGAACGAGCACCACGGCTTTGCCCAGCCGGCCGGCCGATCAAGCGCCGCAGCGGTGGGCGGAGCCCACCCTACGCGGCAAACAATTCCTCGCGGGTGACGGTCGCCGTGCCGAGCTTGCCGACCACGATGCCCCCTGCCCGGTTCGCCGTCGCCAGCGCCACGTCCAGCGGGGCGCGGGCGCCGAGCATCGCGGCCATGGTGGCGATCACGGTGTCGCCCGCGCCCGACACGTCGAACACCTCGCGCGCGTCGGCGTGCACGTGCAGCACCTGGTCCGCGGTGTACAGGCTCATGCCCTCTTCCGATCGGGTCAGCAGCAGGGCTTCCAGGCCCAGCTCGACGCGCAGGCCCTGGGCTTTGCTGGTCAGTTGCTCCTCGCTCTTCCAGTTGCCGACGATGCGGCGCAGTTCGGACTTGTTGGGCGTGAGGATGGTGGCGCCCGCATACGGCGAGAAATCGTCGCCCTTGGGGTCGACCATCACGATCTTGCCGGCCTCGCGGGCGGCGCGGATCATCTCGGCCACGTTGACCAGGCTGCCCTTGTTGTAGTCGGAGAAAATCAGCACGTCGTAGTCCGGCAGCAGCGCGCGGAACTGGGTCAGCTTGTCGCGCAAGACGTTTTCGGTCGGCGCGTCCTCGAAGTCGATGCGCACCATCTGCTGCTGGCGCCCGATGACGCGCAGCTTGATGATGGTGGAGATCGCCTCGTCGCGCTTGAGGTAGCTGTGGATGCTCGAATCGCGCAGCAAGGCTTCGACCGAGGCGCCGGCTTCGTCGGCCCCGACCACGCCCAGCAGGCCGCTGTGGGCGCCCAGCGCGGCCGCGTTGCGGGCGACGTTGGCGGCGCCGCCGAGACGCTCCTCGCGCCGCTCGATGCGCACCACCGGCACCGGCGCTTCCGGCGAAATACGCGACACGTCGCCGAACCAGTAGCGGTCGAGCATCACGTCGCCCACCACCAGCATGCGGACGTTGTCGAGCCTCGGTGCGGCCGTGTGGAGGTAGTCTGCGCCCGAGAGCAGGCGGCTTGCGGTATCAGTGCTCATGTTCGATGCATTCAGTTCATGACGTTCAGTTCTTCCGTGCGGCGCGGCGGATAGGTTTCCCAGTTGCTGCAGCCCGGGCATTGCCAGTAGTACTGGCGCGCCTTGAAGCCGCAATGGCTGCACTGGTAGCGCGCCAGCTTGGTCGTGTAGCCGTGGATCAGGTTCTTCACCATCGACAGCTCTTCCCAGATGTGGGCCGGCGCGTCCATCAGCCGGGCCTCGAGCAGCTTGTCCAGTCCCAGCAAGGTCGGGTTGCGGCGCAGCTCGTCGACCACCAGCTGTTTGGCAGCGTCGACGCCGTCGAGTTCAATCATGGCCTTGAAGACGACATCGATCAGGTCGATCGAGGACGCTTCGGCCAAATACGAGCGCAGCAGGTTGACGCCTTCCTGGGGCCGGCCGACGCGGCGGTAGGCGTCCATCAGGCGCCCGGCAACCAGCGCCACGTGCGGCACGCTTTGCTGTTCGACCCGCTTCCAGGTCGTGATCGCGGCCTCGGCATCGCCTTTGGCCAGCAGCGCGTCGCCCAGCAGCATGGTCGCGCGCACGCTGTTGCGGTCGGCGTGCAGGGCCTTGTCGAGCAGGGCCAGGGCGTCCGCCTGGTCGCCGCGCACGAGGGCGTCGTGCGCCAGTTCGCAATAGAACTGGGCAATTTCCTTTTGGCGGGCGCCGGCGCCCGAGGCTTGCAGGCCGCTGGCGGCCTCGATCGCGCGGCCCCATTCCTTTTCGCGCTGGTAGATTTCGAGCAGGGCGCGGCGTGCCTGGACGCTGTACGAACTGTCGACCAGGCCGTTGAAGGTTTCTTCGGCGCGGTCGAGCAGGCCCGCCTTCAGGTAGTCCATGCCGAGCTCGTACTGGGCCTGGGTGCGCTGCTCCAGGGGTAAATCGGGCCGCGCCAGCAGGTTCTGGTGGACGCGGATGGCGCGCTCGATCTCGCCGCGCCGGCGGAACAGGTTGCCAAGCGCAAAGTGCATGTCGGCCGTTTCAGGGTCGAGCGTGACGATCTCGATGAAGGCGTCGATCGCCTTGTCGGGCTGGTCGTTCAGCAGCAGGTTCAGGCCCTTGAAATAGGCCCGCGGCAAGGTGCGCGATTCGGACAGGAGTTGCTTGATGTCGACCCGGGCGGCGATCCAGCCGAGGCCAAAGAAGACGGGGACGGCGAGCAGCCACCAGATTTCAAATTCCATGGAGTTGTTATTGTTAAGTTTTGAAAGGCACGCTTAGCGCGGGCTGAGCGGGACCGCGTCGGCGGCGGGCTGGGCCGCGCCGGTGCCGGCCGCGGTCTGCAGCGCCTGCACGGTGTGCTTGTGCTGCGAGGCTTCGCGGCGGTGACGGAACACGGTCGGCGTCAGGGCCAGGATGCCGAGGGCGGCGCCGGCGATGAAGAAGGCCAGCAGCATCAGCACGAGCGGGCCGCGCAGTTCGTAACCGAGGAAAAAGTTCAGGTCGACTTCCTGCGTGTTCTTCAGTGCGAAGCCGAAAAACAGGACGAAGAGGATAAATCCCGCGATGGTGGAAACAAATTTCATCAGATGGGCCTGGCGGTGGGAGATGCAAAGGCGCAGTGTCGCATATCCGCACGTTTATTTCAAAGTTGAGGTCCGTTTGCCGACGGGTATCTGCGCCGACGAAAAAAAACGGCGCCCAATGGACGCCGTTTCTGTGCCTGCACGTGGCAGAGGACTTCAGTCTTCGATGATCGGTTGCCCGACCATCGCGTCGACCCGTTCGCGCAACTGCTTGCCCGGCTTGAAGTGCGGCACCCGTTTTTCGGGCACCATCACCTTGTCGCCGGACTTCGGATTGCGGCCGATGCGGGGCGGGCGGCTGTTGAGCGCAAAGCTGCCGAAACCACGGATCTCGATGCGCTGGCCGGTCGCCAGGGCGTTCGTCATCGCGTCGAGGATGGTCTTGACAGCATACTCGGCATCCTTGGCGACCAGCTGAGAATAACGCTCAGCCAGTCTTGCAATCAGCTCGGACTTGGTCATCTGGTCGCCTCAGTTAGCTAGACTTCTTGCTTAGTTCTTATTATCGAACTTGGCCTTCAGCAGGGCGCCCAGGCTGGTGGTGCCGGTCGCTGCGCTGTTGTCCGAAGCCAGCTTGCTCATCGCTTCCTGGGTCTCGACATTGTCTTTCGCCTTGATCGACAGCTGGATGCTGCGAGCCTTGCGATCGATGTTGATGACCAGGGCTTCGACCTTGTCGCCGACCTTCAGGTGGGTGCCGGCATCTTCAACGCGGTCACGCGAGATTTCCGAAGCGCGCAGGTAGCCTTCGACTTCTTCGTTCAGGGCGATGACGGCGCCTTTCGGCTCAACCGACTTGACCGTACCGGTGACCAGCGAACCCTTGTCGTTCAGGGCTGCGAAGTTGTTGAACGGGTCGCCTTCCAGCTGCTTGACGCCCAGCGAAACACGCTCGCGCTCGACGTCGATGGCCAGAACAACGGCTTCCAGCTCGTCGCCCTTCTTGAAGCGGCGCACTGCTTCTTCGCCGGCTTCGGTCCACGACAGGTCCGACAGGTGCACCAGGCCATCGATGTTGCCTGGCAGGCCGATGAACACGCCGAAGTCGGTGATCGACTTGATCGAACCACGGACCTTGTCGCCCTTCTTGTGGGTCATGCCGAAGTCGTCCCATGGGTTCGCCTTGCACTGCTTCATGCCCAGCGAGATACGGCGACGCTCTTCGTCGATTTCCAGGACCATGACTTCGACTTCGTCGCCCAGCTGCACGACTTTGTTCGGGGCCACGTTCTTGTTGGTCCAGTCCATCTCCGACACGTGCACCAGGCCTTCGATGCCCTGCTCGACTTCGACGAACGCGCCGTAGTCGGTGAGGTTCGTGACTTTACCGAACAGGCGGGTGCCTTGCGGGTAACGACGCGACAGGCCGGTCCATGGATCGTCGCCCAGCTGCTTGACGCCCAGCGAGACGCGGTTCTTTTCCTGGTCGTACTTGAGGACCTTGGCGGTGATTTCCTGGCCAACCGACAGCACTTCCGACGGGTGACGCACGCGACGCCATGCCAGGTCGGTGATGTGCAGCAGGCCGTCGATGCCGCCCAGGTCGACGAACGCGCCGTAGTCGGTGATGTTCTTGACGACGCCGGTGACGACGGTGCCTTCCTTCAGCGTTTCCATCAGCTTCTGGCGCTCTTCGCCCATCGATGCTTCGATGACGGCGCGGCGCGACAGGACGACGTTGTTACGCTTGCGGTCGAGCTTGATGACCTTGAATTCGAGGGTCTTGCCTTCGAATGGGGTGGTGTCCTTGACCGGACGGGTGTCAACCAGCGAACCCGGCAGGAATGCGCGGATGCCGTTGGTCAGGACGGTCAGGCCGCCTTTGACTTTACCGTTGACGGTACCGGTGACGATTTCACCCGATTCCATTGCTTTTTCCAGAGCCAGCCACGATGCCAGGCGCTTGGCCTTGTCGCGCGACAGGATGGTATCGCCGAAACCGTTTTCCAGCGATTCGATGGCCACGGAAACGAAGTCGCCAATCTGGACTTCCAGTTCGCCCTGGTCATTCTTGAATTCTTCGACCGGAATGAAAGCTTCCGACTTCAGGCCGGCGTTGACGATCACGAAGTTGTGATCCAGGCGCACGACTTCAGCGGAAATGACTTCGCCCGAGCGCATATCTTGACGCGACAGCGATTCCTCGAAGAGGGCTGCGAAGCTTTCCATACCGGAATCTTGGGTGGTTGCAGTAGACATAGATAATTTACATGTTAGCCAGCAGGACCGTCGATGGTGCGGTTCTGAACTGGGTCAGGTTAAAACAACACCCCCGCGATCGAACGCAGGGGCACTCTTACAGCATTTTTACAACAACGCGTGCCAATGCAGCACTTGTTCCACTGCTTCGTCGACCGACATGTCGGAGGTATCGAGGATGTACGCGCCCTCTGCCGGGACCAGCGGGGCGACGGTGCGATGGGTATCGCGTTCGTCGCGCGCCTGCAAATCCGCCAGCAGATCGTCCATGTTAGCAGAAATTCCTTTGCCAATCAATTGCTTATATCGGCGTTCGGCGCGTGCTTCGACACTTGCCGTCAAAAATACTTTTAGCCTGGCATGCGGGAAGATCACGGTCCCCATGTCGCGCCCGTCGGCCACCAGGCCGGGCGCCTTGCGAAAGCCCAGTTGCAGGTCGTAGAGGGCCTGGCGCACGCTCGGGAAGGCCGCGATTTTCGAGGCATTGTTACCCACTTCCTCGGCCCGGATCGCCGCCCCCACCTCTTCCTCGCCGAGGAAGATGTCGCCGTTCGCAAAGCGCGCCGGCAGGGCCTGGGCCCGCTGCGCGACCGCCTGCTCGTCGTCCAAGGCGATGCCGGCCCGCATGGCGGACAGGGCCGTCAGGCGGTACAGGGCGCCCGAATCGAGCAGGTGGTAGCCGAGCCGCTCGGCGACGCGCGCGGCGACCGTGCCCTTGCCGGAGGCGGTCGGGCCATCGATGGTGATGACGGGGATGTGGGAATTAGGCATGTTCTTGTCTCGGTACGCGGAAGGCGTTATTAAAACAGTTCGTTGCGCGCGACGGAGGCGAACGCTTCGAAATAGTCGGGGAAAGTCTTGGCGACGCACTTCGGGTCGTTGAGGCGCATGGCATTGCCGCGGCGCGCCTTGCCGTCCAGCGTGGCGAGCGAAAAGCACATCGCCATCCGGTGATCGTCGTAGGTGTCGATGGTGGCCGGCTGCAGCGCATCGGGCGGCGTGATGCGAATGTAGTCGGCGCCCTCCTCCACGATGGCGCCCACCTTGCGCAATTCGGTGGCCATCGCGGCCAGGCGGTCGGTCTCCTTCACGCGCCAGCTGGCGATGTTGCGCAGCGTGCTGGTGCCGTCGGCGTACAGGGCGGCCACGGCGATCGTCATGGCGGCGTCGGGAATATGGTTGAAGTCGGCGTCGATGGCCTTCAACACGCCGTTCGAACGCGCCTCGATCCAGTTGTCGCCCCGTTCGACGATGGCGCCCATGCGCTCGAGCGCATCGGCAAAGCGCACGTCGCCCTGGATGCTGTCGCGCCCCACGCCCTCGACCCGCACCGGGCCGCCGCCGATCGCGCCGGCCGCCAGGAAGTAGCTGGCCGACGAGGCGTCGCCCTCGACGTGGATGCTGCCGGGACTGGCATAGCGCTGGCCCGGCTGCACCGTGAACGAGGCCCAGCCGTTCTGCTCGACCGTCACGCCGAAGCGGCGCATCAGGTTCAGGGTGATCTCGATGTAGGGTTTCGAGATGAGCTCGCCGACGACGTCGATGGTGACGGCATGGCCGCGCGCCATCAGCGGCGCGCTCATCAACAGGGCCGTGAGGAACTGGCTCGATACGTTGCCGCGCACCGACATGCGGTTGGCGTGGATGTGGCCGCGCTTGATGTGCAGCGGCGGAAAGCCCGGCTCGCCCGTGTAGTCGATTTGCGCGCCGACCGCGTTCAGCGCGTCGACCAGGTCGCCGATCGGGCGCTCGTGCATGCGCGCGACGCCGTGCAGCGTGTAGTTGCCGCCGATCACGGCGAGCGCGGCCGTCAGCGGACGGATCGCGGTGCCGGCATTGCCCATGAACAGGTCGGCTTCGTGGTTGGGCAGCACGCCGCCCTGGCCATGCACCAAAATGGTGCGCTCATCGACCTCTTCCCACGCGATGCCGAGCGAGCGCAGCGCGCCCAGCATCACCATGGTGTCGTCGGAGGCCAGCAGGTCGTGGATGCGGGTCGTGCCCTCGCTCAGTGCGGCGAGCAGCAGCGTGCGGTTCGAGATGCTTTTCGAACCGGGGAGGCGCACCGTGCCCTCGACGTGCATGACGGGCTCGAGGTCGATGTGCTGGGGGTAGTGCTTGGACTGCGGCTTGGATTGCGTCATTCGATTTCCTGATTCGGACGTGGCGGCGGCTCGGCCGTCTCGATGGCTTCGCTCCAGGCGCGGCGGGCGCGCTGGGCGTTGGCGTAGACCGCCTCCAGCCCCGGACCGTCGGCGGCCGCAAGCTGCGTCCGTAATGCGTTCAATTGTGCCAGATATGCATCGAGCTCGCCCAGGAGCGCATCCCGGTTGGCGAGGCTGATATCGCGCCACATTTCGGGCGAGGAGCCGGCGATGCGCGTGAAGTCGCGAAAGCCGCTGGCGGCGTACTGGAACAGCAGTTCGGCATGGGGTTTGCGGGCGATGTCGTCCACCAGCGCGTAGGCCAGCAGGTGCGGCAGGTGGCTCACGGCCGCGAACACGCGGTCGTGTTCTTCCGGCGTCAGGGTGTGCACGATGGCGCCGCACAGGCGCCAGGCGGCAGCCACCAGCCCGACGTCGCCGGGCGCGTTTTCCGGCAGCGGCGTGACGACGGCCTTCTTGCCGCGGTAGAGCTCGGCCCTGGCGGCATCCGGCCCGTTCGACTCGGCGCCGGCGATCGGGTGGCCCGGCACGAACTGCCCGACCCGCGCCCCCAGCGCCGCGCGTGCCGCCGCGACGACATCGCCCTTGGTGCTGCCGGCGTCGGTGATCACCGTGCCCGGCTCCAGGTAGGGCAGCAGCGCGGCCAGGATCGCCCCGGTCTGCGCCACCGGCGCGGCCAGCAGCACCAGGTCGGCGCCCATCATCGCTTCCTCGGCGGAGCGCGTGACGGCATCGACGATGCCGAGCGCCAGCGCGCGCTCCAGGGCCGCCGGCGAGCGTTCCATGCCGACCACCTGGCGCGCGGCGCCAGCCTGTTTCAGCGCCAGCGCGAACGAGCCGCCGATCAGCCCGGTGCCGACGATGACGACCTTGCCCAGCATTAGCCCAGTGCCTTCTTCAGCGCGGCGATGAAGGTCGCGTTCTCCTGCGGCAGGCCGATCGAGATGCGCAGCCATTGCGGCAGGCCGTAGGCGCCCACCGGACGCACGATCACGCCCTGCTTGAGCAGGGCCAGGTTGACGCGGGCGCCGGCGCCCTCGTCGTCGCCCACGCGCACCAACACGAAGTTGCCGAAGGACGGCACGTATTCGAGACCGAGTTCGTCGAAGGCGCTGGTCAGCTGCTTGTACCCTTCGGCATTGTTCTGCGCGCCCTTGGCCAGGAAGGCCTTGTCGTTGAGCGCGGCGATGGCGGCGGCCTGGGCCAGCGAATTGACGTTGAAGGGCTGGCGGATGCGGTTCATGAGGTCGGTCACCTCGGGCTGGGCGATCGCGAAACCGACGCGCAGCCCGGCCAGGCCGTAGGCCTTCGAGAAGGTGCGCGAGACCACCAGGTTCGGGTACTTGCGCACCCAGCTGGCGGACTCGAACTGGTGCTCGGGCGCCAGGTATTCGTTATACGCCTCGTCGAGCACGACGATGACGTTGCCTGGCACCTGCTTCAGGAAGGCTTCGATCTCGGCTGCGCCAATGAAGGTGCCGGTCGGGTTGTTCGGGTTGGCGACGTAGACCAGGCGGGTGTCGGGCTCGATGGCGGCGGCCATCGCGGCCAGGTCGTGGCCGTAGTTGACGGCCGGCACCACGATCGCGCGTCCGCCCACGCCCTGGGTGGCCAGCGCGTAGACGGCGAACGAGTACTGCGCGAACACCACCGACTCGCCCTTTTGCACGAAGGCATGGGCGGCGATTTCCAGGATGTCGTTGCTGCCGTTGCCGAGCGTGATCCATTCGGCCGGGACGTCGTAGCGCGCGGCCAGGGCGGCTTTCAGCTCGAAACCGTTCGCGTCCGGATAGCGGCCCAGTTCGCTTGCTGCCTGGGCCATGGCCTGCTTGCTCGACTCGGGCACGCCGAACGGGTTTTCGTTGGAGGCAAGCTTGACGATGTTGGCTTCGTCGAGGCCGAACTCGCGGGCGACTTCAGCGATGGGTTTGCCGGCCTGGTAAGGGGCGATGGCACGAACGTACTCTGGACCGAATTGCGGCATAAATAACCTCAAAAATGTTCGAATAAAGATTTACAGGCCGACCGGGTAGGAACCCAGCAGCTTGAAGAAGGCGGCGTTGTCCTGCAGCTCGGCGAGGGCGCGTGCGACCGGCTCGTCCTGGCGGTGGCCTTCGACATCGACGTAGAAGAAATACTCCCAGCCGCCGGTGCGCGCCGGTCGCGACTCGAAGCGCGTCATCGACACGCCGTGCGTCGCCAGCGGCGCCAGCAGCTTGTAGACGGCGCCGGCCTTGTTCGGCACCGCCAGCACCAGCGAGGTGCGGTCGCGGCCGGACGGGTTGGTGTGCAGGGTGCCGATCACGACAAAGCGGGTGCGGTTGTGCGGATCGTCCTGGATGTGCGCCTGCACCACGCCGAGCCGGTAGCGCTCGCCCGCCATTTCGCTGGCGATCGCCGCCACCGAGGGGTCCTGGCTGGCCATGAGGGCCGCTTCCGCATTCGAGGCGACGGCACGGCGCTCGATGCCCGGATGGTGCAGGTTGAGCCAGACCTGGCACTGGGCCAGCGCCTGCGAGTGGGCGCAGACGACGGTGACGCCATCCATGCTGCCGGTCTTGGTCATCAGGCTGTGGTGGACCGGGATCGACACCTCGCCGCTGATCACGCTGGTAGTGGCCAGCATCAGGTCGAGGGTGCGGTTGACCGCGCCTTCCGACGAGTTCTCGACCGGGACCACGCCGAAGTCGGCGGTGCCGGCGTCGGTAGCGCGAAACACCTCGTCGATCGAGGCGCAGGGCAAGCCTTCGACGGCGCTGCCGAACTGTTGATACACGGCCTGCTCGCTGAAGGTGCCGGCCGGGCCGAGGTAGGCGACCGTGACCCGCTTCTCGAGCGCGCGGCAGGCTGACATCACCTCGCGGAAGATGGTCTGGACGTCGCCGTCCTTGAGCGGACCCGGGTTGCGCTCGGCCACGCCGCGCAGCACCTGCGCCTCGCGCTCGGGGCGGAACACGGGGGCGTCGGTTTCGGCCTTGACGTGGCCGACTTCCTGGGCGACGCGCCCGCGCTGGCTCAGCAGCTCCAGGATTTGGGCGTCGATGGCGTCGATCTGCTCGCGCAGGGGGGTGAGTTTGTCTGTCATGGTTAAGCTGTTTTAAAGGACCTGATTCATCCATCGGCGGTTGCCGGAGGGGCGTAGGGTGGGCGGTCCCCCGCCCACGCGTTCAACCGGCGCAAGAATGGACGCAGAGTGGTTTGCACGTGATCGTTGAACGCGTGGGCGTAATTCCGGCCATTGGCCGAAATTACCCCGCCCACCCTACGAAAATAAACGGCGTTTACCGCCCCGCAAACTCATTCAAATAATCGACCAGGGTCTGCACCCCTTCGATCGGCATCGCATTGTAGATCGATGCCCGCATGCCCCCGACGGACTTGTGGCCCTTCAGCTGCAGCAGCCCGCGCGCCTTCGCGCCGGCCAGGAATTGTTCATTCAGTGATTCGTCGCGTAAATAAAACGGGATGTTCATGCGTGAGCGGCATGATGGGTCCACGCGGTTACGGTAGAAATCGTCGCGGTCCAGCGCCTCGTACAGCAGCCGCGCCTTCTCGATATTACGCTGTTCCATGGCCGCCACGCCACCCTCGCGCTTCAGGTGTGCAAACACCAGCCCGGCAATATAAATGGCATAGGTCGGCGGCGTGTTGAACATCGACTCGTGCTCGGCCACGTTCTTCCAGTGGAAGGCCGAGGGGCAGATCGGCAGCGCGTACTCCAGCAGGTCCTCGCGCACGATCACCAGCGTCAGGCCGGCCGGGCCGATGTTCTTTTGGGCGCCGGCGAAGATGACGCCATAGCGCGACACGTCGACTTGCCGCGACAGGATGTGCGAGGACATGTCGGCCACCAGCGGCACGCCCGCGGGCGCTTCCGGGACGAAGTTGTACTCGACGCCGTCGATGGTTTCGTTGGTGCAGACGTGCAGGTAGGCCGCGCCTTCGGTCAGGCGCCACGCGTCCTGCGGCGGAACACAGGTAAACCCTTCGGCCTGGCTCGACGCCGCCACATTCACGTTCGCATAGCGCGCCGCTTCCTTGAGCGACTTGCCGGACCAGGAACCGGTGTGCACGAAATCGATGGTGGCCGGCGTGCCCACGCGTCCCAGCAGGTTGAGCGGGATGATGGCGTTCTGCCCCAATCCCCCGCCCTGCATGAACAGGATCTTGTAGTTGGCCGGGACCGCGAGCAGCTCGCGCAGGTCGGCTTCGGCGTGCTTATAGATCGAGATGAATTCCGGACCGCGGTGGCTCATCTCCATCACCGACATGCCGCTGCCGTGCCAGTCGAGCATTTCGCTGGCGGCCTGCTGCAGCACTGCCTTCGGGAGGACGGCCGGGCCGGCGGAAAAATTAAATACCTGCGTCATCGGATGTCTTTCTGGCGCCAGTACAGGCTCCTCGTCCAGGGATGAAAAATGCCGCCGGGGCAGCGTCTTGGGCAGACGCGTGCCGGGGCGGCATGACGGGATGCGACAGGGGCCGGGTTCGAGTCGAACAGGTGGATGTCCGCATCGTCCCGCCCTGCCCTTACTCGGGCGCCGCTTCGAGCTCGACTTCCTCGAGGTCGGTCTCGACGATACGCTGCAGGCCCGACAGCTTGGTGCCGTCCTCGACCGCGATCAGGGTGACGCCTTGCGTGGCGCGGCCCATCTCGCGGATCTCGGCCACGCGGGTGCGGATCAGCACGCCGCCGGTCGTGATCAGCATGATCTCGTCGTTGGCGTCGACCAGGGTCGCGGCCACCACCTTGCCGTTGCGTTCGGACGTCTGGATCGCGATCATGCCCTTGGTGCCGCGGCCGTGGCGGGTGTATTCAAGGATCGGGGTACGCTTGCCGAAGCCGTTCTCGGTGGCGGTGAGCACCGACTGCTGCTCGTTCTCGGCCACCAGCAGCGCGATCACGTTCTGCCCCTCTTCCAGGTTCATGCCGCGCACGCCGCGCGCGGTACGGCCCATCGGGCGCACGTCGTTCTCGTCGAAGCGCACGGCCTTGCCGGCATCCGAGAACAGCATCACGTCGTGCTGGCCGTCGGTCAGCGCGGCGCCGATCAGGAAGTCGCCATCGTCGAGGTCGACCGCGATGATGCCGGCCTTGCGTGGATTCGAGAAATCGCGCAGCGGGGTCTTCTTGACCGTGCCCAGCGAAGTCGACATGAAGACGTAATGGTCTTCCGGGAAGGTCCGGTTGTCGCCCGACAGCGGCAGGATCACCGTGATCTTCTCGTTGTCCTGCAGCGGGAACATGTTGACGATCGGTTTGCCGCGCGAGTTGCGCGAACCCTGCGGCACTTCCCACACCTTCAGCCAGTACATGCGGCCGCGGTTCGAGAAGCACAGCATGTAGTCGTGCGTATTGGCGATGAACAGCTGGTCGATCCAGTCTTCGTCCTTGGTCGCCATCGCCTGCTTGCCGCGGCCGCCGCGCTTTTGCGCGCGGTATTCGGCGATCGGCTGCGACTTCATGTAGCCGGTATGCGAGAGCGTCACCACCATGTCCTGCGGGGTGATCAGGTCTTCGGTGTCGAGGTCGCTGGCATTGTGTTCGATGACCGAGCGGCGCCCATCCTTGCCGTTCTCGGCGTAGTCGTTCTTGATCTGGACCATCTCGTCGCTGATGATGGTCGTCACGCGTTCCGGACGCGCCAGGATGTCGAGCAGGTCGGCGATGTGCGACATCACTTCCTTGTACTCGTTGACGATCTTGTCCTGCTCCAGGCCGGTGAGGCGCTGCAGGCGCATCTGCAGGATTTCCTGGGCCTGCTCGTCCGACAGTTTATACAGGCCATCGGTCTGCATGCCGTAGTGCTTCGGCAGGTGCTCCGGACGGAAGGCGTCGATGCCGCCGATCGTGCTGCCTTCGGCGGTGCGCAGCAGCATTTCGCGCACCAGGGACGAATCCCAGGCGCGCTGCATCAGTTCGACCTTGGCCACCGGCGGCGTCGGCGCGGCCTTGATGATGGCGATGAAGTCGTCGATGTTGGCCAGCGCAACAGCCAGGCCCTCGAGCATGTGCCCGCGCTCGCGCGCCTTGCGCAGCTCGAACACGGTGCGGCGCGTCACCACTTCGCGGCGGTGCGACAGGAAGCACTCGAGCATCTGCTTGAGGTTCAGCAGCTTCGGCTGGCCGTTGACCAGCGCCACCATGTTCATGCCGAAGGTGTCCTGGAGCTGGGTCTGCTTGTACAGGTTGTTCAGCACCACTTCCGGCACTTCGCCGCGCTTCAGTTCGATGACGACGCGCATGCCCGACTTGTCGGACTCGTCGCGGATGTCGGAAATGCCCTCCAGCTTCTTGTCGCGCACGTTCTCGGCGATACGCTCGAGCAGCGATTTCTTGTTCACCTGGTACGGCAGCTCGTCGATGATGATCGCAATGCGGCCGCCATCCTTGCCATATTCTTCGAAGTGGGTCTTGGCGCGCATCACCACGCGGCCGCGGCCGGTGCGGTAACCGTCGCGCACGCCCGAGACACCGTAGATGATGCCGGCGGTCGGGAAGTCCGGCGCCGGGATCAGTTCGATCAGCTCGTCGATCGTGCAGTCCGGGTTGCGCAGCAGGTGCTGGGCGCCGTTGATGACTTCCGACAGGTTGTGCGGCGGGATGTTGGTCGCCATGCCGACCGCGATGCCGGAGGAGCCGTTGATCAGCAGGTTCGGGATCTTGGTCGGCAGGACCGTCGGTTCCTTTTCCTTGCCGTCATAGTTCGGCTGGTAGTCGACCGTGTCCTTGTCGATATCGGCCAGCAGCTCGCTGGCGATCTTGTCGAGGCGGCACTCGGTATAACGCATCGCCGCGGCGCTGTCGCCGTCGATCGAGCCGAAGTTGCCCTGGCCGTCGACCAGCGTGTAGCGCAGCGAAAAGTCCTGGGCCATGCGCACCAGCGTGTCGTAGATCGACGAGTCGCCGTGCGGGTGGTACTTACCCATCGTGTCGCCGACCACGCGCGCGCACTTGACGTACGGACGGTTGTGCGCGTAGTTACTTTCATGCATCGAGTAGAGGACGCGGCGGTGCACCGGCTTCAGGCCATCGCGCACATCCGGCAGCGCACGGCCGACGATCACGCTCATCGCGTAATCGAGGTAGCTCTTGCGCATCTCTTCTTCGAGGGAAATAGGGACTGTTTCTTTTGCGAATTGATCCATTGGGCGGGTCGACTGCTTTCAGGCTAATGGTTATAAGTTCCAACCAATGATTCTACCATGCAGCACTCCTCGCTGCGACATTTACAGGCAGAAGCCCCTGTGGGCCGCCATGTGCGCGAAATTGTTGATCTGACACAAGCCGGTCATAAACATTCGTCAATCTAATCGACACCACCAATCCGTTGTTGCGCAGAAACAACGCAGCTGGCCGCCATGCACAGCGATTGCACACTCAGGCGGTCGTGTGAATGTGGCGTATGTGGCAAAATGGCCGAGAAGTTAATTGCATGTTTCGCAATGCGAAACGGGCGAGGCCGCAACACTGTTAATATTCTGCCTACGTTAGTGCGAATGATTCGTCGTTTCGCTACGAAAAGATATAAAACCGAAAGGAAGAAAAATATGAAGAAGATTGCAACCCTCATGCTGGCAGCGTCGGCAGCGTTGGCCGGTAGCGCTTTCGCCCAAAGTGCACCTCCGTATGCACCGCTGACGACCGACATCCAGGCGAACAAGCCGTACAGCGCCTACGTCCAGGACAGCCGCGGCGTGATCGCGCGCGATCCTTTCGGTCTCTGCTGGCGTACCGGCTACTGGACCCCGGCCGACGCGGTCCCTGGCTGCGACGCGCCGCTGTGCGTCCCGCCTGAAAAACTCGAAAACGGCAAGTGCGTCGCCCCGCCGCCACCTCCGCCACCACCGCCAGTGGCCGAAGCACCAGCGCCGGCGCCCGCACCGGCACCGGTCCCGACTTCGGAAAAAGTGAGCTACTCGGCTGACGCCTTCTTCGACTTCGACAAGGCCGTCCTCAAGCCTGCCGGCAAGGCATCGCTCGACGAACTGACCTCGAAGCTGGGCGACATGAACCTGGAAGTCATCATCGCCGTCGGCCACACCGACTCGATCGGCACCGATGCCTACAACCAGAAGCTGTCGATCCGCCGCGCCGAAGCCGTCAAGGCCTACCTGAAGGGCAAGGGCGTCGATCCTGCACGTATCTACACCGAAGGCAAGGGCGAGAAGCAGCCGGTCGCCGACAACAAGACCTCGGCTGGCCGCGCGAAGAACCGCCGCGTCGAGATCGAAGTGGTCGGTACCCGTACCCGCCAGCAGTAAGCCTGGCAACACCGTCCTGGGGGAGCGCGCCTGAAGGCGCCCTCCCGCTAGAGCAACCCCGCTGCGGCGGGGTTTTTTTTCGCCTGCGCGGCACCGTGCACGACCGGGCAACTTTTTTGTCGCGGAGCGTCCGTCGCGCCTGACTATTTCCCGCTATTATTCCGACCTATGAATACGAACGCCGACCCTTTAGAAATCAACAAGTTCAGCGAGCTGGCCCACCGGTGGTGGGACCCGACTTCCGAATTCCGCCCGCTGCATGAGATCAACCCGCTGCGCCTCGAATGGATCAACGCGCGCGCCCCGCTGGCGGGCAAGAACGTGATCGACATCGGTTGCGGCGGCGGCGTGCTGTCCGAATCGATGGCGCGCAAGGGTGCCAAGGTGACCGGCATCGACCTGTCGAAAAAGGCCCTCAAGGTCGCCGACCTGCACGGCCTGGAGTCGGGCGTCGACGTGCGCTACAAGCTCATCGCCGCCGAAGACATGGCCGCCGAGGAGCCGGGCCAGTACGACGTCGTCACCTGCATGGAAATGCTCGAGCACGTGCCGGACCCGGCCTCGATCGTGCGCGCCGCCGCCGCCCTGGCCAAGCCGGGCGGCAAGCTGTTCTTCTCGACCATCAACCGCAATCCAAAGGCCTACCTGCTGGCCGTGATCGGCGCCGAATACGTGCTGCGCATGCTGCCGCGCGGCACCCACGACTACGCCAAGTTCCTGACCCCGGCCGAACTGTCGCAATTCATGCGCGCCGCCGGGCTGCAGGTCGACGGCATGAAGGGCCTGACCTACAATCCGCTGACCAAGATCTACTCGCTCAACAACGACACCGATGTGAACTACATGGTGGCCTGCACTAAACCCGTTTGACCAAGCTCCTCTGAACCAGGCCTCTCGACGATGACCTCCCCTGCCTTCCTCCCGGCCCCGCGTGCCGTCCTGTTCGACCTCGACGGCACCCTGGCCGACACCGCCCCGGACCTGGCCGCCGCCGTCAACTGGCTGCGCACCGAGCGCGGCTTCGAACCGACTCCCTACAGCGTGCTGCGCCCGACCGCCTCGGCCGGCGCGCGCGGCATGATCGGCGCCGCCTTCGGCCTGGCGCCGGGCGACGAAGGCTATGAAGAGCTGCGCCTGCAATGGTTCGACCGCTACCAGGCCAACATGGCGGCCGAGACCACCTTGTTCGAGGGCATCGACGCCCTGTTGCAGGGCATCCTCGACGCCGGCATGGCATGGGGCGTGGTCACCAACAAGCCGGCCCGCTTCACCGATCCGCTGATCCCGCAGATCGGGCTGGCCCACGCCGGCTGCATCGTCTCGGGCGACACCATGCCGCACGCCAAACCGCACCCGGCGCCCCTGCTCGAAGGCGCGCGCCGGCTCGGCATCGACCCGGCGCATTGCTGGTACGTCGGCGACGACCTGCGCGACATCGAAGCGGGCCGCGCCGCCGGCATGGTGACGGTGGCCTGCGGCTGGGGTTATTGCGGCCAGATCACCCCACGCACCTGGGGCGCCGACTACCTCTTGAATTCGCCGCTCGAACTGCTGGAAGTGCTGCGTACGCTCGCGCCGAACGCCACGACTGTTGACGCATAGCATTAACAACTGATTACAACTGAAACAGGCTTCTGTCTATCGTGTAACTGAGCTGGCCGGTATTCTGCATCCATCGACAACGCAACACTGATGGAGAACAACATGAACACCACGCCAGCCGCTTCCCGCATTCATCCCCTGATGGCCGCCGCAGCCGTGTCGGTGGTCATCGTCAGCCTGACCGGCGCCGCCGCCATCACCGGCCTCCTGCCCACCTCGCGCGGCGCTGCCGAACCGGCCCTGGCCCAGGCCAACGCCGCCCTGGCAGCACCTCTGGCAGCCGGACAACTGCAAGCGACCGCCGTGCCGCCTGCCCCAGCCCAGCAATACCTCGCAGCCCAGCCGGCCGCACCGGCCGCCGCCCCGCTGGTCGTCAGCGCCGCACCCGGCACCACGACCTACGTGCAAAGCGCCAACCCTGCCGCACCGGTCGTGGTCGTCAAGCAGGAAGCCGCGCCGGTCGTCAAGAAAACCGTCGTCGTGCAGAAGCCGGTCGTCCAGAAGGTCGTGCACAAGGAGCCGAGCTACCGCCCAACCCAGCAGGTGGCCCGCTACGAAGAACCGGCCTACCGCCCCGCCCCGGCGCCCGTGGCACCAGCCCCGGCACCGGCCCAGCCGAGCTATGTCGGCATCGGCACCGGCGCCGTCATCGGCGGCCTGATCGGCAACCAGATCGGCGGCGGCAACGGCAAGAAACTCGCCACCCTGGCCGGCGTCATCGGCGGCGGCTACCTCGGCAACGAGATCGCCAAGCGCAACAACAACGGCCAGTAAGCCCGCTTGTTTTGGTTGAACCGCAGCGCCGGACCGGCTGCGGTTTTTTTACGCCTGTAACGCAGGGTGCGCATTCATGCGCACAAGGTGTCGCCGGTCGATCGTCGGGCACCTGTCGCATGCCAGGCACAGCGATTTGCAACAGTTCGTAACCCTGCGGGGCATCATCCCTCTACGGTACCCCGAGGGACTGCACAGGAGCCGCGATTGGAGTACAATGAAGCTTCGTTGGGGGCGACCTGGTTTCGACGTGGGTTGCAAAGCAGCGCAGGGCATACCGAGGACTGGTTACCTCGTAAATACATCCAGAAATCAATAACTGCAAACGATAACTCGTACGCACTCGCAGCTTAATTGCTGCTAGCTCTACAACACCTCGCCCCTGGGGTGGCCGCAAGGCAGTAGAGTCATTTACAGGGGCTAGGACTCAACCGGGTTACTTGGTTGCTTCCGAAATTTAAGGTAACTCGCTTGTACAAAGGGTGCACGTCCCCGTTGTACCGGTTAAATTAAATGGCAGTGCTAAGTATGTAGAACTGTCTGTAGAGTGCTTGCGGACGCGGGTTCGATTCCCGCCGCCTCCACCACCGCACAAAAAACACAGCCCCGCCGGCGAAAGCCGACGGGGCTGTGTTTTTTGTGCGGTGTCGTTCCGGCGTCGGGAATCGAATCCGCGGACGGCACGGACGCGGGGCGAGCAGGGGTTTCGAGCTGCGCAGCAGCGAGCCTGCGAGCGACTTTGCGCCTCCGGGCGCAAAGGCTCTCCGATTCGCCTGACTAAGGAAAATCGCGCAGCGATTTTCTGCCTTGCACCTTCCTTTCAATTCTGCGCTGCGCACAGTTGAGCTCATGTCCGAATGTCAGACTTGACCCTGTACCTGCTACGCCGCACTGCTTTCGTTCCGCAAAGGATGGGGGTAGTCCACAGGTGTCTGCTGGAAGGCTTGTTCAAATGGCCAGCTTCATGCCTGAATGGGTCGGCTTGAATCCTAGGCTTTCATAGAAGCGTACCGCGTCGGGCCGGCGCTGGTCCGTCGTCAACTGAACGATGGAACAGCCTGCCCGCTTGCTGAGGTCGATCGCCTCGCGAAAGAGGATTTTGCCGATGCCGTGACCACGTACACTACTCTTTACCCGAACGGACTCGATCTGGGCACGTGTCGCGCCTTGATGTGAGAGCCCTGGAATGAAAGTTAGTTGGAGCATGGCGACAATTTCGCTGTCTTGTACCCCTACTAGGATTTGGTTGCCTTTCTGAGAATAGATGTCGCGAAAAGCAGCCTCGTACCTGGCAATCGTGGCGGCGTCCAGGCTCTCGCGCTGCGTACCTAGAACGTGGTCGGCCAAAAGCGAAAGTATCTTCGGTAAATCCTCAAACGCTGCCGAACGAAACTGTATTACCGTGTTACCTTGAGTCATCTGTTAGCTTTCGACGTATTCAAACCTGGTTGTTGAGCCAGGCTTGAGCTGGTACCGCTATATTTTCCCGATGCGCATATTGATGGGCCAGCATACAAGGCGACTACGATCTGGATCACCCCAGGCCCTCACGATGTCGGAAGCAAAGTCGGCGAGCAACGCTTCCTTGCCAGCTTCCTTTGCACTCTGAACTGCAGACCAGGTTTGAAGGTATCCCAAAAACTCAGCCAATTGCCACTCGGCGCGGATTGCCAGAGCAGGTGCGGTAAGTTCGTCAAAGGGAAACTCGATCGTCGCATATTTTGTATCGACGAGTTTTCGCTCGGGCGGCCAGTAGGGGCCGATTTCTTCCCAATAGAATTTCTGGAACCGCTCATTGAGCGCAGGTTCCAGTTCAAGTACGCCATAGCTGATCAACGCCAGAATTGTCCCTGGACTGCCGACCCGACGTGCTTCCCTGTAAAAATCTGGCAGGTTAAACCAATGCGCTGCCTGGGCTGCGGTGATCAGGCTCGCACTCGCATCCGCCACAGGCAGGCGCTCGGCAGGCGCACATTGATAATGAACGCGCTCATGTGCGATCGTATTCGCTATCTGGTCGGCGCTTGGATCGAGTCCGATAACCTGATCAAAATATGAGGCCAGCAGTTGTGTCAGCTGCCCGTTTCCGCAGCCTACGTCCACGGCGAGTCGACGATTAGGAGCGGTTGAAGCAAGGAAAGCAGCAAGGCTCTCCGGGTACTCCGGTCGAAAGCGCGCGTATGCCTGACCACCTTGATCGAACCAGTTACGTGCTGAAGTTTTGTTGCTCGACATTCGCGTGCTCTCCCTGTAGCTTGGCTTTAACAGCGGCCAAACGGGCAGAAAATCCTTGGTCCTCGAGCGCTGCTGCCGCCGCTGTCAACACTTCCCGCAGGGGGAAGCCAATTTCTTCCTCCAGGACGTCGATCGCGGCGAAAGTGGCGATCCAGTGCTGTTCAAGTTGTTCCCCAAGTGCTTGTCCCGTTGGCGTTAATTGAATACGGGTTTTACGACCATCATCGAGTGCATGGCGTGAAATCAAACCATCGCTTTCCATCAGACTTGCTGTCTGGCTTACTGCCCCCTGCGTCAGGCGAGTGCGGCGAGTAATTTCAGTAACGGTTTGCGCCCCAGTACGCAGGGCACGCAACACAGGCGTATAGCGAGCCCGATAGTTCAAGCTCATGCTGCGGTAGTGCTCATCGGCTCCCTGCTCGACGAGTTCGCCGACATGGCGGAGCAGTTCGCCTAGGCCAGGCTGCAGTTTAAGGTCCATTCGAAAATTATACATTAGCACTAATGTAAATTCAAAGTGAAGTTGGGTCACTAGCCGATCTCGTACAAATCTGAAGGACCGCTTTGTGCCGGTAGCAGACGTTCAGCTAGCCGTGACCATGCATGCTAACTTTCCCAGTCAGCAACAACTCCGGTAGACTTATCACACATGTACGGTCTGCTATCGGCCAGGAGCGGACGTTCATTTCTATGGAGAACTGATGGACTCTCAACTTACGATTCAAGTCCTTTGGGAAGACGACGGCTTGTTGACTATCGATAGCCATGCGGGAAGTTGGGGTTTCGTTGGAAAAACTCAGGTCTATACGACCTATGAAGCGTTGGAAAAATGGGCTAAAGAGCTTGCCGCTCTTCCACTCATTGCAGGGCAATCTGTCGCCTTCCAAGCAGGAGAGCGGAATAGCTATGCGTACCTTGGGGTCACAATTTCTGTTCTCGACTCGGTAGGACACTGTCAATGTCGTGTGGCGTTTGAATCGAACTCGGTCCACACCTGGGAAAGCAAGAATAAGCTTGAAGTCGAAATACTTACCGAACCGAATGCCATAGATCGGTTCGTTGCCGGACTAATGGCTATCGTACAAACGAAAAATCAAGGCGAAGCATGCCTGCTCGGCGTTGACAGCCTAACTCCCACCTAGCCGAATGCGTCGTCCGCTTCGGGTCGATAGCGGACGTTCGTAGCCTCAGCGCGGGAATCAAGATGGCGGCCGTGTTCGCACTGATGCCATGGCCCAAGCACTTCTCCCTGAAGACCTTTGGTCTCTCATACCCGCTCATCTTCCCGCTCACTGCCGGTCTCCAAAAGGCGGACGGCCGTATGACCGGGCCGCCCTGACTGGAATGCTGTTCGTCTGCAGAAGCGGCATACCTTGGGAGTGTCTGCCGCGTGAACTCGGCTATGGCAGCGGCATGATGGGGTTCCGCGCCCGTACCCTGCCCGCCGCTTGATCCAGCTTAGGACCGTTCGCAATGCTGGAACCGCCCATCCGGAAAACCTGTCTAAATTTGGCACTCGAACAGTGCCACCGACTAGACCAACGTGAGGCAGACAGCATGGGAACCCGATTAGGCGAGCTGGTTGAGCGTTTCGGCGGACGGCTGGAGGGCGATGCCGACATCGAAGTCACGGCGATCACCCCGCTGGACCGTGCCGGCGCCTCGGACATCAGTTTTCTCAGCAACAGCAAGCTGCGCGCGCTGGCCGCGCACAGCCACGCCGCGGCGCTGATCCTCTCGCCTGCGGACGAACCCGAGGTGGCCGCCACTTTTACGGGCGCGCGCATCTTCACAGCCAATCCCTATGCCTACTTCGCCCGGGCGGCGCAGTACTTCGCCTCTGCGCGTTTGCCGTCACCCGAACCGGGCGTCCATCCGACGGCCGCGGTGCACCCCAGCGCGCAGGTCGATCCTACCGCCCATATCGGCCCGCACGTGACGGTCGAGCCAGGTGCTGCCATCAAGGCCGGGGCGGCCGTCGATGCCGGCTGCTACATCGGGCGCGAGGCGGTCATCGGTGAAGGCACCCACCTGTTCGCCAACGTGACCTTCCATGCGCACTGCATCATCGGCGCGCGCGGCATCATCCATTCGGGGGCGGTCATCGGCGGCGACGGTTTCGGCTTCGCCGTGGAAGACGGCGTGTACATCAAGATTCCGCAGACCGGCCGCGTCGTCATCGGCGACGACGTCGACATCGGTTCGAACACGACGGTCGACCGCGGCGCGCTCGACGATACCGTGATCGAAGACGGGGTCAAGCTCGACAACCAGATCCAGATCGGCCACAACTGCCACATCGGCGCCCACACGGCCATGGCCGGTTGCGTCGGCGTCGCCGGTAGCGCCAGGATCGGCCGGCATTGTACCTTCGGCGGCGCGGCCATGATCAACGGCCACATCGAGATCGTCGACAACGTGCATATCACGGCCGCCACGATGGTGCCCAACTCCATTACCGAACCCGGGCGATACACAGGCTACTTCCCCGTCGCCAGGAATGCCGACTGGGAACGCGTTGCCGTGCTCGTGCGCAATCTGTCCAACATGCGCGAAAAGGTCCGTGCGCTGGAGAAAGCGGTGAAAGCGCTGGCTGGAGAAAAGTAACAGCGCCAGCCGACCGACGTTTCGGGAACGTCAAGCTCACTCGCCCTGCCTGGCGCGCCGCCCCGCGCCCGGCCGCGCATCCTTGCCCCGCAAGCCCCCTCCCTCACCCCACCATCCCGGGAAACGCATCCTTCAAATCCATCACCACCCCCGTCGTACTCGCATCATACCCAGCCAATTTACTCACCTCCGCCTTGAACTGCACGGTCTTCAAAAATGCCAGCACCTCGCCGAACCGCGGGTCGCTCAGGGTCTCTTTCTCGCACACGAAGAAATACCGTTCGGTCAGGAGCGGCACGAAGTCGAGGTCGAACTGCCGCGCCGCCGTTTCCACGCCCAGCCCCACATCGGCCTTGCCGCTGGCCACATAGGCCGCGACCGCCGCGTGGGTCAGTTCGACGCTCTCGAATCCGGCCACGCGCTGCCCGCTCTCGCCTTCCCGCTTCAGCAACAGGTCGAGGATGACGCGGGTGCCGGAGCCCTGCTGGCGGTTGACGAGGACGATGCCGGGCGTGAGCAGGTCGCGCACGGTCCAGACGTTCTTCGGATTGCCCTTGCGGACCATCAGCCCCTGGCGCCGGGTCGCCACGTTGATCATCACCTGCGAGGGCTTGAACAGGTCCCGGAACTGGTTGAACACGGCAGCCTCGAATTCGCCGACCGGAACATGGAAGCCGGCGATGTCGCAGGCGCCCCGGTGCAGCGCGCGCAGCGCTTCGACGCTCCCCCGGTAGCTCAGTTCGACCGGCACGGCAATCTGCTCCAGATGGGCATTCAGGGCGGCCACGGCAAAGCCATGGCTGGCATAGATTTTCAGCTGCCTTTGCACGCGGTTGAGGACGCCCTGTATTTCCGAATCGATCTCCATCGCCATCGAGTCGAGCAGCGGGTCGAAGCGCGCATGCGTCAGCCTTTCAGCCCAGACCAGGCGTTTTCCCAGCTCGGTCAAGGTCGAGCCCTTCCCTCTTGCCATGTCGACGACGGCGCCGCCCAGGAGCTGCTCCAGTCCAGCCAACACGTCCCAGGCGCCACGGTAGGACACTCCCACGGCGGCACAGGCCGCGCGCAGGTTGCCGGTGTTGTCGATTTCCCGCAGCAGCGCAAGCGCGCGCTCCAGGGGATACGGCTTGGCGTCGTCCTGCTCGATGTAAAAACTGGGGCGGATACGTAGCTTCATGCTTTAAATATGCAAAGTTATGCCACTTTAATGATCGGAATTTCGTCAATAAGATGCGTGACGGCTTCATATTGCGCTGCAGGGATTCCACGCATAGGATATCAACAAAACCCGCCGCCGAGGCGCAAATATGCTGCGCCGACCTATTAGTTTTATTCCGGCCGGCAATCCTATAAGGAGACACGACCTTGAACCAGCTGCCAGACCCAACCCAGCAGGCGGTCAGCGCCGCGCTGGCCGCGCATGCCGGCCGCCCCGGCGCCCTGCTGCCAGTCCTGCATGATGTGCAGCATGCGCTGCGCCATGTCCCGCCCTCGGCTGTGCCTGGCATCGCCGACGCGCTGAACCTCTCGCGCGCCGAAGTCCACGGGGTCATCAGCTTCTATCACCATTTCCGTGTCTCCCCTCCCGGCAGGCACGTGGTGCAGGTGTGCCGTGCCGAGGCCTGCCAGGCAGTGGGCGCTGACCGCTTGCTGGCGCACGCGCAAAGCGCGCTGGGCTGTAATTTGCACGAGACCAGCCGCGACGGCGCTGTCACGCTCGAGCCGGCCTACTGCCTGGGCCAGTGTGCAGTCGGGCCGGCCGTGATGGTCGACGATACGCTCTACGCCCGGGTCGATCCGGCACGCTTCGACGCCCTCATCGCCAGCCAGGAGAAGCAGCCATGAGCGCGGTGATCTATGTGCCCTGCGATTCCACTGCGCTGGCGCTTGGCGCGGACGCGGTGGCTGCCGCCGCCCTCAGCCACGCCAGGCTGCGCGGCATCGATGCACAACTGGTGCGCAACGGTTCGCGCGGCATGTTCTGGCTCGAACCCCTGGTTGAAATCGCCACGCCGGTCGGACGCTTTGCGTATGGCCCGGCCACGCCGCAGGACGTCCCCGGCATCCTCGATGCCCATTTCGACGGCGACCCCACCCATCCGCTGTATCTCGGACTGACCGACAACATCCCCTTCCTGAAGAAGCAGGAGCGCCTGACCTTTGCCCGCGTCGGCGTCACCGATCCCTTGTCCCTGGCCGACTACGTTCGGCACGAGGGCTTCGCCGGACTGCGCAAGGCGCTCGCCATGGAGCCCGCGGAGATCGTGCAGCAGGTGACCGAGTCCGGCCTGCGTGGCCGCGGCGGCGCCGGCTTTCCGACCGGGATCAAGTGGAAGACCGTGCAGCAGGCCCAGGCCCAACAGAAGTACATCGTCTGCAATGCCGACGAGGGCGATTCCGGGACCTTTTCCGACCGTATGGTGATGGAAGGCGATCCCTTCATGCTGATCGAGGGGATGCTCATCGCCGGCCTGGCGGTCGGCGCCACCCAGGGCTATATCTACGTCCGCTCGGAATATCCGCATGCGGTCGCCACCCTGAACAAGGCCGTGCGGCTGGCAGCCGATGCGGCCTACCTCGGCGACGACGTGCTCGGATCGGGCCGCCGCTTCCACATCGAGGTGCGCATGGGCGCCGGCTCCTATGTCTGCGGCGAGGAAACGGCGCTGCTGGAAAGCCTGGAAGGAAAACGCGGTATGGTGCGCCCGAAGCCGCCCCTGCCGGCGCTGCAGGGACTGTTCGGCAAGCCCACCGTCATCAACAACGTGATGTCGCTCGCCGCCGTGCCGCTGATCCTGGCGCGCGGCGCCGCCTGTTACCGCGACTACGGCATGGGCCGCTCGCGCGGCACGCTGCCGCTGCAACTGGCAGGCAACATCCTGCGCGGCGGCCTGGTGGAAAAGGCCTTCGGCGTCACGCTCCGGGAATTGATCGACGACTTCGGCGGCGGCACGCGCAGCGGCCGGCCGATCCGCGCCGTGCAAGTCGGCGGCCCGCTGGGCGCCTACCTTCCTGTCGCGCTGCTCGACACGCCGGTCGATTATGAAGCCCTGGCCGCCGTCGGCGGCGTGCTGGGACACGGCGGCATCGTGGTGTTCGACGACAGCGTCGACATGGCGCGCCAGGCGCGCTACGCCATGGAATTCTGCGCCGCCGAGTCATGCGGCAAATGCACGCCCTGCCGGATCGGCTCCACCCGCGGCGTCGAGGTGGTCGACCGGATCATCCTCAACCAGAACCGCCCGCAGCAAATCCACCTGCTGCGCGACCTGTGCGACACCATGCTCAACGGGTCGCTGTGCGCGATGGGCGGCATGACGCCCTACCCCGTCCTGTCGGCGCTGGACCACTTTCCCGAAGACTTCGGCGGCGCCGAGATCGGCCGGCAGGCAGCCTGAACCCCACCATACGACCCAGAAAAGGATATCCCATGAACCCGCCCAAGCAACCGGATTGCGGAACGCCCAGGCGCGATGGCGACGCCGTCGTCACGCTGGAAATCGATGGCCAGGAAGTCAAGGTGGCGGCCGGCACGTCGGTGATGCGCGCTGCCATCGAGGCCGGCCTGTCCGTCCCCAAGCTGTGCGCGACCGACAGCCTGGAGCCGTTCGGCTCCTGCCGGCTGTGCCTGGTCGAAGTCGAGGGCCGGCGCGGCTATCCGGCGTCCTGCACCACGCCCTGCGAACCCGGCATGAAGGTCAGGACCCAGTCGCCCAAGCTCGCCGACATCCGCAAGGGCATGATGGAGCTGTATATTTCCGACCATCCCCTCGATTGCCTGACCTGCCCCACGAACGGCAATTGCGAGCTGCAGGACATGGCCGGCGTGGTCGGCCTGCGCGAAGTGCGCTATGGCGGCGAGGGCCGCAACCACCTCGCGCTGGAGAAGGACGAATCGAATCCCTATTTCAGCTATGACCCGTCCAAGTGCATCGTGTGCAACCGCTGCGTGCGCGCCTGCGAGGAAACCCAGGGCACGTTCGCGCTGACCATCGATGGGCGCGGCTTCGACTCGCGCGTCTCGCCGGGCCAGAACCAGTCCTTCATGGAATCCGAATGCGTGTCCTGCGGCGCCTGCGTCGACGCCTGCCCGACCGCGACCCTGACCGAGAAGACCGTGATCATGATGGGCCAGGCCGAGCACAGCAAGATCACCACCTGCGCCTATTGCGGCGTCGGCTGTTCGTTCCGGGCCGAGATGAAGGGCAACGAGGTGGTGCGCATGGTGCCGAACCCGGACGGCCATGCCAACCACGGGCACGCATGCGTCAAGGGCCGCTTCGCCTGGGGCTATGCGACCCACCAGGACCGCATGACCAGGCCCATGATCCGCAAACGGATCAGCGATCCGTGGCAGGAAGTCTCGTGGGAGGAAGCGATCGGCTACGCCGCCTCCGAATTTCGCCGCATCCAGGCCAAGTACGGCAAGGACGCGATCGGCGGCATTACCTCCTCGCGCTGCACCAACGAGGAAACCTACCTGGTGCAGAAACTCGTGCGCGCGGCATTCGGCAACAACAATGTCGATACCTGCGCCCGGGTCTGCCATTCGCCGACCGGCTATGGCCTGAAGCAGACGCTGGGCGAATCGGCCGGCACCCAGCGCTTCGATTCCGTGATGAAGGCCGACGTCATCATGATCATCGGTGCCAACCCGGCCGCGGCGCATCCCGTGTTCGCGTCGCAGATGAAGCGCCGGCTGCGCCAGGGCGCGAAGCTGATCGTGATCGACCCGCGCACCACCGAGATGGTGAAGTCGCCGCATATCCAGGCCGACTACCACCTGAAGCTGCGGCCCGGGACCAACGTCGCGGTCATGAATGCCATCGCGCATGTCATTCTTTCCGAAGGCTTGTTCGACGCGGCCTTCATTGCCGAGCGCTGCGAAGAGCAGTCGTTCGGGGACTGGCAGGAATTCGTGCTGCGGCCCGAGCATGCACCGGAAGCGGTGGAATCCCTGACCGGCGTGCCGGCGCAGGAGCTGCGCGGCGCGGCGCGCCTGTACGCCGGCGGCGGCAACAGCGCCATCTACTACGGCCTGGGCGTCACCGAGCACGCCCAGGGTTCGACCACGGTGATCGGCATCGCCAATCTCGCCATGGCGACCGGCAACGTCGGGCGCGAAGGCGTGGGCGTCAATCCGCTGCGCGGCCAGAACAATGTGCAGGGCTCCTGCGACATGGGTTCCTTCCCGCATGAGCTGCCGGGCTATCGCCATGTTTCCGACAGCACCGTGCGCGCCGAATTCGAGCAGGCCTGGGACTGCGTGCTGGATCCGGAGCCCGGCCTGCGCATTCCGAACATGTTCGATGCGGCGCTCGACGGCAGCTTCATGGGCCTGTATTGCGAGGGCGAGGATATTGTCCAGTCCGACCCGGATACCCAGCACGTCACCGCCGCGCTGGCCGCGATGGAGTGCATTGTGGTGCAGGACCTGTTCCTGAACGAGACGGCCAAGTATGCCCACGTGTTCCTGCCCGGCTCCTCCTTCCTGGAAAAAGACGGCACCTTCACCAATGCCGAGCGCCGCATCTCCCGGGTGCGCAAGGTGATGCCGCCGAAGGCGGGCAAGTCGGACTGGGAAGTCACCGTCGCGCTGGCCAATGCGCTCGGCTATCCGATGCATTACCGCCATCCCTCCGAGATCATGGACGAGATTGCGGCGCTGACGCCGAGCTTTCGCGGTGTCAGTTACCGCAGGCTCAATGAACTGGGCAGCATACAGTGGCCATGCAACGAGCAGGCGCCGGACGGCACGCCGACCATGCATATCGGCGGCTTCGTGCGCGGCAAGGGCCGGTTCATCAACACGCAGTTCTACGCGACCAGGGAAAAGGTGACGCGCAAGTTCCCGCTGATCCTGACCACCGGCCGCATCCTGTCGCAGTACAACGTCGGCGCCCAGACCCGCCGCACCGAGAACGTGCGCTGGCACAGTGAAGACAGGCTCGAGCTCCATCCGCACGATGCCGAAGAACGCGGCATCCGGCAGGACGATTGGGTCGGTATCGAGTCGCGCGCCGGGCAGACGGTGCTGCGCGCATCGATCACGGAGCGGGTGCAGCCGGGCGTGGTGTACACGACCTTCCACTTCCCCGAATCCGGCGCGAACGTGATCACGACCGACAATTCGGACTGGGCCACCAACTGCCCCGAATACAAGGTGACCGCGGTCCAGGTCATGCCGGTGACCCAACCGTCCGAATGGCAGCAACAATACCGCAGCTTCGCCATGGAGCAGCAGCGCCTGCTGCACGGCGCCGCGGCACCCGAGGACGAGGTGCAGTCGTCCGGGAGCCCTGCATGAACGCGCCCGCAGCCGAGGAGTATGCCGCGCTGGCAAGGGTCGCCGTCCGCCGCTGGAACGGCGCCGCGGGCGACAGCCAGTTCGATGATGTTGCCGAGGAGGTGCCGGTGGCGCTGGAATACAACGGCATCTCGCATGCGGTGATGCTGGCCTCGCCCACCGACCTCGAGGATTTCGCGCTCGGGTTTTCGCTCAGCGAAGGCATCATCGGGGACAGCAGCGAGCTGTACGACTGCGAGCTCGTTCCGGGGCCGGACGGCATCCGCGCCGCGCTCTGCATCGCCAGCGCCCGCTTCGCTGCGCTGAAGGACCGGCGCCGCAACCTGACCGGCCGCACAGGCTGCGGGCTGTGCGGCGCCGAATCCTTGCAGCACGCGGTGCGCAGCCCGCCTGTGGTATCGAGCAGCGCCTGTTTCGGCGCCCGCGAGCTGGAGGCGGCCTTTCGCCAGATGGAAAGCATGCAAATGCTGCAGCACCGGACCGGCGCCACCCATGCCGCGGCATGGCTGGGCCCTGGGTCGGCCATCGAACATGTGCGGGAAGACGTGGGCCGGCACAATGCGCTCGACAAGCTGCTCGGCGCCCTGGCCGGCCGGCGCATGGACCTCTCCTCCGGCGCCGTGCTGGTCACCAGCCGCGCGAGCTACGAGATGGTGCAGAAGACTGCCACGCTGGGCATCGGCATGCTGGCCGCGGTGTCGGCCCCGACCGGCCTGGCGGTGCGGCTGGCCGAGACCGCCGGCATCACCCTGGCCGGCTTCGTGCGGCGCCAGGGACATGTGGTGTATGCCCATGCGCACCGGATTACCCAAGCCTGACAGGAGCGAAGCATCGATGAACACCCATACCCTTGTAGCGATGTCCAACCAGATCGGCGACTTCTTCGATTCCATGCCCGACCGCGACCAGGCCACGCTCGATATCGCCATGCACCTGAAACGCTTCTGGGCGCCGGCCATGCGGCGCCAGTTGCTCGAGCAGACCCGAGAGCAAGGCACGGAACACTTGCGTCCTATCGTCAGGGATGCGCTCAGCCGCCATGCCGACCTCATCCGTTAGCCGTCCTGCCCAGGCGACGGAGCCGATCGACATGCACAAGGTCTTTGCCTTCGAGTGCAAGGCCGGAAAGCCACTGGCGAGGATACCGATGGTGATTCGCCGCAAGCTCGATGTCTGCGGCGTCAAGCTGACGATGCGCGGCTGGGCAAGCCTGGGCCAGGAAGAGAAATGGCTATTGGTCAGGAAAGCCTGCGAATCGCCCGAAGAGCAGTCCGCTTACCGGCAGCTCCTGCTCCAGTTCGCCGGCGTCCAGATCACGGCAATGGATCCGGCGCCGGACGCCGCCGACGAGATCGCCTTGTCGACATCGACCGAGGTCCCGGCGCAGGTGGTGTTGCAGTGTGGCCTGCATGGCTTGCCGGCGCCCTGCCCGGGCCGCTGGCCCAGGCTCGATGCCTTGCAGCGCTATGCCCTGGTCAAGCTGTCACGCCCCGGACATCATAATGAACATTTCCTGCCGGCCATCGAAGAATTCGACTTATTGGAACTAAGCAAGCTGTAATGGCTGATTATCGTGCGCGAAGTGATTCAAGCCCGCGCTTCTGTATTGACGATTGTAAAAATACCTCAGAATAATTTGAAACCAGGAAATTAAAAATAATAAATCTTATTCCGACAACCAACATTTCCACGCAATTTAGAGCGCCTAACAAAACCTTCAGGGCAAGGCGCGGCGTCGAAGACAGTACGCCTGTACGGCGAGACGCTGCAACGCAGCCATGGAGGTGTTGTTAGGCGCTCTTAGAAATTTACCTACCAATATTCGAAGGACGAAATTTACCAAACGAAGCGCAATCCGGCAGCGATGATGCCGGGTTTAAAACAAAGCCCCGCCGGCGCAAGCCGGCGGGGCTATTTTTACATCGTTCACATCCACGCCTTTCGAGCCAAGCAACTACGCCTGTGCCGCCTCGAGCTGGGTCACGCGCGCCTTCAGCTTGCGCTCCTCGCTCCAGCGTTCAGTCTCATCGCGCACCACGGCAACGATGGACGTCACCTCCCCGCCCGGCCCGTGCAACATCGCAACGGTGAAAGCGATCGACAAGGGCTTGCCTTCCTTGTGGACTGCCGGGACCCGCAGCACGTCGTTGCCGTAGCGCGTCTGGCCGGTGGCCATGGTCTTGTGGTAGCCGTCCCAGTGGCGCGCGCGTTGACGCTCAGGAATGATCAGGTCCAGCGATTGTCCGATGGCATCGCTTTCGGTAAAGCCGAAGATGCGCGTGGCGGCTGCATTCCAAAAGGTGATGGCGCCGGACGCATCGCAGACCACGAGGCCGTCGCCCAGTGCGTTTGCCAGTTGTTGAAAATCGAGTTCGCCTTGCATGGATACTCCTTTAGAAAAAGCGAATGCGCGTCGCAGACAGCCGACGCGCACCAGGATCCGATTATCCGGGTTTACCCGGGATCAGACCACCTTCTGCTCGTGAAACTCCTTGATTTGCGCCGAGCTGTAGCCGAGGCTCTCCAGCACCTCGTCGGTATGTTCGCCCAGCAGCGGCGAACCCGTAATTTCGACCTTCGTGTCCGAGAACTTGATCGGGCTGCCCACGGTCAGGTACTTGCCGCGTTCCTTGTGGTCGACTTCGGCGATCGTGCCGCTGGCGCGCAGCGACGGATCGTTGGCGATTTCCTTCATCGACAGGACCGGTGCGCATGGAATGTCGTACTTGCGCAGGATGTCCACTGCTTCGAACTTGGTCTTGTCTTTCAGCCATTCTTCGATGGTCGCGAAGATGTCGAAAATCTTGTCCTGGCGCGCGAGGGCCGTGGTGTACCCAGGATCGTCGATCCACTCTTCCTTGCCGATTGCCTTGCAGATCGGTGCCCAGGCGTGGCCCTGGATGGTGAAGTAGATGTAGGCGTTCGGGTCGGTTTCCCAGCCCTTGCACTTGAGCACCCAGCCTGGCTGGCCGCCGCCGCCGGCATTGCCGCCACGCGGAACGACGTCGGAGAACTTGCCGTGTGGGTACTGTGGATACTCTTCCAGGTAGCCGACACGGTCCAGGCGCTGCTGGTCGCGCAGCTTGACGCGGCACAGGTTCAGCACGCTGTCCTGCATCGATACCGCGACCTTCTGGCCCTTGCCCGTCACGTCGCGCGAACGCAGGGCGGTCAGGATACCGATCGCCAGGTGCATGCCGGTGTTGCTGTCGCCCAGGGCGGCTGCGCTGACGGTTGGTGGGCCGTCGTCGAAACCGGTGGTCGATGCGGCACCGCCGGCGCACTGCGCCACGTTCTCATAGACCTTCAGGTCTTCGTAGTGGTGGCCGTCGCTGAAGCCCTTCACCGATGCCACGATCATGCCCGGGTTCAGTTCCTTGATGTGCTCCCAGGTAAAGCCCATGCGGTCCAGTGCGCCTGGACCGAAGTTCTCGACCAGCACGTCCGACTCTTTGATCAGCTTGGTGAGGATTTCCTTGCCCGCCGGCGTTTTGGTATCGAGCGTCAGCGAACGCTTATTGCTGTTCAGCATAGTGAAGTACAGTGCGTCGACGTTCGGGATGTCGCGCAGCTGCGAGCGGGTGACGTCGCCCGCGCCAGGACGCTCGACCTTGATCACGTCGGCACCGAACCATGCGAGCAACTGCGTGCAGGCGGGGCCAGCCTGGACGTGGGTAAAGTCGATAATCTTGATGCCTTCGAGTGGTTTGCTCATATTGTCAGTCTCCATTTATCAATCGATGTTGCAGTTCCCGCCGGCCGGCCCGCGGGCTTGCCTGGGGGACGGCGCCCTGGGGCGCCGTGCGATTCGCTGTGTTACTTCTTGGCGCCGCTTTGCGGATTCAGGTTCGTCAGGCGGCCGCTCTCGGTGCCGGCGGTCTCGTCGATGACGGCATTGATGAGGGCTGGCTTGCCGGCGGCAATCGCCTCGCTCAGCGCGCGGCTCAGCTCTTCCGGGGTGGTGACGTTGTAGCCGATGCCGCCGAAGGCCTCGATCATCTTGTCGTAGCGGGCACCTTTGACGAACACGGTCGGGGCGACGTCCTTGCCACCAGTCGGGTTCACGTCGGTACCGCGATACACGCCGTTGTTGTTGAAGATAATCGTCGTGACCGGCAGGTCGTAACGGCAGATGGTCTCGAGCTCCATGCCGCTGAAACCGAAGGCGCTGTCGCCTTCGATCGCGACCACCGGCTTGCCGCTGACGACGGCCGCGCCGATCGCGTAGCCCATGCCGATGCCCATGATCCCCCAGGTGCCGGAGTCGAAACGCTTGCGCGGCTGGTACTGGTCAATGATGCTGCGCGCATAGTCCAGCGTATTCGCGCCTTCGTTCACCAGGTTGATGTCCGGATGCTCCTTGAGCACGTCGCGGATGGCACCCAGCGCGGTGTGGAAGTTCATCGGCGACACGTCGCGGGTGAGCAGGGCCTGCATCTTGGCCATGTTCTGCTCTTTGCGCTCGGCGATCGGGCGGAGCCACTCGGCGTCCGGCTTCGTGATGCCGGCGCCGTCGAGCCCGTCGAGCAGGGCCGAGACGCACGAGCCGATATCGCCGATCAGCGGCGCGGCAATTGCCACGTTACTGTCGATTTCGGTCGGCGAGATATCGATCTGGATGAACTGCTTCGGCTTGCCCCAGGTCTTGCCCTTGCCGTGCGCCAGCAGCCAGTTCAGGCGCGCGCCGACCAGCACCACCACGTCGGCTTCGGCCAGCACGTAGGAGCGGGCGGCCGAGGCCGACTGCGGGTGAGTGTCCGGCAGCAGGCCCTTGGCCATCGACATCGGCAGGTAAGGAATGCCGGTGCGCTCGACCAGGGCACGGACCTCCTCGTCCGCCTGGGCGTAGGCAGCGCCCTTGCCGAGCAGGATCAGCGGCTTCTTTGCACCCTTGAGCAGGTCCAGTGCACGTTGCACCGAATCCGGGGCCGGCAGGTGGCGTGGCGCCGGGTCGACCACCTTGATCAGGGAACGCTTGCCGTGCGCCGCCTCGAGCGTCTGCGACAGCAGCGCCGCCGGCACGTCGAGGTAGACACCGCCCGGGCGGCCCGAGACGGCAGCGCGAATCGCACGCGCGACACCGACGCCGATGTCCTCGGCCTTGTTGATGCGGTAGGAAGCCTTGGCGTACGGCTTGGCCGCGTTCAGCTGGTCCATCTCTTCGTAGTCGCCCTGCTGCAGGTCGACGATCTCGCGTTCGCTCGATCCGGAAATCAGGATCATCGGGAAGCAGTTGGTGGTCGCGTTGGCCAGTGCGGTCAGGCCGTTCAGGAAGCCCGGCGCCGACACGGTCAGGCAAATACCCGGCTTTTGGGTCATGTACCCGGCAATGGCCGCGGCGTTGCCTGCATTCTGCTCATGACGGAAGCCGATGAAACGCATTCCCTCGGCTTGCGCCAGACGGGCCAGGTCGGTAATCGGGATTCCGACCAAGCCAAAAATCGTATCGATGTCGTTATGCTTCAACGCATCGATTACCAAGTGAAAGCCGTCGGTCACGTCTACCGATACGTGGTTTGTCATTGCTGTCTCCAGTTATTATCAATCCGGGCGACCACCCCATTTGTGCCGCCTTCGAATCATCATAGCCAGCACGCCTAATTTGCCTCATTGACCACGGTCAATTTTCGCCGCATCATGTAAGAATCTAGGTAAATGGCCCCATGCAATGACGATCATTTCAAATCACGCGGAAAGAAACATCATCCGTCTCCAGTTGAAACAGAACGTAGTTCTCAAGGAATTACGCGACAGTGAAATGGCCGCGCTCGAACCCTATTTGACGATCGAGAATCATCACAAGGGCGACCTGCTGGTGAACCAGGGCGTGCATGAAATGGCGCAATATTTCATTCTGGACGGCATCCTTAAACGCCAGGTCACGAACCAGGAAGCCAAGGAGATGATCCTGCGCTTCTCGGCTGAACGCGACATCGAAACCAGCTACGCCGCCTGGTGCCTGAAAACGCCGACGCCGTACAGCATCGCGTGCGTCACCAAGGCTCGCGTGGCGCGCATGCCGCTGACGCAATGGGTCGACTTCATGCACAGCCACAGCGCCGTGAAGCAGGCCTTCGAGTACGAGGTCATGAATTTGATGAGCGGCATCATGGCGCACACGATTACGCTGCATTTGCTCGATGCGCCGGGGCGCGTGCACCGCTTCATGCGCAAGCACCCCGATTTGTTCGAACGGCTGCCGAAGAAAGAATTGGCGTCGTATCTGAACCTGTCGCCGGAAACGCTGAGCCGCTTGAAAAACCGGGGAAAGATTTAAAGGCAGGCGCCCGCGGCGGACCCAAAAAACGGGCCGCCCAGGCACGTTCGCCGCAAACAAACGCACCGCCCGGCCATTTCTGGCGTGGACGGTGCGTTTTATTCCTTAAAAATTCCCGCAAAGCCGCTCAGGCAGTGACCAGTTTCTGCAGCCGTACGCCGCCGCCTTCCTCGGTCATGGTCTGCTCCAGCATCTTCACGAGCGCATAGGCCGAGTCGATATGCGGCGTCGGGGTTCCGGTCATGCGCGCCAGTTCGATCACCGAGCCCACCAGCGCATCGATTTCCAGCGCCCGGCCCGCCTCCACGTCCTGCAGCATCGAGGTCTTGTGCTTGCCGACTTTCTCGGCGCCTTCGATGCGCCGGTCCAGCGTGACCCGGAACGTAATCCCCAGCTTGGTCGCGACCTCTTCCGCCTCGCGCATCATGGACGCAGCCAGCTCGCGTGCCAACGGGTGCTGGCAGATATCGACCAGGGTCGAATGCGACAGGGCGCTGATCGGGTTGAAGCTGACATTCCCCCACAGCTTCAGCCAGATTTCACAACGGATATTGTCCAGCACGGGCGACTTGAAACCGGCATTCTGGAAGCAGGCGGAGACCGCATTGGCCCGCTCCGTCAAGGTGCCGTCCAGCTCCCCCAGCGGAAAGCGCACGCCTTCGATGTGCTTGATGACGCCTGGCGCCACCAGTTCGGCTGCCGGGTAGACCACGCAACCGAGCACGCGCTCGGGCGGGATCCTGTACGCCAGTTCGCCACCGGCATCGACGCTGTGCACGGTACGCCCTTCGAACTCGCCGCCATGGCGGTGGAAGTACCAGAAAGGTATCCCGTTTTGCATCGTCACGACAACGGTCTCTGGACCGAACAGCTTGCCTATGCGGGGGGCCACGGCATCGACCTGGTGCGCTTTCAGGGCCAGGACCACCACGTCCTGCACGCCGGCCGCGTCATAGTCGTCGGTCGCGTGCACATTCGGCGCAACCTTCTCCTCGCCATCCATTTCGATGAGCTTGATACCATTTGCGCGAATCGCTTCCAGGTTGGCGCCCCGCACGATGAATGTCACCTGCTCCCCAGCCAGGGCCAGCTTGGCGCCGACCAGGCCTCCTATTGCTCCCGCTCCGATTACTGCGATTTTCATGACTACCCCTTGGTTTACTCGAACCGATTGATGAGCTTTCCGATGCCGTCGATCTCTACCTCGATCGTGCTGCCTGGCCGCATCGAGCCCACACCGACCGACGTCCCGCACAGCAGGATGTCGCCCGGCTCCAATGTCATGTCTTGCGAAATTTTGCTGACCAGCTCGGCCACCGAGAACACCATGTCGTTGACCGGATAGTCCTGGCGGACCTCGCCGTTGAGGGTCGTGCGCACGACCAGCATTGCCGGGTTGAGTCCGGTAGCGATCACCGGGCCGAACGGGCAGAAGGTGTCGAAGCCCTTGGCGCGCACCCATTGCGGGAAGGTCGGGTCGCGCTGGATGATGTCGGCCACGGTGACGTCGTTGGCGCAGGTGTAGCCGAACACATAGTGGGGCGCGTCCTCCACCGAGACGCCGCTGCAGCTGCGGCCGATCACGATCGCCAGCTCGCCCTCGAATACGATCTTGCCCTCGCAGCGCGGCTTGCGGATCGTGCCGCCCGGCTTCAGGTAGGAGGTCGACGGCTTCATCAGGTAGAGCGGCTCGGGCGGCGGAGCGATGCCCAGCTTCTTGCCGAGCGCGTGGAAGTTGTTCCACATCGCCAGTACCTTGCCGGGCACGCAAGGCGCGAGCACTTCGACCTCGCGCAGGCTGATCGACAGGTCGGTGCGCTGCGGGCTGTCGAACATGTCGCCCTTGAAGATGCGGATCTTGTCGCCCTCGATCGTGCCAAAACGAACGGTGTCAAGGTGTTGAAAACGTATCCAGTGGTGGATCATGTGATTTATCTCTCGTACGGCGGGATCGGGGGGATGACCCGGCATGCAAGCCTGCTTCTCATGCCAGTCACGGTATAAAGGTCAACAAATAGCTTGATTCTGAAACAACAACTTCTGTATATCCTTGACCACGGTTAAGATTCAAAAATCTCAACTCAAGCAGTGTTACTTAGACCCCGATCTGCCGCTGCTGGATCTCGCGCCAGTTGATGAAAGCGCCGGGATTGCGGCCGGCGGCGCTCAGCTTGGCGTGGCAGCGCTCCTTGGTGGCGAGAATGGCCTCGACCAGGAAATCGGCGTCATGCGCGCTGAGCAGGTGCGGCTGGTGCTCGGCCAGGTACTTGCGCAGGCCGGTGCGGTCGTCATTGCCGGACGCTGCCCGCGCGTACTGTCCTGCGTCCCAGTACCAGCTCAGTCCCAGTTCATGAAAGGCCGCGTTGTAGGCGTTACGCTGGGCGTCGGCGTCGCTGCTGCAGATCGTCTTCATGGCAATTCTCCCGGTGGAAACGTGTGGTTGAGTTATCTGGAACCCATACTATTCGAACAAAATGATTAGCAATACTTAAAGTTTTTATGGATAATCATTAGCAATCGTTTATAGCTTGGGGAGTGGAATGAAAAACGCGACGCTGCGTCAGCTGAAGGTCTTCGAGGCGGTCGCCCGCCGCCTCAGTTTTTCGCGCGCGGCCGAAGAGCTGCACCTCACCCAACCGGCCGTGTCGATCCAGATCCGGACCCTCGAAGGCCACGTCGGGATGCCCCTGTTCGAACAACTGGGGAAAAAGATCTACCTGACCCAGGCGGGTGAAGAGCTGCTGCACTTTTGCCGCGAGATCATCCAGCAGTTCGATGAAGCGGAAAACACCATGGCGCAGTTGAAGGGGATTGCGGGCGGCAAGCTGAACGTGGCGGTCATCAGTGCCGGCGACTATTTTTTCCCGCAGCTGATGGTCGCCTTCGCGCGCCAGCATCCGGGTGTGCAGCTGAACCTGACGGTGCACAACCGCGAGGAACTGCTGGGCAGGCTGGCGGCCAACCGCACCGACCTGGCGGTGATGGTGCGTCCGCCTTCCGGGCTCGACACGCAGAACGATGCCTTTGCGCCCCACCCCTACGTGATCGTGGGCGCGCCCGACCATCCGCTGGCCGGGCGCGGGCGCATTTCGATGGACGAGCTGATCCGTCAGCCCTTCGTGATTCGCGAGTCCGGCTCGGATACCTGGTTTTCGATGCAGGAGGCGTTCGGCAAGCACCTGGCCGAACTGAACGTGGCAATGGAAATCAAGAGCACGGAGACGCTCAAGCAGGCGGTGATCGCCGGCATGGGGCTGGGCTTCCTGTCGGCGCACACCATCGGCCGCGAGCTCACGGCGCGCAGCCTGGTGGTGCTGGAGGTCGAGGGTTTTCCCTTGATGCTCAACTGGTATGTCGTGCACCGCCGCGAGAAGCGCCTGCCGCCGGTGGCGCGGGCCTTCCGGCAGTTCCTGCTGGACGAAGGGGCCGAGCGGATCGCCCGGATCATTCCCCCGCCCTGCCCGGACGTAGCTTAGCGCTGCATCAGTGCGCGCACGTGCGCCGCGCAACCGCCGGCGAGCCCTTCGCCGCTGTAGCCGCCTTCGAGGATCGAGACGACCCGGCCCTGGCACACCTCGTTCGCAATCCCGATCACTTCGCGCGTGATCCAGGCGAAATCCTCGTCTTCCAGGTTCATGCCGGCCAAGGGGTCGAGCCGGTGCGCGTCGAACCCGGCCGACACGATGATCAACTCCGGCGCAAAGCGGCGCAATGCGGGCAGCAGCTCGCCGGCGACCCGTTCGCGGAACATGCGCGAGCCGCAGCCCGGCGGCAGCGGCACGTTGACGATATTGCCGCTGGTGCCGGTCTCGCTGGCCGCGCCGGTCCCCGGATACAGCGGCGACTGGTGGCTCGAGCCGAAGAAGAGTTCCGGACGGTCGTAGAACGCGGCTTGCGTGCCGTTTCCATGGTGGACGTCGAAATCGACCACGGCAACGCGCTGCAGGCCGTGCGCTTCTAGGGCGTGGACGGCAGCGATGGCGGCCTGGTTGAAGACGCAAAAGCCCATCGCACGGTCCGGCTCGGCGTGGTGTCCGCAAGGCCTGGTCGCGCAGAACACGTTATCGGCCTCGCCCGCCAGCACCGCATCGACCCCGGCACAGGCGGCGCCGACGCAGCGCATCACCGCCTCCCAGGTGCCGGGCGACATCACCGTGTCGCCGCCGTCGAGCGCCACCAGGCCGCTCTCCGGCGCCACGGCGGCGATCGCCTCGACATACTCGTCGCGGTGCACCAGCAACACCTGTTGGCGCGTGCCGTGCGGCGCCTCGCGCCAGGCCAGCTGCTCGAATTCCGGCTGGCGCAGCGCCTGCATCACCGCATGCAGGCGCTGCGGCGATTCCGGATGGCCCGGCCCGGGCTGGTGCCCGAGGCAGGCCGGATGATGAAACACCCAGGTCGTCATGGAGGCTCCGCCTTGCTCAGTCGATCCGGGCTGCCGGACGCGCCAGGTTGGTCGCGGCCAGCACCTGTCCGCCGCCATAGCTGCCCTGCACCGGATCCTCGCCGCCCGGGGTCACCCGGATCGCGCAGTATTTGAACTCCGGGATCTTGGCGAACGGGTCGAGGGCGGCATTCGTGAGCCGGTTGATCGCCGCTTCGTAGTAGCAGAACGGTACGAAGATCGCGCCGCGCGGCGAACTCTCGTCGGCACGCGCATACAGCGTCACGCGGCCGCGGCGCGACTCGATGGTGATGACCGCGCCCGGCTGGGCTCCCATCGCCGCCAGGTCGAGCGGATGCACCAGCGCCACCGGATCGGGTTCGAGCGCATCGAGCACCAGCGCGCGCCGCGTCATGCTGCCCGTGTGCCAGTGTTCCAGCTGGCGCCCGGTGATCAGCACCATCGGGTATTCCGGATCCGGCCGTTCGGCGGCCGGGATGATGTCGGCCGGGACGAAGCGGGCACGCCCGGATTCGCGCGGGAAGAAGTCGGTGAACACGACCGGCTGGCCCGGATCGCCCTCCTCCACGCACGGGTAGACCACCGCGTGCTCGCGCTCGAGCCGCTCCCAGGTGATGCCGCCGATGCTGGGCATGGTGCGGCGCATTTCGTCGAACACTTCCGACACGTGGCCGTAGTTCCAGTCCAGGCCCAGGCGGCGCGCGAGCTGCTGGATGATCCAGAGGTCGGGCTTGGCCTCGCCGGGCGGGTCGATCGCCTGGCGTCCCATCTGGACCAGGCGGTCGGTATTGGTGAAGGTGCCGGTCTTCTCGGGGAAGGCGGTCGCCGGCAGGATCACGTCGGCCAGGTAGGCGGTCTCGGTCAGGAAGATGTCCTGCACCACCAGGATATCGAGCGCCGCGAGCGCCTTGCGCGCGTGGTTGGCGTCCGGATCGGACATCGCCGGATTCTCGCCCATCACGTACATGCCGCGCACATCGCCATGCAGGATCCCGTGCATCACCTCGACCACGGTCAGGCCCGGCGTGCTGTCGAGCGTGCCGGGCTCGAGCTTCCATGCGGCCTCGAAGCGCGCCTGCACCGCCGGGTCTGCCACGTGCTGGTAGTCCGGATACATCATCGGGATCAGGCCGGCGTCGGACGCGCCCTGCACGTTGTTCTGGCCGCGCAGCGGATGCAGGCCGGTGCCGACCCGGCCGATCTGGCCGGTCATCAGGGCCAGCGCGATCAGGCAGCGCGCGTTGTCGGTGCCGTGCACGTGCTGGGACACGCCCATGCCCCACAGGATGATCGAGGCGCGCGAGGTCGCGTACAGGCGCGCGGTGTAGCGCAGGGTCTCGGCGTCGATGCCGCAGATCGGCGCCATCGCCTCGGGGCTGTAGCCTTCGACGTTCTTCTTCAGGTCTTCGTAGCCGACCGTGCGGCTTTCGATGAAGTCGCGGTCGACCAGGTTTTCGTGGACGATGACGTGCATCATCGCGTTGAGCATGGCGACGTCGGTATCCGGCTTGAACTGCAGGAAGCGGTGCGACATGCGCGCCAGTTCCGAGCGGCGCGGGTCGCACACGATCAGCTTGGAGCCGTTCGCGACCGCGTTCTTGATCCAGGTGGCGGCCACCGGGTGGTTGACGGTCGGGTTGGCGCCGATGACGAAGATCACCTCGGCATTGACCACGTCCATCACCGGATTCGATACCGCGCCCGAACCGATCCCCTCGAGCAGCGCCACGACCGACGACGCGTGGCACAGGCGGGTGCAGTGGTCGACGTTATTGCTGCCGAAGCCGGTGCGCACCAGTTTCTGGAACAGGTAGGCTTCCTCGTTGCTGCCCTTGGCCGAGCCGAAGCCGGCCAGCGACTTCTTGCCGTAGGTGTCGCGGATCTGGGCCAGCTTGCCGCCGGCCAGTTCCAGTGCCTCTTCCCAGCTGGCCTCGCGGAAGTACTCCATCACGCGGGTCGGGTCCATCTCGACGTCGCCGCGCTTGGGCGCGCCGGCACGGCGGATCAGGGGCACGGTCAGGCGGTGCGGGTGGTGCGCGTAGTCGAAGCCGTAGCGGCCCTTGACGCACAGGCGCCCGTGGTTGGCGGGGCCGTCGCGGCCCTCGACGTACAGGATCTTGTTGTCCTTGACGTTATAGGTCAGCTGGCAGCCGACGCCGCAATACGGGCAAACCGACTCGACCTGCTTGTCCGGGATGTTGAGGGCCACCTCGCGCGCCGGCATCAGGGCACCGGTCGGGCAGGCCTGCACGCATTCGCCGCAGGCCACGCAAGTGGAGTTCCCCATCGGATCGTCCATGTCGAACACGATCTTGGTTTCCGGGCCGCGCAGGGCCAGGCCGATCACGTCGTTCATCTGCTCGTCGCGGCAGGCACGCACGCAGCGGGTGCACTGGATGCAGGCGTCGAGGTTGACGGTGATGGCGGCATGCGAACGGTCCGGCTCGACGCGCTGGCGCGCCTCGAAGCGCGGCCTGCCCACGCCCAGCTTGGCCGCCCATTGGTCGACTTCGTTGTGGCGGGTGTACTCGGCTTCCGGCATATCGGACTGCAGCAGTTCGAGCACCATCTTCTGCGCCGCCACGGCGCGCTCGCTGTCGGTGCTGACCTTCATGCCGGGCGACGGGAAGCGGCAGCACGACGGTGCCAGCACGCGCTCGCCGTTGATCTCGACCATGCAGGAACGGCAGTTGCCGGCCGTGTCCAGGCCTTCCTTGTAGCACAGGCGCGGAATGTCGATGCCTTCGCGGTCGGCGATCTCGATGATCGTCTCGTTGGCCAGGCCGGTCACCGCCCGGCCGTTGAGTTCGAAGCTTACGGTGGGCGCATTCACCTGCGCCAGTTCATTTCGGGTAATCGCGTTCATCTTTTATCCCAGCCCCAGCTCGTGTGGAAAATATTTGACGACGCAGTCGATCGGATTCGGCGCTGCCTGTCCCAGCCCGCAAATCGAAGCGTCGCGCATCACCTGCGACAGCTCGCCCAGCAGCGACAGGTTCCAGGCCGGCTGTTCGATCAGGGCCGCCGCCTTCGCGGTGCCGACCCGGCACGGCGTGCATTGGCCGCAGGACTCGTGCTTGAAGAACTGCATCGTGTTGCGGGCAGCGCCAACCGCGCTGTCCTGGTCGGACAGGACCACCACCGCGGCCGATCCGATGAAGCAGCCGTAGGGCTGCAGGGTGTCGAAGTCGAGCGGGATATCGCCCATCGAGGCCGGCAGGATGCCGCCCGATGCGCCGCCCGGCAGGTAGGCATAGAAGGCATGGCCGTCCTGCATGCCGCCGCAGTACTCCTCGATCAATTCGACGATGGTGATGCCGGCCGGCGCCAGCTTGACGCCCGGCTGCTTGACCCGCCCGGAAACCGAGAACGAGCGCAGTCCCTTGCGGCCGTTGCGGCCGTGGCCGGCAAACCAGCCGGCGCCCTTTTCGAGGATGTCGCGCACCCAGTGCAGGGTCTCGAAGTTATGTTCCAGGGTCGGGCGGCCGAACAGGCCGACCTGCGCCACATACGGCGGACGCAGGCGCGGCATGCCGCGCTTGCCTTCGAGCGACTCGATCATGGCCGATTCTTCGCCGCAGATGTAGGCGCCGGCGCCGCGGCGCAGGATGATCTCGGGCATGCCCTGCACCGGCGGGTCGGCGCGCAGCTGCGCCAGCTCGCTTTCGAGCAGGGCGCGGCAGCCGTGGTATTCGTCGCGCAGGTAAACGTAAATGGTCTCGATGCCCACCGCCCAGGCAGCGATCAGCGCGCCCTCGATGAAGCGGTGCGGGTCGCGCTCGAGATAGAAGCGGTCCTTGAAGGTGCCCGGCTCGCCCTCGTCGATGTTGATCGCCATCAGGCGCGGCCCCTGCTCGGCGCGCACGATGCGCCACTTGCGCCCGGCCGGGAAGCCCGCGCCGCCGAGGCCGCGCAGGCCGGAGTCTTCCATCGTGCGCAGCACCGTTTCGACGTCGTGCATGCCGGCGATGCATTCGCGCAGCAGGCGGTAGCCGCCGCCCTCGCGGTAGGCCATGTAGCCGCTGAACTCGCTCGGCACATCCTTGGTGGCGCCGGCAGTCACGGTCGCCTCGACCGCCTCGACGGTGGCGAACGGCACCGGGTTCTGGCCGACGACGGCCGCAGGGGCCTGCTCGCAACGGCCGATGCAGGGCGCCGCCAGCACGCGCACGTCGCGGCCCAGGATCGCCGGCAGCTTGTCGAGCAGCTCACGCGCGCCCGCCATCTCGCAGGACAGGCCGTCGCACACCCGCACGGTCAGCGCGGCCGGCGCTTCGCCGCCTTCCTTCACCACGTCGAAGTGGTGGTAGAAGGTGGCCACTTCATAGACCTCGGTCTGCGCCAGCCGCATTTCGCTGGCCAGCGCGGCCAGGTGCGGCGCCGACAGGCAGCCGAAGCGGTCCTGGATCTTGTGCAGGTGCTCGATCAGCAGGTCCGGCTGGCGCGACTCGCTGCCCAGCAGCTCCTGCACCTCTGCCAGTGCGGCGGGATCGACGCGGCGCCCTTTCGGGGCTTCACGCTTGCGTTGGCGAGAAGCGCCTTCGACTCGAATTGGAATGATCATTTGGTTCATGGCTGGATCCGCTACAGAATGGCCTCGACGGCCTGATACCGGCTGCGCGCTTGCGCGCGCAGCGTCGAAAGAATGATGGCGCCGGCGCCTGGCCGGTTTTAAATGACCCGTTCCTCGCGCAGCAGCGCGATTTGCTCGGGCGAGTAGCCGAGGTCGGACAGCACTTCGTCGGTATGTTCGCCAAGCAGGGGCGAACGGAGCACCTCGGTCGGGCTATCGGAGAGCTTGATCGGGTTGCCCACGGTAAGGTAGGGGCCGCGCTCGGGATGGTCGACCTCGACGATGGTGCCGGTGGCGCGCAGCGAAGGCTCCTCGGCGATTTCCTTCATCGACAGGATCGGCCCGCACGGGATGTCGTATTTATTCAGGATATCCATCGCCTCGAACTTGGTGAGGGTCTTGGTCCACTCCTCGACCGTGGCGAAGATCGACATCAGGCGCGGCAGGCGTGCCTTGGGCGTCGCATAGTCGGGGTCGGTGATCCACTCCTCGCGCCCGATCAGCTTGCAGATCGGGGCCCACACCTGCGCCTGCGCGATGAAGTAGATATACGCGTTCGAATCGGTCTCCCAGCCCTTGCACTTGAGGATCCAGCCGGGCTGCCCGCCGCCGGAGGCATTCCCCGCGCGCGGGACGGAAGCACCGAACTGGCCGGTGGCGTACTGCGGATACTCTTCCATGACGCCATTGCGCTCGAGGCGCTGCTGGTCGCGCAGCTTGACCCGGCACAGGTTCAGCACGGCATCCTGCATCGAGGTGAGCACCTTCTGGCCGCGTCCCGTGGTGGTGCGCTGGTACAGCGCGGTCACGATGCCCAGCGCCAGGTGCAGGCCGCTGCCGCTGTCGCCGATCTGGGCGCCGGTGACCATCGGCGGGCCATCGTCGAAGCCCGTGGTGGCTGCGGAGCCGCCGGCGCACTGGGCCACGTTTTCGTAGACCTTGCAGTGCTCGTAAGGGCCGGGACCGAAGCCCTTGACCGACGCGACGATCATGCGCGGATTGAGCTCGTTGATACGCTCCCAGCTGAAACCCATCCGGTCGAGCGCGCCCGGGGCGAAATTCTCGACCAGCACATCGCAATCCTTGATCAGTGCTTCCAGCACTTCCTTGCCGGCAGGACGCTTGGTGTCCAGCGTGATGGAGCGCTTGTTGTGGTTGAGCATGGTGAAGTACAGGCTGTCCACGCCTTCGATGTCGCGCAACTGGTTGCGCGTCGCATCGCCCTCACCGGAGCGCTCTACCTTGATCACATCGGCCCCGAACCAGGCTAGCAGCTGGGTACAGGTCGGCCCGGACTGGACGTGGGTGAAATCGAGAATGCGAACGCCTTCCAACGCCTTGCCCATACCTGTTTCCTCCGGAGATTTATCTTAGACTCATCAGTACTGCGCTTACCAATACTACCGTACTAGTTACCAACATGAAATGGTGATAACACCGAGTCATCATAGCGGGGCGGGCACGAATGGCTCATTGACCGAAGTCAAGTTTCACCAAACGGCGTTTTGACCTCGGCGCAGGCGTCGTTTTGCGGCCTAGTGCATGCGCGCGGCGCCGGCCAGCTGGCCTCCGAGGCCGGGCGCAGCAAAAAAAGCGGGCTTCCGAAGAAGCCCGCTTTCCTATTGCTGAACGCTTGCGCTAATGCCGTCAGGCAGGTACCGCGCCCGGGCCCATGGGATTCTCTTTTGCGTAGAGATCCTTGGAGTACGCGACGTGCTTCGCCAGCGTCGGTCGCAGGACCATGATCGCAAGGAAGGCCGCGGTCAGGTCCATGGCGGCAACGGTGTACAGGACGGTCGACCAGGTGCCGGTCGCCTCCATCATCAGGTTGCCGACCGGGACGAACAGCGCGCCGATGCCTTTTGCGGTGTACAGGACGCCGTAGATCTTACCGATGTGCTTGGTACCGAAGGCATCGCCGGCCAGGGCCGAGAACAGCGAGTACACCTCGCCCCATGCCAGGAACACGACACCGGACAGGATCAGGAATGCATACGGGTTGTGGCCGAAGTAGCCGAGCGCAATGATGCCGAGACCTTCGAGCGTGAACGCGATGACCATGGTCTTTTCACGACCGATGTTGTCCGAGATCCAGCCGAACAGCGGACGCGAGATGCCGTTCATGATGCGGTCGAGCATCAGTGCGAGTGGCAAGGCCGCCATCACGAAGAAGTGCAAGTCGACCTCGAATTCTTTCACGCCCAGATCCTGTGCGATCACGCCCAGCTGCGCAACTGCCATCATGCCCCCGGTGACGACCAGGATGAACATCGTGAACATCAGCCAGAACAGCTTGGTGTTGAGCGCCTCTTTGAGCGTGTAGTCGCGCGTTGCCTGCATCAGCTTGGCCGACTTCTTGACTTCATGCTTCTTCGGCGAGCGCAGGAACCATGCGGCGACGAAGGCCAGGGAGCCCTGCAGGAGACCGAAGAAGAAGAAGGTTTCCTGATAACCCGACGACTGGATCATGGCCGCGATCGGCAGGATCGTTGCGGCCGAACCCGCACCGTAACCACCGGCGGTGAGGCCGACGGCGAGGCCGCGGCGGTCCGGGAACCACTTCAGCGCGTTGTTGATGCACGTTGCATAGATCGAGCCCACGCCGATACCGCCGATGGCTGCACCGACATAGAAACCCGTCAGGCTGGTGGCTTGCGAGTTGATCACCCAGGCCATGCCGATGAAAATGGCGCCAAACGCGACCATCAGGCGGGGGCCGAACTTATCGATAAAGAAGCCCTCGATCGGCGCGAGCCAGGTCTGGACGATGACGAAGATCGTGAAGGCAATCTGGATACTTGCCCGGGACCAGCCGTGGGTACTCTGAATTTCAGGCACGAACAGAGTCCAGGCGTACTGGATATTCGCCGTCGCAATCATGCAGATGACGCCGACGATCAGCTGTATCCAGCGCGTTGCGTTAGAGGCCGGTGGATCAGAACGCAGTGCCGCTGCCGAGGAATTATGCATTTAGCGCTCCTTGGATCATTTGTTCTTTTTTATCGGAAGGTGCAGACGGGTACGCGGGCGCTCTATGCGCCAGCCTGGATGTGGTCTCTAGCATTTTATGTCTCCATTATTATGGTGTGATCTACTTGCTTTACGTTGAGCTGTAAACTCGCGAGCCGTTGCTTACGCCTTTTCTCATTGAAAGATATATGAAGCAACAAGTATTTAAAATGGCCGTCAACATGCTCAAGGCGACAGAACTGCCACCCACCACGTGCGACAGCCGCTTGTGACAGCGCCGTCCTGATTGTGAATGTCCGTTATTTCCGTTCTCCTCATATAGCAAGATTGCCTACGTCGACGACCGCAATGCCTATTGCGTTCATTACTTCTTTCACCCCAGGCGCCTGAGACACTGATGCCGCATCAGGGTCTGGAAAGAAAGTGAAAGTGAGACGATGTTGCTGGAGCCAATTTTCAGAATCATTGACCGCGGTTATGTTTTTGGCTTTTTTTTGGGGGTCGGCAGCCGGTTGCGTCGACGCGACGGTCCCGATTCGGGGTGGACGGCCTGGTGTCGCGCCGATGTCAATACGTGATTGCGCCATCTGCGCAAGTGCCATGGCCAGCGCCGGCAGCCAATGTGGATATTCAGTTCGAATGGCGCTGGAAACACCGGGCATGGGCGCCAGGAAAGCGTCGCTCCCCTCTCGCAGCGCGCAGGGGACACTGGAATACTGGTAATTGGATTTAGGGTAGTAAAAAGACGAAGGCTGCTGCACCGCTACCCGGGGCGAGGACCGCCCGTTGACATTTCGCCCATGGGAATTGGGCCAGGCTGCCATATTGCGCCGCCGCGGCTTTTACAAGACAAGATGTTGTCCCGCTACCGATTCAGGCGTATCGTCTGTCTGACGGCACCTGCACGGCACGCGTTACCAGGCAGGCATCCACGGCAAGCAAGCTCCTTACGAGGCGACCACCATGCGCACCCGCCGCGACCACGACACCGCCAAACTGATCGACACCACGATTACCGAGCTCCGTGCGCGCGGCATGTACGCCACCGCCCGCGCCCTGTACGAAGCCGGCGTCCCCTTCGCCACCGCGCGCCGCGTGCTGGTGCGGCCGGGACAACGCCGCACCTACGGCGCTGCCGCACTCCACTAAGCTTGGCGGGCCGCTCCATCTGTGTATCGAACGGAACATTTGCAGCCTGCTGTGTTAGCATTTGTTCAACGCGAGCTCAGTCGCGGCTTAACGGCATAACGTCATTGAAGGAATCATGGTTAAAGTCAACGGCAAGGAAGTGTTGTACTCCACTTCATTCATCATCGGCCCGAACGAAGAGGCCGTTCTCTCTCCTGCGGAACTGAAGGGGACGAGCATCACCATCCATGCAGTGGAACAGGCAGCCGATGCGGCGCAGCCGGCCCTGAAGATCGATGGCAAACCGGGCAATGCGAAGATTACGCTGCCTTTCCTGCAAGGCGGCGCGTTCTCGGGTTCGCTCGAAATGGGCATGTCGGGCAAGGACAAGGTCAGTGGCCGCGTGGTCGGCCAGGGCTTCAACGGCGCGATGCTGGTGCATTTCGCCATGTACCTCGAGCGCGAAGCGAACTACGGCCTGCGCAAGCCGTAAGCGGCACACAATTCGGCCAGCAGGGATCCCGGCATGGCGCCCAGTGCGCTTCCGGGAATTTGTCGTGGCCGCAAGGTTTTTTCTTTCCTGAATGCATGCGCGTTCCCGGCGACGGTATAGAATCGTTGCCGGATCAACCACTGCCTGCAAAAGGAAAGCCGCGTATGAACTTCGAAGCAGCCAAGGCCCTGTGCCGCTCCTTCCCTGGCGTCACCGAAGACACCAAATGGGACAACGACCTCGTGTTCTCGGTCGGCGCCAAGATGTTCGCCGTAACCAACCTGGGCGAGGCGACGGGCATCAGCTTCAAGGTCGAGGACGAGCGCTTCCTGGAACTGACCGACCGGCCGGGGATCATTCCGGCGCCCTATCTGGCGCGGGCGAAATGGGTGTACGTCGAGGACGCGGCGGCGCTGGACGAGGCCGAGGCGCAGCAGTTGCTGCGCAGGTCGTATGAACTGGTGTTCGGGAAGTTGACCAGGAAGTTGCAGCGCGAGATCAGCGGGGCCTAGCGTGGTGCATGCACAAGGTGTGCACCTGTCGGTGCGGCTGTTGCCTTTCCTGTTAACGGCACGCTGAAACCGCATGGGCACGGCGTGCCCACCCTACCCGAAGAGCCGCGTGTCGAGGGAGAAACGCGGCGGCGCTGCCTGCTTACGACGACGGCCCCGTATCGGCCGCTTGCGGATCGACCCGCATCGCCTTGAGCAGCGCATCGTTAAAGGCTGGAATATCGTCCGGCTTGCGGCTCGTGATCAGCTTTTCGTCGATCACCACTTCCTGGTCCACCCATTCCGCCCCAGCCTGCTTCATGTCGTCCTGGATCTCCGGCCAGCTCGTCAGGTTTTTCGACTCGGCGATGCCGGCGTCGATCAGCACCCAGGGCGCGTGGCAGATGGCAGCGATCGGCTTGTCTTCGGCATAAAAATCGCGGATGAAGGCGATCGAGTCCTCGCTCTTGCGCAGCTCCAGGGGGTTCTTCTCGCCGCCCGGCAGCACCAGGGCATCGAAGTCGCCCGGACGCGCATCCTTGATGTTCATCTCGACCGGGAACCGGTCGCCCATCGCGTCGTGGTTCATGCCCTGCACCGCCTCGCCGACGGCTTTCGGCGAAATCAAAATCACCTGCGCGCCCTGCCCCTCCAGGAAAGTGCGCGGCCCGGTGTACTCGACCTGCTCGACGCCGTCCGTCATCAGCACCGCAACGCGCTTGCCGTGCAGCGCGCCATTACCGCTCTGTTCCATGAAACCTCCGTGATGGTCGAATTGTGATTTAACTAAGTTCGATTCTAGGTCTACCCCGGCATGCACGGCGCGCGCTTCAGGGCTGGGCGATGCCGAGCGCATGCAGCCGGGTGCGCAGGCGGCGCACTTCGTCGGCAAGGTCGATCACGAGCGCGGCCAGTTCTTCGTCGGCGTCGAAATGGCGCTCGAGCTCGAGCAGCCGGCGCGCCCTTGCCAGGTCGACGCTGCGAAAGCGCAGGCCGATCGCCTGCCCCTCTTCCGGCCCAAGCACGCCGGCCTGCACATGCCTGATTACCCAGTCCGGCTCGACATTGCAGGCCCAGGCCAGCTGGTCCAGGTCGAGCGCCACATCGTCGAGCAGCACGCCCGTCAAGGTCTGGTTCGATACCATCGTTTCCCTCCTCAAGCAGGTGGTCGAAATCAAACAGCGCGCCTAGGCGGCCCGCCTAGGCGACGCGCGGATTGAACGCGAGGTCGCGCGCCATCGCCTGGTAGATCGCCCGCGCCTTGTCGTTGTTCGCCGGCGGCAGCACCACGTCGAGGATCAGGTACAGGTCGCCCGGTGGATTGGCCGGGATGCCGCGCCCTTTCAGGCGCAGCTTGCGCCCGCTCTGCGAGCCGGCCGGCACCGTGACCTCGACCGTGCCGGACGGGGTCTGCACCGACACGCTGCCGCCCAGCGCGGCCTCCCACGGCGTCACCGGCACGTTCTCGTACACGTGCGTTCCCTCGACCCGGTAGCGCGGATCGGGCGCGAAGCCGATCTCCAGGTAGAGGTCGCCCGGCCCGGCGCCGCCGTGCCCCTCATGGCCCTGGCCGGCCAGGCGCAACTGCTGGCCCGGGGTCACGCCGCGCGGGATGTTCACATTCAGCGTTTTTTCTTCCATGGCGACGCGCCCGCTTCCCTGCTGGCGCGGCACGCGCAGGCTGATCGTGCGCGTCGCGCCCTGGTAGGCGTCGCGCAGGTCGATGGTGATGGCGGCGTGGATGTCGTCGCCCCGCATCTGGAAGGCGCCGCTACGGCCGGCGCCGCCGTGGCGCTGGCGCCGTCCGGCCTGCGCGAACAGGTCGGCGAAGAAGTCGTCCGCGCCGGCGCCGGCGAAGTCGTACTGCTCGCCCCAGTCCGGCGGCGGCTGGAAGGGTTCGCCGGCGCGATGCCCACGGCCGAGCGCATCGTAGGCGGCGCGCTTGGTCGCATCGCCCAGCACGTCGTAGGCTTCGTTGATTTCCTTGGTCTTGGCGTCGGCGTCCTTGTGCTTGCTGACATCCGGGTGGTATTTGCGCACCATCTTCCGGTACGCCTTCTTGATCTCGTCCGCGGAGGCAGTCTTGTCGACGCCGAGGGTCTGGTAATAGTCCTTGTATTCCACAGTGAACTCCCGGATGGTTAGCTGGCAACCCATACCGCCCACGGAACAGGCTGCGTTTTCCGTTAGGTGGGGATTCACAACACAAATTAAAAGTTCTGGCATCACTAGTTTTGCAAGCAATTGAACAAGCAAATGAGCGGTGATACATTGAACGAGCTTAGCGATTGGCACAACGGGGGCCGCCATGGGCAGATGGAAGAAGTGGACCGTGATGATCCTGGGCAGCCTGATCATGTTGGGGCTGCTTGCCGCCGCGGCCGCGCACTGGCTCAGCGCACGCAAACTGCAGCGCACCGTTGCCGTGACCGTGCAGCCGCTACCGATTCCTTCCGCCCCGGCCCGGATCGAGCACGGCCGTTACCTCTACAGTACCCGCGGCTGTGCCGAGTGCCACGGCGCCAACGGCGCCGGCAAGACAGTGATCGACGCCGACGGCATGCTGGTGGTGGCGCCCAACATCACTCGCGGGCCGAATAGCGCGACCGGAAACTATTCCGTCACCGATTGGATTCGCACGATCCGGCACGGCGTCAAGCCCGGGGGACAGCCGGTGCTCATCATGCCGAGTGAAGACTATGCCCGCCTGACAAACGAAGATACCGCCGCGCTGGTTGCCTATCTGCAGCAGATGCCGCCAGTATCCGGCGAGCGCCGGCGCATCGAACTGCCGCTGCCCGTCAAGATGCTGTACGCGACGGGCGCTATCAAAGACGCCGCCGAAAAGATCGACCACACACTGCCGCCGCCTGCCGCGTTGCCGGCCGGCGTCACGGTGGCGCATGGTGCCTACGTCGCGCAGACCTGTGTCGGCTGCCATGGTGCCGGGCTCAGCGGCGGCCGGATTCCGGGCTCGCCACCCGACTGGCCCGAGGCAGCCAACCTGACACCCGGCCCCGGCAGTGCGATGGCGCGCTACCCTTCGGCCGACCATTTCGTTGGCATGCTGCGCACCGGTAAGCGGCCAGACGGCAGCGCCATCAGTCCGGTCATGCCCTTCGCTTCGTTCAGTCGCATGAACGACATCGACGCCCGCGCCTTGCATGCGTATTTGCTGACGCTTGCGCCGCGGCCGATGGGGCAGCACTGATACGTGGAACACTTCAGCGGCATGATCAATGAGACAGTAGAATCACGGGTTTCCGTATCAGGTTACCCATGACTTCCACCTCCACGCTCACCGCCTCGCGCACACCCGTCCGCACCGAGATTGCCACCCTCTGGAAACTGTCCTGGCCCATGCTGGTCGGCCAGATGGCGACCGTCGGCATGGGCGTGGCCGACGTCGCGATGACGGGCCATGTGAGCGCGGCCGAACTGGCGGCCGTCTCGCTGGGCGCTTCGGTCTGGTCGATCGTGCTGGTGACCGTGATGGGCACCATGATGTCGATCAATACCGTGGTCGCGCACGAGATCGGCGGCGGGCGCTACGACAAGATCCCGCACTCGGTGCGCCAGGCCCTGTGGAAGGCCGTCATCGTCGGCCTGATCGCTTTCCTGTTCACCAACCTGGCGACGCTGGTGTTCGACCACATCGGCCTGGACCAGGCAGTGGCCGACCGCGCTTCGATGTTCCTGCACGTAACCTCGATCGGCATGCCGGCCTTTGCCTGCTACCGCGCGCTGTATGGCTACACGACCAGTATCAACGAGACCAAGCCGATCATGGTCATCGCGATCCTCGGCCTGCTGTTCGTGATTGCCATCAATTGGCTGCTGGTGTTCGGCAACTGGGGCTTTCCGAGGATGGGCGCAGTCGGCTGTGCGGTTGCAACCAGCGCCGCCATGTGGCTGATGCTCGTCGCCATGCTTGCCTGGATCAAGGTGTCCCCGGTCTACCGCATGAGCTATCCGTTTTCCAAATGGGAAGGCCCGGACTGGAAGGCCATCGGCGCCATGCTGCGCTTGGGGATACCGATCGGCATCACCTACTTTGCCGAGGTCAGCGCCTTCGGCCTGATCAGCCTGATGGTGGCACGCTTCGGCGTGGTGCAGGTGTCGGCGCACCAGATTGCGCTCAATTTCTCCTCCTTCGTGTTCATGGTGCCGCTCAGCTTCGGCATCGGCCTGCTCACCCGCGTCGGCCAGGCGATGGGTGAAGGCAACCCGGTGCGAGCGCAGTTCGTGGCGCGGGTCGGGGTCGGCATGTCGGTCGCCTTCGGCCTGCTGTCGGCGGCCATGATCGCGATCTTCCGCTGGGAAATCGCGCGCGCCTATACCTCGGACCCGGCGGTGCAGGAAGCCTGCGTCCACCTGCTGCTGTTCGCGGCCCTGTTCCAGCTGTCGGATGCGACCCAGGTCGCCACCGCCTCCGCCATCCGCGGCTACCAGGTGACGCGCCCGCCGATGATCATCCAGCTGGTCGCCTTCTGGGGCTTTTCGCTGCCGCTCGGCTATATCCTGGGTATCGCTCCGAGCTGGTTCCCGTGGGCGCCAAGCCAGCCGATGGAGTCGACCGGTTTCTGGATCGGCCTCGTGCTGGGCCTGACGATTGCCGCCGTCCTGCTGAGCTGGTCGATGGAGCGCCTGTCGCGCCAGAAGATCGTGGCCGGCGCCGCCCGCCAGCGCGCCGCCGCGGCCGCCGGTTGAGGCAAGCGCCGCGTTGTTGCCGACGCGGCCGTTTTTCCCTCGATATGTACAGCTTTTGGGGTGCGACTCTGGTATCGTCTCGTCCGTTGCATATAGCTAACTTTAACGAGACAATCCATGCGCCTTCTCCTCTGCCTCCTGGCCGCGCTCGCGGCCGCGCCCGCCTCCGCGGAACGCTTGACGCTCGACCGCATCCACGGCGAAACCTCGCTGGCCGGTCCCGGCGTGAAAAACGTGCGCGTCTCGCCTGACGGCGAACGCGTGACCTTCCTGCGCGGCCGCACCGACAACCAGTTCCAGCAGGACCTGTGGGAATACAATATGAAGGACAAGACCACGCGCCTGCTGGTCGACTCCAAGAAACTGGTCCCCCTCGAGAACCTGTCGCTCGAGGAAAAGGCGCGCCGCGAGCGGGCCCGCACCGCCAGCCTGTCGGGCATCCTCAGCTATACCTGGGCACCCAGCGGCAAGCAGTTGCTGGTGCCGATCGCCGGCGACCTGTACCTGGTCGATGTCGCCAGGCCGGACGCGGCGCGCAAGGTTGCCTCGGGCAACGTGCTCGACCCGAAGATCTCGCCGAAGGGCCGCTACGTCAGTTTTGTCCGCAACCAGAACCTGGTGGTGATCGACCTCTCCACCGGCGCCGAGCGCCAGTTGACCAGCGACGGCAAGGGCACCGTGCACAACGGCGAAGCCGAATTCGTCGCGCAGGAAGAGATGGACCAGACCACCGGCTACTACTGGGCGCCGGACGACTCGAGCATTGCCTATAAACGCTACGACGAAGCCCCGGTGCCGGTCGCGCGCCGCTTCGAGATCTTTGCCGACCGCACCGAAGTGATCGACCAGCACTACCCCGCCGCCGGGGACCCGAACGTGCTGGTGGACCTGTTCATCGTGTCGCCGCAGACCGGCGTCTCGCGGAAAATCGACCTCGGCGCCGAGAAGGACATCTACCTGGTGCGCGCCGACTGGAGCGCGGACGGCAAGACCCTGGTCTACCAGCGCCAGACGCGCGACCAGAAGCGCCTCGACCTGGTGGCGGTGGACGCCGCCACGCTCAAGCAGCGCCCGCTGCTGACCGAGACCTCGGCCACCTGGGTCAGCCTGCACAACGACCTGCGCTTCCTGAAGAACCGCCAGGCCTTCATCTGGGCATCCGAGCGCAGCGGCCGCAACCACCTCTACCTGTACGACCTGAACGGCAAGCTGCTCAACCCCATCTCGAGCGGCGACTGGGGCATCGACAACGTGCTCGCCGTGGACGAAGCCGCCGGGAAGGTATATGTCGCCTCGAACCGCGACGCCGTCATCGACAAGCAGACCTACGCGCTGGCGCTGGACGGCAGCACTGCCGGCAAGCCGGCCCGCATCACCCAGGGCGACGGCTGGCACGAGGCCGCGTTCGCGAACAACGGCAAGATTTTCGTCGACACCTATTCCGACCCGAAGACCCCGCCGCAAGTGTCGATCCGCCGCGCCGACGGCAGCATGGTGCAATGGCTCGAGAAAAACGAGCTGAACGCGAACCACCCGTACGCGAAGTACCTGCCGGACCACCTGCCGACCGAATACGGCACGATCAAGGCGAACGATGGCCAGACCCTGCACTACTCGCTGATCAAGCCGGCCAATTTCGACGCCAGCAAACGCTATCCGGTGTTCCTGTTTACCTATGGCGGCCCGCACTCGCAGCGCGTCACCCGTACCTGGGGCAATTATTTTGACCAGTACATGGCGCAGCAAGGCTTCGTGGTGTTCCGCCTGGATAACCGCGGTTCCAGCCGCCGCGAGCGCCAGTTCACCGACGTCATCTATAACAACCTGGGCAAGCACGAAGTCGAAGACCAGCTGACCGGCGTCGACTGGCTGGCGCAGCAGTCCTTCGTCGACCCGAAGCGCGTCGGCGTGTTCGGCTGGAGCTATGGCGGCTTCATGACGCTGCGCCTGCTGGCGGCCGATTCGAACAAGATCGCGATGGGCGTGTCGGTGGCGCCGGTGACGGACTGGGCGCTCTACGACACCCACTACACCGAGCGCTATGTCGGCGCCACGCCGAAGTCGGGCAAGGACGCCTACGACCGCAGCGGCGTGTTCGCCCACCTCGACGGTTTGAAATCGCCGCTGCTGCTGGTGCACGGCATGGCCGACGATAACGTGCTGTTCACCAACAGCACGCGCCTGATCGACGAACTCGTCAAGCGCAACGTGCAGTTCGAGCTGATGACCTATCCGGGCGCCAAGCACGGCATCTCCGGCCGCGTCGCCCAGCGCCACGTGTACGGCATGATCGAAAACTTCTTCAAGAAGAACCTGGGCGGCACCGCACCGCGCTGAACCTGTAGGCCGTAAAAAAACCGGGACGCCGAACAGGCCTCCCGGTTTTTTTTGTCTCTTGAGACGCCGTGCCGTCCGGCGTTTTAGCTCAACAGTTGCCTCAGAAGATACAAAAATTTCTGACAATTCAACAAAATGTCAATCATTTTGTTGTACATAAACAACGCTATACAAACTTTTTTTGGTCAATACATTTGTCCTCAAATGTATCTCTTTCCTATGAGAATGTGAACACGGAACTCAACAGTACAGCATTGCTGTAACAAATTATGTCCCCCCGGAATTAATTCCTCGCGGTATTCTCCGTGTTCCTGATCTAGAGACACGCTCAAGAAGAGCGGTACCACAAGAGGACTTTTACCAATGCAAGCCATCCGTACCAGCTTCACCCGCATCTCCTTCGCCGTCTCCGCAGTGGTCGTCGGCGCCGCCATTGCCGCCCCGGCTTCAGCCGCCACCCGCAGCGTCGGCCCCGGCAAGACCTATTCGACTCCTTGCAAGGCGTTTGCCGCAGCACAGTCCGGCGACGTCATCGAAATCCAGGCCGCCACCTATTCCGGCGACGTTTGCGCCATCTACAAGAGCAACCTGACCATCCGCGGCGTCAACGGCCGCCCGAAGATCGATGCCGCCGGCAAGAATGCACTCGGCAAGGGCACCTGGGTTGTCGTGGGCAGCAACATCACCATCGACAACGTCGAAATGTTCGGCTCCAAGGTGCCGGACCGCAATGGTGCAGCGCTGCGCCTGGAAGGCACCAACTTCACGCTGCGCAACTCCTTCCTGCACAGGAACGAGAACGGCATCCTGAGCGCCGCGAACACCGCCAGCACCATCACGCTCGAAAACAACGAGTTCGGTTACAACGGTCGCGGCGACGGCTACACCCACAACGTCTACATCGGCAAGGTCGGCAAGCTCACCTTCCGCTACAACTTCTCGCATGACGCCAACGTCGGCCACAACCTCAAGACCCGCGCGCTGTACAACACGATCGCGTACAACCGCTTCTCGAGCCTGCGTTCCGGCGAAAGCGGCAGCACGCCGGCCGGCAAGCCGAGCTACGAGATCGATGTGCCGAACGGCGGCACTACCTTCATCATCGGCAACGTGATCATGCAGCCGAGCAGCAGCAACAACCCGGCCTTGGTGGCCTACGGCGAAGAAGGCGTTGGTAGCCGCAAGACCGACCTGTACGTGATCAACAACACCTTCGTCAACGACGATGGCTCGCGTGGCACCTTCGTGATGGTCCGCAACGCCGCCACCCCGGCCAAGCTGATCAACAACCTGTTCGCCGGTTACGGCACGGTCACCACCCAGAGCTCGGCCATCAAGAAGACCAACTACCAGTCGCTGGCAGTGAGCTTCGCCAACCGCGCAGCCTACGACCTGCGTCCGCTCTCGAGCTCGCTGATCCTGAACGCCGGTTCGTCGCCAGGTTCGTCGAGCGACGGCGCCTCGCTCAAGGCCGTCTCGAGCTACAAGCATACCGCGGCGGCCGTCGGCCGTTCGACCCTGGGCAGCCAGATCGACATCGGCGCCTACGAAGTCCAGTAAGCCCTTTCCCGGCAACGGGACGCCATAAAAACAAAAGCCCCTGCGCCATCGGCGCCGGGGCTTTTTCGCGTTCCCAACCCGGCCGTCCGCGGACGGGCCGGGGTGACGCGGGGTGACGCGCGTTGTCTATTAACGGTTGACGTCGCGGGTCGCGTCGTTCAGCGCGTCCTTGACGTCGCCGTATTTCTCCTGGGTCTTGCCCTCGACCTGGTTCTTCAGGCCCTTGGCTTCCTGCTCCCGGTTGCCGACCAGCTTGCCGGCTTCTTCCTGGATCTTGCCACCGATGTCTTGCAGTTTGCCTTCGACTTGGTCCTTGTTCATGGCGATCTCCTTGAATGCTGCGCGGTCCCGTTGACTGCGCGATGGGTCCAGAATACGCGGGCCTCCAGCCGCGTTCTGTACGGATTCGCACATAGCTCGGCAATTGGGCAAACGCTTCCCGGGCAGCTCATCCATGCGCCGGAACGCAGGAACCCATGCTAGTGTTGAATTAATTATTTGATAATGGAGTACGAGCATGCGTGAACCCGCTGCCTCCCCGCCGCCATCGGGCGATGCGCCAACCCGGCGCAAGCTGATGAAACGGACCGCCGTCGTCGACGGCATCAGCGTCCTGTTCATCCTCGGCCTGGCCGCGGTCTGGTTCGCGGCCGACGCCCTGTTGCTGGTGTTTGCCTGCATCCTGTGCGCGGTGCTGTTCCATGAGCTCAGCCGCATGCTGGCGCGGCGCACGGGCATGCAACGCAAGTGGGCGCTGGGCGTGGTCGTGCTGCTGCTGGTGGCCATCATCGGACTGGGCGGCTGGGCAATGGCGCCGCAGATCGCGGAGCAGTCCAGCAAACTGGCCGAAGCCGTGCCCACATCGCTGCAGCAGCTGCAAGGCCTGGTCAACGATCATCCCCTGCTCAAGCGCGTCATGGCGGGCATGCCGCCGCCCGAGCAGATCGTCAAGCAGCTCGCGCAGATGGTGCCGAATGCCGGCCTGTTCTTCGGCGGCGTCGTGGGCGCGCTCGGCAACGTGGTGATCATCCTGTTCGTCGGCATTTATTTCGCCGCCTCGCCCCGGCTCTACACGAACGGCCTCATCAAGCTGGTGCCGCAGTCGAAGCGCCCGCGTGCGCGCCAGGTGCAGCAAAAAATCGGCGAGACCCTGGGCAGCTGGCTGCTCGGCAAGGCGATGTCGATGCTGATCGTCGGTGTCGTCACCTCGGCGGGCCTGTCGATGCTGGGCGTGCCGCTGGCCCTGATCCTGGGCATCATTGCCGGCCTGCTCGACTTCGTCCCCTACATCGGGCCGATCCTGGCCGGCGTGCCGGCCGTGCTGATCGCATTCACCATCAGTCCCGACCTGGCCCTGTACACGGTGCTGCTGTTCGTCGGCGTGCAGCTGGTGGAAGGCTATCTGCTGCAACCGCTGATCGAGTCGCGCGCGGTCGACCTGCCGCCGGCGCTCACCATCGTGATGCAGCTGATCTTCGGCACCATTTTCGGCTTTGCCGGGGTTGCACTGGCCACCCCGCTGGCGGCGGCGATCAAGGTGCTGGTGCAGATGCTGTATATCGAGGATGTGCTGGGGGATAAGGTGGAGGAAAAGGGTTAAGAGCGCCTAACAAACCCGCCATGGCCGCGTTGCAGCGCCTCGCCGTACTCTCGTACTGTCTTCGGCGCCGCGCCTTGCCATGACAATTTTGTTAGACGCTCCCAGTTACAAAACAAAGCCGCGAGGCATCGTGGCTCGACGCATCGCGGCTTCTTGATCAGTGGGGCGCAGGCTTACTTGTTGCCCTTGACGATATCCTTCACGTCGCCCACTTTTTCCTGGACCTTGCCTTCGGCCTGGTTCGACAGTCCCTCGGACTGCTGCTGGCGGCTGCCGGTGGCTTCGCCGACTTTCTCCTGGATCTTGCCGCCGATGTCCTTGGCCTTGCCCTTGATCTGGTCGTCGTTCATCACTGCACCTCTTGGTTGGAATCGAGGTCCCACCTTAGGCCTGATTGTCGGGCGTCTCTGTTCGCTGATTAACATTGAGAGACTGTACAGGCTTGCGCCACAGACTGGCCAGCCAGGGCTGCTGCTCGCGCGGCAGGCCTTCGGGCCGGTAGTAATGGAACAGCGGCAGGAATCCGGCGCCCACCAGGCGGCCTTCCCAGGTCGGGTAATCGTAATAGCTGCCGTAGCGCGGCCCATTCCACCCTTCCTCGTTGTGCCCGCGCGGGTTCGAGCTGAACAGCACGCCGCCCGGCTTCAGGGTGCCGTACAGGGCAGATAGCACGCCGCTCAAGGCCGCGCTCGGCACATGGAACAGCGAGGCGTTCGCGAACACGCCGTCGAACATCCCGGAGGGCAGCGCCAGGTGCAGGAAATCCTGGTGCCAGACCTCGCAGCCGCTGTACTCGCGCGCCAGCGCGACGAATTCGAGCGCGCCGTCGAGGCCGATGGCGCGGTGCCCCAGCTCGCTGAAGGTCTTCAGGTCGCGTCCGGGGCCGCAGCCGAGGTCGAGCAGCGTGAACGGCGCCGGACCTTCGATGGCGCCGAGCAGCGCCGCCACGTTCTGGCTGACGTCGTGGTCGATGGTGCCCGCGAAAAACTGCCGCGCATGGCGCTCGTAATGCGCCAGCGTGCGCCGCGCAATGTCGTCCAGATGGTCGGTCATGCTTGCCTGTCAAAAACGGCGGCGGCCGGAGGGCCGCCCTTCCCCGCCGAGATTACCAGATCCGCACCCGGTCCTGGGGCGCCAGGTACAAGGCTTGTCCCGGCTTGACGTCGAAGGCCGTGTACCAGGGATCCAGGTTGCGCACGATATAGGTGCGGTACTGGGCCGGTGCGTGGCCGTCGGTCAGCACCGCGCGGCGCAGCGACGCTTCGCGCATCTTGGTGCGCCAGCCCTGGGCAAAGCCGGTGAAGAACTGGCGGTCGGCACCGGGTGCCTGGCCCGCGGGCGTGGTCTTGAACGCGTCGTAGGATGCGGCCAGGCCGGCCAGGTCGGCCAGGTTTTCGCTCAGCGTCAGCCGGCCGTTGACGGCCAGGTCCGGGAAGGGCTTGTAGGCGCCGTACTGGGCGACCAGCTTGTCCGAGGCGGCGGTGAAATGCGCCAGGTCCTGCTGCGTCCACCAGTTGCGCAGGCGGCCCTGGGCGTCGAACTGGGCGCCCTGGTCGTCGAAACTGTGGCTGATCTCGTGGCCGATGATCGAGCCGATCGCCCCATAGTTGGCGGCGTCCGGCGCCTTCGGGTCGAAGAACGGCGGCTGCAGGATGGCGGCCGGGAAGTTGAGCGCGTTCTGCAGCGGCAGGTTGACGGCGTTCACCAGTTGCGGCGGCATCGCCCATTCGGTGCGATCGGGCTTGTGTTTCAGCTTGTCCGTCTCCTGCCGGTAGCGGTACTCCTCGGCGCGGATTGCATTGCCGAAGGCGTCGCCCTTGACCACCTGCAGGCCGGCGTAGGACTTCCAGCGCTCCGGGTAGCCGATGCCCACATACATGCCCTTGACCTTGGCTTGCGCCTGCGCGCGCGTGCTCGGGGCCATCCAGTCGAGCTTTTCGATGCGGCGGCTGAAGGCCTCGACGATGTTGGCGACCATAGCCTGCACCCGCGCCTTGTTCTCGGCCGGGAAGTAGCGCGCCACGTAGAGCTTGCCGACCGCCTCGTCCATTCCCTCGTTGGTGGCGGCCAGCGCGCGCTTCCAGCGGGCCGACTGCTGCGGCGTGCCGGTCAGGGCGCGCCCCATGAATTCGAAGCGCTGGTCGGCGAAGGCCTTCGGCAGCAGGCTGGCGTACTGGTTCAGCTTGTGGAAGGCGAGGTAGTCGCGCCAGATGGCGACATCGGGCTTGGCCAGCAGCCGGGCCGCGCCCGTCACCGCGCTCGGGTGCCAGACCTGGAAGCGGTCCTGGTCCGACAGGCCGGCGGCCTTGAAGAAGGCCTTCCAGTCCACGCCCGGCGCCTTGGCGGCGAAGTCCTTCAGGGTCCAGACATGGTTCGATTTCTGGACGTTGGCCGAGTCCTCGCGCGTGGCGTGGGTTTGCGCCAGCGCCAGCTCGAGTTCGAACACGCGGGCGGCGCGCTCCTCGCTCTTGTCGTAGCCGGCCAGCTTGAGCATGGCGGCGATGTGCTGCTGGTATTTGGTGCGCAGCTCGGCCATGCGGGCATTGTTCTCGAGGTAGTAGGCGCGATCCGGCATGCCGAGGCCGCCCTGCAGCAGGTAAGGCAGGTTGCGCGAAGGTTCCGCCAGGCCCTGCGCCACCCACAGGCCGAACAGGTTTTCGGTAAAGAAATCGGTGGCGTTGAGCGGGTCGACGTCGGCCCGCAGCGAGGCGCCGAGCGCGCGCACCAGCGCGGCCTTGTCGCGGATCGAAGCGATGTTCGACAACATCGGCTTGATTGGCGCCAGGCCGCGCTTTTCGATACCCGCCTCGTCCATGTAGGCGGCGTAGAAGTCGGCCACCTTGCGTGCTTCCCCGCTCGTGTCCCTGGCGGCGCCCAGCTCCTCGATCATCTTCGCGATGCGGGTATTGGTTTCCTCGGCCAGCGCGCCCATTGCGCTCCAGGAGCCGCGGTCGGCCGGGATCTCGGTCCTGGCCAGCCATTCGCCGTTGGCATAACCGAAGAAATCGTCGCCGGGCAGCACCGTCATGGCGGCCGGCTTGCCGGGAGCGGGTTTGTCGATGGGTGGCGCCACCTTGGTGGTGTCCTGGGCATGGGCGGCGGTGGCGCCGAACAATGCCAGCACGGCGGCGGCGCTCAGGGAGGTCAAACGGGTCTTCATGCTCGTCCTTTTCTCGTGTTCGGATCAATCAGGGCGCGGATGCGCCAGCGCGGCGCGCACCTGGGGCAGCAGGCGCGCCTTTTGCGCGGCGCGTACGCGGATGCCGTTGCCGATGCGCTGGGCTTCGACCAGCGCATCGGGGCCGAAGTTCTGGGCCACGTAGTGTTCCATCATATCCGCATGGCGCACCTCCGAGGAGGCGGCGACCACGCCGGCCAGCGCGCGGTTGCGCGCCACCGCGTCGCTGCTGGCGACCAGCGCGGCGCGGTTGGCCACGGCAAAGGCCCAGGCCTGGTCCGGATGCTGACGCCCGACGCCGGCGACGATGTGGCCGGACAGGTTGGCCGGCATCTGCGGCGACAGGGCCAGTTCGAGGGTGCGCGCCGCCAGCGCCGGGTCTTGCGCGAGCGTCATGGCGCCGGCGATCCGGTAGCGCTCCTCGTCGGTCGTGGCGGCAGCGAATGCACGGCCGAGCGCAGCGTAGGTGGCGGCGTCGGCGTAGCGGCCGGCCGTGTTGAGGGCAAAGTCGCGCATTTCCGGACCGCCCGCTGGCGGCTCGCCCGCTTTGCCGGCATTGTCGCCAAGACCGAGGCGCGCAAAGCGCCTGCGCGCCTCGGCGATGGCCCGTTCGTCGCCGGCACTTGCCAGCGCGCCGGCCAGCAAGGGGCGCAGGCGGCGCTCCTCGATCGTCTCGCCCGGCCGCTCGTCCCAGCCGAGCTGGTCGAACCGGGGCTGCACGAAGCCGGTCACGAAACGCCGGATCAGCGCGCTTTCCGGCTCGCCGCGCGCCAGCTTCTCCAGCGTACCGAGGTTCGACAGGATCGATTCCCAGACGGCCAGGCGCGGCTCGTCGCCGTATTTCGCCACCAGGTCCAGGTAGCTGGCCAGCGGCGTGCGTCCGGCCGCGACCAGGCTCCAGGCGTCGAGCAGGAGCTTCAGGCGGGTCGGGTCCGGCAGCTGGGCGGCGTTGGCTGCCAGCGCATCGAAACTGGCGCGGTCGTACTGGATCCGGTAGAAGCCGACGCTGTCCGGGTCGACCACCAGCGTGCCCTCGCAGCTGCCCTGGGTGATTGTCGTGCTGCGGGTCGCCAGCAAGGTGGTCCAGGCGCGGCCGTTGACGGTGCCGACCTGCAGCGGCACGCTCCACAGGCGCTCCTCGGCCGCCGGCTCGTCCACGCGGTACTGCTCCTGCGACAGCGTGACCTTGCGCTTGCCGTCCTCGCAGGCCTGCGCCACGCTGATCAAGGGGAAGCCGGGCTGGGTGGTCCAGTCGGCCGCCAGTTTTCCGACCGGCTTGCCGGAGGCAGCCTCGAGCGCCGCCCACAGGTCGGCCGAGGTGGTGTTCGAGTACTGGTGCCTGGCCATGTAGGCCCGGATGCCCTTGCGGAACTTCGATTCGCCAACATAGTTTTCCAGCATGCGCAGGAAGCCCTGCCCCTTGACATAGGTAATGGCGTCGAAAGCGGCTGCTGCCTGCTCCTCGTTGTCGACGCGCATCTGGATCGGGTGGGTGGTCTTGCGCGCATCGAGGTTCAGCACGCTCTCGCGTTCGACGATGCCATCGAGGTGAGGACGCCACTCGGGGTGGAAGCGTTCGGTGGCTTTCGCGGCCATCCAGGAAGCAAAGCCCTCGTTGAGCCAGAGATTGTCCCACCAGGCCATCGTCACCAGGTTGCCGAACCACTGGTGCGCGACTTCGTGCGCATTCACCTCGAAGGTGAGTTTCTTGACGTCTTCCGGGCTCGTTTTCGGGTCATACAAGAGGGTCGCCTCGTTGTAGACGATGGCGCCCCAGTTCTCCATCGCGCCGTTGAAGCCGCCGGGAATCGCGATCTGGTCGAGCTTGGCGAGCGGATACGGCAGGCCGAAGTAATTGTTGTAGTAGCGCAGCAGGTCGCGGGTGGCCGCCAGCGGAAAGGCGGTCGAGCCGAGCTTGCCGGCGGTGGTGACGATGCCGATCTCGACCCCGTCCTGGCGCGCCGCGACGCGTTCCATTTCGCCCGCCACCAGCACCACCAGGTAGCTCGGCATCTTCGGGGTCGGGGCGAACGCGATGCGCTGCAGGCCGCCGGGCAGCTTTTCCTGCCTCTCGACCGGCGTGTTCGAGTAGGCCTTGAAGCTGGCGGGCAGGTCGACGGTCAGCTTGAAGCGGGCACGGAAGGCCGGCTCGTCCCAGGTCGGCAGCATGCGGCGCGCGTCCGACGGTTCCATCGTGGTGGCGACCAGCTTCTTGTCCGCCCCGCCCGCCTTGTAGGGCACCTGGAACAGGCCGCGCCCCTCGCGGTTGATCCGGCCACGGAAGCGCAGCGCCAGGGTGTAGCGTCCCGGCGCCAGCGGCGCGTCGAGTTCGAAGCTGAGGGTTTCCTGCCGGGCGTCGAGGATGGGCGTGAGCGTTTGCGGCGCCTTGCCGCGGCGCGACAGCGTGGCCTGGTCGATGCTCAGGTTGGCCGCGTTGAGCACGATGCGCTGCGTGGCGCGCAGGACCTCGATCTCGACCTGCTGCAGGCCGCTGAAGCTGTCGTCGGCCATATCCGGCACCAGGTGGGCGTCGTACAGCAGGGGAACGATGTCCTTGGGAAGCTTGCCGGGGGTGGCGGCGAAGGAAAACGGGGCTTCGGCCCAGGCCGCCGCCGGCGCCAGCACGGCGCCCAGCGCCAGGGCGGCGGCCAGCGCCAGCCTTGCCGGCGATGCGCAGTGGTCTCTCATGGTGTCCTCTCTCTGTTCTTGTATTGGCGCCGCCTGCGGCGCAGCGACCCAGCACGCACTGTAGGAGAAGCGCCGGGCCGCCCTGGCCGGAATGCGACGAACAGCAGAAAATCGCGCTGGACTGCAGAATCCCGGCAGTATGCGTGGTGCATGGACAGGGCGGCAGCGACGGCTGCGATGGCGCCGGCGCAGCGGCTTTCCGGGACCGGAAAAAATTTTCGATTATTTTTACGAAAAGCCCTAAAGTTCGCGAAAGCGCTGCCGTAAAAGGAGGACAACCGGTAATCCGGCCGAAAAAAAATTACAGCGGTGCTGCCATGACCTCCAACGAAGTGCTCTCGATGTACGAAAATATTGCTGGCTTGACCGGCAAGATGGCCGCGGCAGCGCAATCGGAGGACTGGATCGGTTTCGACAGCCTGCAAGCGCAATGCGCGGCACAGGCAGCGGCGGCCGCGACCGGCGTGCCGGCGCTCGAGGGCGCCCGCCGCCTGCGCAAGATCGACCTGCTCAAGCAGATCATGGCCAATGACCGCGCCGTGCGCGACGCCACCGAACCATGGATGGGCCAGCTGGACCGCGCGATGCGTGCGCACTGAGCTGCCCTGCCCCGAATCGAAAAAAGCGCCTGCGGGCGCTTTTTTATGGCGTGCGACATCGGCGCGCAAACAAAAAGGCGCCCGCAGGCGCCTTGGTGCTGCGACGGGCCCCAGGCCCGCCACATGAATTCGGAGAGCAACACCAGATAACTGGTGTCGCCTCTTTGCCGGTTGCATCCGGCGTCCGTTGCCGCTGTTGGCACACGTGACCGCTTCCGGAAACAGGCATCTTGCGACGTACTTCCGGTACCCGCGCCACGCTATCGGTGGTGGCTGCGCCGGCCTCTGTTCCGTTTTGTGGTTTTGACAACCAACGAAGCCAGTATATATCAAATTTTTAACTCGTGTGGACTGATTCGTGCGCGCCCCTGGCGCTAGTCGCCGGCGCTTTCCAGGGCGGGTTCGACCGGCTCCGGCGATGCGGCTTTCCGGCTGCCCGGCATCACGCGCGCCTTCACGGCCGCCATGAAGTTCGGTTTCGGCGCAGCACCGGACTCCTCCCCTGCTTTCGGCAGCCTGGCCGGCTTGTGTTCTTTCGGGATCTTGCCGAAGGTCGAGCGCCGGCGCCGGCGCAACAGGGCGAGCGCCAAGCCTGCCAGCGCGAGGCAGGCCGCGACGGCTGCGACGATCCATTCCCAGGGCGTGTCCGGCTCGGGCGGCGGCGTTTTCTTGGCCTTCAGGATGCGCGGGGCGCCCCTGGGCGCGGGCGCGGCCTGCGGCGCGGCGCCGGCCGCCATCTGTAAATGCTGCACTTTCGCTTCGAGCTGGCCGAGCTCCTGGCGCAGCGCGGCATTCTTCTCGCCCAGCACGCTGCACGCCTCGAGCTGGGCGGCGGCGGGCTGGGCGGCGCAGGCGGCGGGCGCCTGTTGCGCTGCGGGAGTTGCCACCGCTGCCGCGTGTGCCACGGGCGGCACTGCTGGCGCTTTCCTGGCGTGCAGCGGCCTGGCCGGCGCGGCCCGCGGCAGCACGGGAGGTTGACGCAGCGGCGCAGGCGCCCGGCGTGCGCCCGCCTCCACGTATTCTTCTCCGTCGTTCAAGGCGGCGGCAGGACGCGCCGCGGGAACGGCCTTGGGTGGCAGGGCCTCCGCGGCCGGCGCCGGCGCGGTGGCCAGCGGCGGCGCCGGGTTCGGGTCAGGCGTCAGCCACAGCGTCACCAGGCGCACCGTGCGCCGGCCGCCGTCGAGCAATTCGAGGTAGACGTGCAGGTGGGGGCTTTCGACCGGTTTGAGCGTCCTCAGATGCAGGAACTGACGGCCACCCTGGCGCGTCACAACCACATCCAGGTTGGCCAGGACCGCGGGCATGGCGATGTTGGCACCGCGGTAGACGTCGGGGTGGGCCAGCCGCACGCCGACCGGCGCCGCCGCATCCTCGAGCATGGTCAGCTCGACGCTGGCAGCGAGCGGCTGGCCGATGTGGGAGCGCAACTGGGCCTCGCCCAGTTCGGCGGCGTCGGCCGTCCCCATCGCACAGGCGAACAGCAGGCTGGAGCAGATGTGGGAAGCGCGGTTTGCCATGGAAGGAAAATGTGTAGCCTAAGCGTCATTAACGGGTGTTGGGCTACACTCTTTAGCTCCGGACCCAAATAAATAAACAGGACAAGCCCATGGATAAGCGGACAGAGAAAGACAGTTTCGGCCCGATCGAGGTGCCGGCCGAGCACCTGTGGGGTGCGCAGACCCAGCGTTCCCTGCACCACTTCCACATCTCGACCGAGAAGATGGCGCCGGAACTGGTGGCCGCGCTGGCCCAGGTCAAGCGCGCGGCCGCCGCCGTCAACCGCTCGCTCGGCAAGCTGCCACGCGACAAGGCCGACGCCATCATCGCCGCCGCCGACGAGGTGCTCGACGGCCGCCATCCGGACGAGTTCCCGCTGGCCGTGTGGCAGACCGGCTCTGGCACCCAGAGCAACATGAACATGAACGAGGTGCTGGCCAACCGCGCCTCCGAGCTGCTCGGCGGAGAACGGGGCGAGGCGCGCCTGCTGCACCCGAACGACCACGTCAACATGGGACAGTCGTCGAACGACATCTTCCCCACCGCCATGCACGTGGCGGCAGCCCTGGCGGTCTCGAAAGACCTGCTGCCCGCGCTGGCACGCCTGCGCAGCACCTTGCTGGTCAAGTCGCGCGACTTCGAAGACATCGTCAAGATCGGCCGCACCCACCTGCAGGACGCCACGCCGCTGACGCTGGGCCAGGAATTTTCCGGCTACGTCGCCCAGCTCGAGTTCGCGGAAAGCGCGATCAAGTCTTCCCTGCCTGGCCTCTTGCTGCTGGCGGCAGGCGGCACGGCGGTCGGCACCGGCCTCAACGCCCACCCGGATTTTGCGCCGCGCATCGCCGCCGAACTCGGCTCGCGCACCGGCCTGGCCTTCAAGACGGCGCCCAACAAATTCGCGGCCCTGGCCGGGCACGAGGCGCTGGTGACCAGCCATGGCGCCCTCAAGACGCTGGCGGCGGCGCTCATGAAGATCGCCAACGACGTGCGCTGGATGGCTTCCGGCCCCCGTTCGGGCCTGGGCGAAATCACGATCCCGGAAAACGAGCCGGGCAGCTCGATCATGCCGGGCAAGGTCAATCCGACCCAGTGCGAAGCGCTGACGATGCTGTGCTGCCAGGTGTTCGGCAACGACGTTGCCCTGAGCGTGGGCGCTTCGCAGGGCAACTTCGAGCTGAACGTGTTCAAGCCGATGATCGCCCACAACTTCCTGCAAAGCGCGCGCCTGCTGGCCGACGGCATGCGCTCCTTCGAGGAGCACTGCGCCAGGGGCATCGAGCCGAACCATGCGCGCATCGCCGAGCTGATGGAACGCTCGCTGATGCTGGTGACCGCGCTGGCGCCCCACATCGGGTATGATCGCGCCGCGCAGATTGCCAAGCATGCGCAGCACGAAGGCATCACGCTGCGTGAAGCGGCCCTGCAATCGGGCCAGGTCAGCGCCGAACAGTTCGATCAATGGATCGTTCCGATCGACATGACGCGGCCGGACCCGGCCTGAGCCGCAGGGATGCGCCCCACGGCCGGCCTCCCTTCGGCGCCATGCGAGGCCAACCGTGCGCCCTATAATTTTTCCCGAGGATAGTATGCAAAAGACAACTTTCGAACTGACATCCGAGTTCGTCGAGCTCAACCAGCTGTTGAAACTGGTCGGCTTGTGCGACAGCGGCGGCGCCGGCAAGATCATGGTGGCCAGCGGCGCGGTGTCGGTCGATGGCAAGCAGGAACTGCGCAAGACCGCAAAGATTCGCAGCGGACAGACTGTCAGCGTGGGCGACGTGCGGATCTCCGTGCAGTAGGCGGGACTGCCGGCCTCTACGGCACACGTTTGCGCGCAGACAAACGCGACCGGTGGTCCTTGTTTACATTTTAAGACGTGACCAACCGGCTCGAGGTGACGGCAATGGAAACCCCGCAAGATAACCCGCAAACCCAGGAACGGCTGATCGGCGATCTGCGCCTCGTGATCGAGAACGCGGAAGAACTGCTGAAGAACACCGATCAGTACACCAGCGTCCTGTACCAGAACGCGCGCGCCAAGCTCGCCATGGCGCTCAACGCGGCCAACGAAGAACTCGAACGCTTCGAAGACGCCCAGCTCAATCGCATGATGGAAGCGACACGCCTGGCCAACGAGCGGTATGCCGACCTGAGCGGCGAAGAACGCGTCTTGCGCGCTTTCCATTGAGTTCTGCAGGGTAGCGTTCCGCGGCGCCGTGAGGCGCCGCGCTTCGTTTACGTCCAGACATGTCGATGGGCCGCAAACGCGTGGACTCGGGAGTCCACCCTACCGAACGGCGTTCGGGGCAAGGCTCAGGCGGTGGTATTGATCGTGTTGCCGAGGTGGGCAGGCAGGTTCTGCACCGGCTGCGGCGCCGGCACGGCGTCGAGCAGCTGGGTCGCCATCGATTTCTGCATGTCCTGCTGTTTCTTGAGCATGGTCAGTGCCACTTCCTGCTTGTTGCCCGTTTCGGCAATCGTGGTGGACAACTTGGCGATACCGGCGACATCCATTTCGGTCTCCTGATGAGGGTTATCCTCCGTTATCGGCAGGATTTCCAGGAACTTGAGCTTTCCGTTCCACCCATTCGATGAGCCAGGTCAACACCTCCTCGGGCCTATTCAGGTCCAGCCGCAGCGGGTTTCCCGCGGCCGGCATGGACAGGGGCGCGTCCGACGCGACCGCCACCACCAGCGGATCCTCCGGGTAGAGCGGCGCGCGCCCGAGCGCCGGGCGGAACACCTCGAGCTTGGGCAAGGGCTCCCATTTATAGCCCTCGACCAGCGTCAGGTCGGCTGGCGCCAGGCGCGCGAGCTGCTCGGCCAGCGGCGGCTCGCGCTCCCCGCGCAGCTCGCGCAGGATGGCGTAGCGGTAGGGCGAGGCGATCAGCACCTCGGCCGCCCCGGCCGTGCGCAGGCGCGCGCTGTCCTTGTGCGGCGGCTCGAGTTCGATGTCGTGGTGGCTGTGCTTGACGACGTTGACGCGCAGCCCGCGCGCGGCCAGCTGGCCCACCAGGAATTCGAGCAGCGTCGTCTTGCCGCTGCCCGACCAGCCGACCACGGCCAGCACCGGACCGGCCCAGCCTATGCGGGAATCAGTAAGCGACACGGTAACGGGTGCCCCGGTAGTTCATCACCGCATACTTCGGCATCAGGCGCTCCAGGACCAGGCCCGGCGCCAGTTCCTCGCCCTCGCGGCGCAGCATCTTGTCGACCAGCAGCAGCCGATCGGCCGGATTCGGCGAATAGATATAGCCGCCGACGGCCACCTTCGGCACCTCGCGCTGGACCGATTCGGGCAACTGCTGCAGCGTGCGCAGGCTTTCCTCGGCCAGCGGATCGGGCGCGCGGGCCGCGGGCGCAGGCTCGGCGGCGCGGGCCGGAGCCGGCGCCGGAGCCGGCAAATAAACCGCTTGTGGCGGCGTCTCCGCCACGGCCACGGCGGGCGCGGGCGCGCGCCTTGGCGGCGGCGCGGGCCTTGGCGGCTGCGCGGGCCTTGGCGGCGGCGCAGCCTTGGCCACCGCCGGTGCCGGCTCGGCAGCCGGCTCCTTCTTGCGGGCAAGCGGCGGCGCGGCTGGCGCAGCCTCGGGCTGGTCCGGCACCACTGCCGGCGCAGTCGGCGCTGCCGCAAGCGGCGGCGCCGGCGGCGCAACGGGGCTGCCGCGATCTGCCTGGGCCGGCACGGCAGGCGCTGTGCCGGCAGGCGCCGGTGCATTGCTGCGCCAGGCCAGCACGCCGGCGACTGCGGCCACCAGCAGGCCGGTCCCGAGCCCTATCCACAGCGGCAGGCGCCTGGTGCGCGCCGCGCTCGCCGGCAGCGCGGCCGGCGCCGGCGTATGGATGTCCGGCGCGTGGCCCAGTTGGCGTTCGGCTTGCGCCTTTTTCAGTGCTTCGAGAATGTACGACATCTTATTGTCCCGTCCCGGCGGCGGCGAGCAGGCGCGGCTCCTCGACGCCGGTCAGCTGGTTGAGGCGGATATAGGTACGCGGGCCGGCCACGCCGTCCGCGGTCAAGCCTTGCCGCTGCTGGAAACTGCGCAGCAGGCCCTGGGTGCGCGCGTCGAAGATCTGGCGCGATGCCGGCGCCGGCGTTCCGCCGAGACTGGCCAGGCTGGCGGCGATCCAGTCCACGTCCGGCCCCTGGTCGCCCAGCGCCAGCTGCTCGCGGAAGCTGCGCGGCATCTTCCAGTAAGTCGTGTACTCGCCTGTGAAACGCGGCGCCAGCACGGCCAGTTCGACCCGCTCGCGCCGGCTGCCGGTGTCGATCGTCACGCCCTGCTCGTCCATGCCGACCAGCACCGCGTAGCGCGTGGCCGCGCCTTCGCGCAGCGTGATCACGGCCGGGCGGTCGAGCTGGCGCAATTCGTAGATGCCGCCGCGGCCCTGGTGGCAGCGCAGGTCGATCCGGTAGGCGATCCGGCAAGGCTCGCCCGCGGGGAGCGCGCGGCCCCAATGCGTGGCCAGCGTGCGCAGCGCCGCCGCCTCATCGGTCCGTCCCAGCGGCAGCACCGCCTGCGTAGCCGACGCCGGCTTGGCTGCGGCAACCGGCACACCCTTGGCGGCCGGTGCGGCTGCCGGCGGCGGCGCCTGCAGCTTGGCGGCAGGCGCCGCGCCATGCGGCAGCACCTGCCAGGCGGCCGCCGCGCTCAAGGCTGCTCCGGCGAGGACGCCGCCGGCCACCAGCGGCCAGCGCGCCGCGCGCGCCGGCAGGCGTTCGCCCGCGAACACTTCGGCTGCGGCAGTGCGTACGATCTTCGGCGTCGCCTCGCGCCTGTTTTCCACATAGGCGCCCAGCAGCGCGCGGTCGCACAACAGGTTGATGCGGCGCGGCACGCCGCCGCTGATGCGGTGCACCAGCGGCACCACCGCATCCGGAAATACCGGCGCGCCCTGGGCGCCCGCGACCGCCATCCGGTGCGCGATATAGGCGCCCGTTTCCGCCTCCGACAAGGGTCCCAGGTGGTAGCGCGCGATCACCCGCTGGGCCAGTTGCTCGAGCTCGGGGCGCGCCAGCATCGTGCGCAGTTCGGGCTGGCCGATCAGGATGATCTGCAAGAGCTTGCGCTCGCTGGTCTCCAGGTTGGTCAGCAGGCGCAGCTGTTCGAGCACGTCCGCCGACAGGTTCTGCGCCTCGTCGATGACGAGCACGTTGTTGTTGCCCTGGGCGTGAGATGCCAGCAAATACGCATTGATGGCGTCGACATAGCCCTTCACCCCGCCCTGCCCGCCAGGCGCCGCGATGCGGAATTCCTCGCACACCGATTGCAGCAGCTCGCCGACGGTCAGCTTCGGATTGAAGATATAGGCGAGCCGGCAATTGTCGGGGATTTGCTCGATGAAGCAACGGCAGACCGTGGTCTTGCCGGCGCCGATCTCGCCCGTCAGGAGCACAAAGCCACCGCCGCTATTGATGCCGTACAGCAGGTGCGCCAGCGCCTCGCGGTGGCGCTCGCTCATGAACAGGTAGCGCGGATCGGGCGCGATCGAGAACGGGGCCTGTTTCAGGCTGAAGTAATTGGTGTACATGAAAAGCTAGCGGGAGGGCGGCAAGGGTTTGTACCTCGCGCAGTATATTTTGGATTTGCCATTGTGATAAGCGATGACGCTGCCCGGGTTCGATACCCTCAAAGGAAAGCGCGACCCGTCGGCGGGCAGGTGGCGCAGGCCGGCGCCGGCGCGCACTGCTTCCTCGAGTTCTTCCGGCTGCGCGTCGACCACGGCGGCGATGAACACGATCGGATTGCTATCGTCGCTGACCAGCACCTCGCGCACGGGTTTGCCCCACAGCGTGGCCTCGGTCTTGAACCAGTGCGCCCCGCCCTCCCGCTTGTAGGCGGGGCCGAAGGCGGTCGCGAGAAAGGAATGGAAATAGGACTTGTCCAGCTGGCTGCGGCACAGCAGCGCACTGCCGACGACGGGCGCGAAGGTCGAGGGCGCAGCGTAGGCTTGCACGCTGGCACCGGCGCAGGCCAGCGCCAGCAGGCTGACCGCCGCGGCGCGCGCGATCACAGCTTCGACAGCCAGTCGCGGTTGGCGGCGATCTTCGCCTTGGCGGAGGCCGGCAAGGCTTCATAGCAGCCGGGATGCTGCTTGAGCGCGTGCTCGCGGACCTCCTTTTCGAGGCCGTTCACGATAAACACGTAGACGGTGGCGCCGTCGCCATTCTTGCGCGTGCCCATGTAACGAATCACTGAATCCTCCTCACTTGACCTGCGCATTATGACACTTGCAGCCGCGGCCGGCAGCGTGGCGGCGTGGCGGGATGCCGCCGGACGTGGCGATGGCCAAGCGCGACTGTTGCTCCGAAGCGACGCCTCGCGCATCGTCGCAGCCTGGCCCAGGAATGAACCCGGCCGCCGTTCAGTCCCCTTCTGCGACTGTTGATACCGCGATTTTGCACGTCCATCGTTTGCCGGCTCCACGGCCTTGTCCTTTGCCTTATCGTGCAGTTTCCCGATTACACAACAACAACGAGGACACTCATGAATACCCGAATCAAGCACACCGCCATCGGCGCCCTCCTGGTCTGCGTAGGCGTCGCTAGCATGCAAGGTGTGACCGCCGAGGAGCGCGCCCCGGAAACGCGCCAGGGGATCACCGTCGACCAGCGCAAGGTGGCTGCCTTCAACGCCATCGAACTGGCCGGCCCTTTCCGCGTGGTCGTCAGCGAAGGCGCGCCGCGCCTGGAACTGTCGGGTGAGCCGAAGCAATTGGCCGAGATCGAAAGCGAAGTGCGCGGCGGCACGCTGATCGTGCGCCAGCGTTCGCGTTCCGGCTTTTCCTTCCACTTCGGCAAGCGCGACGAGCGTCCGGTGGTCGTGCGCATCGCCGCCAGCGGCCTGACGCGCCTGTCGAGCAGCGGCAGCGGCGATGTCGAGCTCGAGTCGGTCGGCGGGGAACGCTTCGTGCTGGCCTCGCAAGGCCCCGGCGACATCCGCGCCCGCGGCGCCGTGCGCGAGCTGCGCGTGAGCAGCAGCGGCAGCGGCGACCTCGAACTGCGTGGCGTGAAGGCGGCGAATGTCGAGCTGGCGATGTCGGGCCCCGGCGACGTGCGCATGGGTTCGATCGGGAACGACCTGGCGGCCCGCATCTCCGGCTCGGGCGACGTCGAGGTCGACGAACTGCGCGTCGCGCGCGCCGTGGTCCAGATGAGCGGCCCGGGCAACGCGCGCCTGCGCGGCAGCGCCCGCGAACTGCGCGCCGAAGTCACCGGTTCGGGCGACTTCGACGGCTGCGGCCTGAATGTCGACAAATTCGGGGGCCTGCAGCGCGGGCCCGGCAACCTCTGCGTCGCCGGCGCCATCGGCCAGTTCGAAGCGGAAGTGCACGGCTCGGGCGACCTCGACGCACGCGGCCTGCAAACAGGCCGTGCCGTCCTGCGCATGAGCGGCCCCGGCAATGCGACGCTGTCCGGCAGCGCCGACGAACTGCGCGCCGAACTCAGGGGATCTGGCGAGCTCGAGGCCGAACGCCTGACCGTGAAGCGCGCCCTGATCAACAGCACCGGCCCGGGCGACGTGGCGCTGGAAAAGGTCACGGACACGCTCGACGCCTCGCTGCACGGCTCGGGCGACCTGTCGGCCGCGGTCGACGGCAAGCGCGTCATGCTCAAGATGCGCGGCCCCGGCAACGCCCGCCTGGAAGGCCGCGCCGACCGCATCGACGCCGAGCTGGCCGGCTCCGGCACCCTGCAGGCGCGCGGCCTGACCGTGCGCCAGAGCGACATCAACGTGCGCGGCCCCGGCAGCGCGACGGTGAACCTGGTGCGCGAGGGCGCAGGCCGCGACGAGCTGGTGCTGGTCGAGCGCGGCGGCCGGCGCCAGGCGAACTGACCTTGCTTGTCGGGGGGGCTTTTGTGGTGACGGCATGTAGCCATCCCCACTGCCCACGCGGTACGGCGTTAGCAAGTCGGTCAAGTTGAGATGGGCTTGCTAACGCCGATTCCAGCAATACCAATTTCCATAATCTACAATACCACTTAAATACCTGTTGACAAGCCGGGACCGCCTCCCTATAGTGCCCTGACCCCTTCCGGCACCCATTTCATCCCATGATCGAATACCTCATCGGCGTCGACGGCGGCGGCACCGGCACCCGTGTGCGCCTGGCGCGTCCCAGCGGCGAAGAACTGGCCCAGGCCAGCGCCGGTCCTTCCGGCCTCTCCCATGGCATCGCAAATGCCTGGACCACCATCCTCGGCGCCATCGGCGAAGCCTGCGCGCTCGCCGACATCGGCTCCCCTCCCCTGTCCTCGATGGCGATCGGCCTCGGCCTGGCCGGCGTCCACAACAAGGACTGGGCGGCGCAATTCGTGGCCGCCGATCCCGGTTTCGCGGCGCTCGTGCTCGACACGGACGGCTTCACCACCCTGATGGGCGCGCACGGCGGCAAGCCGGGCGCCATCGTCGCCATCGGCACCGGCAGCGTCGGCGAGGCGATGCTGGCCGACGGCAGCAAGGTGGAAGTCGGCGGCTGGGGCTTCCCGGCCGGCGACGAAGCGAGCGGCGCCTGGATGGGACTGCGCGCGCTGAACCACATCGAGCAGGTGCTCGACGGCCGCGTCGAAGGCGGCGCCTTTGCGCGCGAGGTCATCGCCGAATGCGGCGGCAACCGCGACGCCGTCCAGATCTGGCTCGGGCGCGCCAACCAGACCGCCTACGCAGGCCTGGCGCGCTTCGCCGTGCTGCATGCCGGCACCGACCCGGTCGCGCGCGCCATCCTCGAACACGCCGGACAGGAAGTGGCGGCGATTGCCGACGCCCTCGACCGCAGCCACACCCTGCCCCTCGCCTTGTGCGGCGGGCTCGGCGAAGTGCTGCTGGCCTGGCTGCCGCCGGCAACGCGGGCCCGCTGCCTGGCGCCGCAGGGCGACTCGGCGCGCGGCGCCCTCCTCATGATCGAACGACACCTGCAAGGAATGGCCCGATGAAAGGCAACATCCTCACGCCCGACGGCTGGATCCGCGGCGAGCTGCACTTCAATGCGACCATCGACGCCATCGACGGCAGCCCGTCCGACCCGGACGCCAACGGCGACGATTACATCCTGCCCGGCTTCATCGACGTGCACGTGCACGGCGGCGCCGGCCGCGACATGATGGAAGGCGGCGACGCGCCGCACGTCATCGCCGCCCTGCACGCCAAACACGGCACCACCAGCCTGCTGGCCACCACCATGACCGCGCCGCCGCAGGACATCGAGCGCGCGCTCGGCGCCATCGGCGCGGCCTGCCAGTCGCGCGGCAAGCACGAGGCGCGCATCCTCGGCGTGCACCTGGAAGGCCCGTACATCAACTCGGCCAAGCTGGGCGCCCAGCCGCCCTTCGCGAAGGAAGCGACGCTCGCCGAGGTGGAAGCCTACGGCCGCCTGGCGCCGATGCGCGTGATCACGGTGGCGCCGGAGATCCACGGCCACCTGGAACTGGTGCGCGCCCTGTCGGACGCCGGCATCCGGGTCCAGGTCGGCCACACCAGCGGCTCCTACGAGGACGGCCTGGCCGCGCTGGAGCACGGCGCGGCCGGCTTCACCCACCTGTTCAACGCGATGCCGGGCCTGCACCACCGCGAGCCGGGCATGGTCGGCGCGGCGCTGGCGCATGCGCAGTACGCCGAGATCATCCCCGACCTGCTGCACGTGCATCCGGGCGCGATCAAGGTGGCGCTGCGTTCGATTCCGCACCTGTTCTGCGTGACCGACTCGACCGCCGCCGCCGGCATGCCCGACGGCGAGTACATGCTGGGGCGCCAGACCGTCCACAAATGCATGGGCGGCGTGCGCCTGCTTGATGGCACCCTGGCCGGCTCGACGCTGACCATGGACGGCGCACTGCGCAACCTGGTCAAGATCGGCCTGCCGCTGGCCGATGCCTCGCGCCGCGTCTCGACCAACGCCGCCGACTACCTCGGCGAAACCCGGCGCGGGCGCCTGGCGCCAGGCTGTCACGCCGACATCGTGGTCCTCGACCGCGAACTGAATATCAAAGCTGTCTATATCGAAGGAGAAGCGCTGTGAATGTGAATGTGACCCCGACTGCGAGCCAGGCTGCGACCTCGCTCATGATGCAGGAAGCCATGTCTGCCGGGGACTGCGTCGCCCTGCAACTGTCCCGGGACGTGGAGCGCTACGCCGAACTCGGGCGCGCGCTGCGGTCGACCAACTTCAACAGCGCCGTCACCGTCGCGCGCGGCAGCTCCGACCACGCGTCGAGCTATGTCGCCTACCTGATCATGTCGCGCATGGGACGCCTCGTCACCTCGCTGCCGATGTCGCTCATCACGCTCTACAAATCGCCGCTGGCGACGCGCGACACGCTGGCGATCTCGATCTCGCAATCGGGCCAGAGCCCGGACGTGGTCGAGCCGATCCGCTACTTCCGCGACGGCGGCGCCACCACCGTGGCGCTGGTGAACGATACCGAATCGCCGCTGGCGCAAACGGCCAACTGGGCCATGCCGCTGCACGCCGGCAAAGAGCAGAGCGTGGCCGCGACCAAGAGCTTCATCACCAGCCTGGTGGCCGGCGCGCGCCTGGTCGCCGAATGGCAGAACGACGCCGAACTGAAGGCCGGCCTGGCCGCCCTGCCGGACGACCTGCGCGCAGCAAGCCAGGTAGACTGGTCGGCCGCCATCGAGGTGCTGGCCCCGGCCCGCAACATCATGGTCGTCGGCCGCGGCATCAGTTTCCCGGTCGCGCTCGAGGCTGCGTTAAAATTCAAGGAAACCTCGGCCCTGCAGGCCGAGGCCTTCTCCGGCGCCGAGATCAAGCACGGCCCGATGGCGCTGATCGAGGACGGCTATCCGCTCCTGATCTTCGCGACCCGCGGCCCGGCCCAGGCCAGCCTGGTGGCGCTGGCGACGGAGATGCGCGGGCGCGGCGCGCGGGTGCTGCTGGCAGCGCCCGAGGACATCGCCGAGCGCGACCTGACGCTGCCGGTGGCGGCCACGCCGGACCTCGATCCGATCGTCGCGATCCAGGCCTTCTATGTCATGGCCGCGCAGCTGTCGAAAGCGCGCGGGCTCGACCCGGACCGCCCGCGCCACCTGAGCAAAGTCACGAAGACCAATTAACCGAGTACTGAAAAGCGCAACATGAACGAACCGCATGACGACCTGAAAAAAATCGCCGGCCAGCTGATCATGGTGCGCCTGTTCGGCACCGAACTGGACGAGGACACGACCGCCTTCCTGGTTGACAACCGGGTGCGCGGCGCCTGCCTGTTCCGCCAGAACATGACGGACGCGGCCCAGCTGACCCGCTTGACCGGCGCCCTGCGCGCCGCGATGGGAGAGCATGCCCTGATCGCCCTCGACCAGGAAGGCGGCGCCGTGGTGCGCTCGACCTGGGTGCCGGCACCGCCGTCGGCGATGGCGCTGGGCGCGGCCAACGATCCGCTGCTCGCGCGCGCCGTCGGCGCGGCGGTGGCGCGCGCGGTGCGTTCGCTCGGCTTCAACTGGAATTTCGCGCCGGTGCTCGACCTGAACAACAACCCGGACAATCCCGTGATCGCCGAGCGTTCGTTCGGCGCCGACCCCGGCACCGCCACGCGCATCGCGCTGGCCTGGATGGAAGGCAGCGAGCCTGAAGGCGTGGCCTGCTGCGTCAAGCACTTCCCCGGCCACGGCGACACCCACGTCGACTCGCACCGCGACCTGCCGACCGTCGACAAGCCGCTCGAGGAACTGGAACGCTTCGAGTTCGCGCCCTTCCGCATGGCGGCCCAGGGCGAGCGGCCGGCGCCGGCCATGATGACCGCGCACATCGTCTACCCGGCGCTGGACGCCGAATACCCGGCCACGATGTCGCGCGCCATCCTGACCGGCATCCTGCGCGAAGGCTGGAACTACCAGGGCGTGATCATCACCGACGGCATGGACATGCACGCGATCGCGCACCGCTACGGCGCCGGCCAGGCCGCGGTGCGCGCGCTGGTCGCCGGCGCCGACATGGTGATGGCGATCGGTTCGCGCGAGACGCAAGCCGAGACGATAGACGCGATCGCCGCCGCAATCGCCTCGGGCGAGCTGCCGATGGCGCAAGTCGAGGCACGCCTGGCGCGCCTCGACGCGCTGGCGCAGGCCTACCCGGCCGGCGCGGCGTCGCCCTCGCGCCCGGCCGCCGCCATCGCCTCGGGCAGCCCCGCCGTGATGACCGGCGACGCTCCCGGCGCCGACGAAGCCCCGATCTACAGCACCGACCGCGAGGACCGCGAGCTGATGGCGCAGGCATGGCGGCGCGCCCTGAGCGCGCGCGGACCGGTAACGCGGCCGCCGGCCGGGGCGCGCGTGCGCCTGGTGGCGCGCCAGGATGTGGTCAGCGACGGCGTCTCCGAGGCCGGCGTGCCGGCCGCCAGCATCGCCGCCTCGCTCGCCCAGCTCTACGAGGTGGAACTGGTGACCTTTGCCGATCCCGAAGCTTTCGACTGGAGCGCGCTGCCGCAGGACGGGCGCTTCACGATCCTGGCCTCGACCTCGCGCCGCCGCTATGGCCCGCAGGCGCGCGCGACCTGGCGTCCGGACCTGCACCTGGCCCTGTGGAACCCCTACCAGGCGCTCGATTTCGGGGCTCCTGCCCTGATGACCTATGGTTTTGCCGCGCCGGCGCTGGCCGCCGTCAACGCCTGGCTGGCGGGCGAGATCGAGGCCGAAGGCCGCTGCCCGGTGCCGGGCTTCTGAATGCGGGACCGGCAGCGCAGCTACCTGGAGTAACGCAATGTAACCGGAGCCCCCGCCGGTCGCCGCCTGCGGCACAATTGCGCCGCTGCCTCTCCGGCATTTATGGGAGAATTGCGCGTTTGCACAAGCTTGGCAAAACTGCCAGCATGCCGCGGATTTCCAACCGCTCATCTTTTTAAGAAGGATCATTCATGTCCCATTTCCGCCTCGCTCGCCTTTGCCTGCTGCTGGCTGCCGTTGGCCTGAACACCGCGCCTGTCCTGATGACGAGTGCCCACGCGCAGAAAGACGCTGCCCCTGCCGCGGCCCAGCAGAACACGGTGCGCCCTGAGCTGGCCAAGCTGTTCGATCCGGCCCAGGTCCAGCCGCTGGTCAGCGCCAAGAACTTCACCGAACTGCAGAACCGCATCGCCCAGGCCGACGCCCTGCCGAACAAGACGCCCTACGAAACCTACGTCGTCACGCGCATGAAGATGGTGCACGCTTCGGCCAGCGGCAACGACGCGGAATTCATGAAGACCGCCCAGCAGGTGCTGCAATCGGGCTTCGAGGCGAAAGAGATGCAGCCGAAGCTGGTGCTGGCGATGGCCGACGTCTCGTACAAGGCCAAGAATTACGCGGCGGCGGTCGAGCAGCTCAAGCGCTATGAATCGATGGGCGGCGACATGACGACCGCGCGTCCGCTGCTGGTGCGCGCCCAGTACCTGAACAAGGACTATGCAAGCGCCAAGACCCAGCTGCTGCAGACCGTCGCCGACACCGAAAAGGCCGGCAAGGTCCCGAGCCAGGAAGACCTCAAGCTGCTGCTGAGCGCCGCGAACGAGACCAAGGACAATGCCGCCTACGAAACCGCGGTCCAGAAGATGATCGCCTACTATCCGAGCGACGAGATGTGGAGCGAGATGATCCGCGTCGGCGTGATCCGCAAGCCGGGCTTCGACCAGAACAACTACCTGCCGGTGCTGCGCCTGCAGCACGCCGTCACCAAGAAGATGCGCGAGGACGACTACGTCGACCTGGCCGAAACCGCGCTGCGCGACGGCTTCCCGACCGAAGCGAAGAACGTGCTCGATGCAGGCTACGCCGCCGGCGTGCTGGGCAAGGGCGCCAATGCCAAGGCCCACGACAGCCTGCGCAGCCGCGCCAACAAGGGCGCAGCCGACGACGCGAAGAACATCGCCACCGGCGAAGCCTCGGCCAGCAAGTCGAAGAACGGCGCCGGCCTGGTCAACCTGGGCTGGGCATATGTCACGATGGGGCAGTACGACAAGGGCATCGGCTTCATCCAGCAGGGTATCGCCAAGGGCGGCCTGAAGCAGCCTGACGAAGCGAAGATCCGACTCGCCGCGGCCCAGGCCAAGGCCGGCCGCAAGGACGAAGCGATCAAGACCTTCGAGAGCGTGAAAGCCGGCGGCGGCCTGTCCGACGTCGCGCGCATCTGGGCCCTGTCGCTGCGCCAGCCTGCCGCAGCCGCGCCTGCAGCGCCGGCCGCAGGCCAGTAAACGATCCTGCCGCACCCGAAGCGGGCGAGCGCCATCGGCGCCGCCCGCTTTTTTTATGCGCCATGCGTGCGCGAGCGTACATTCCTGCCCGCCGGCCTTGCCGATAATCGTCCTTTTGTCTGCTGGAGGGCGCATGACGACCGTTCGCAAGGGGCAGGCGCCCGACAAGCTGGATCGCGCAGCGTTCCGCAAGAAATTCATGGAGGGCTTTTTCGATCCCGCCTTCGAGGCCGTGGCCGGAGAACTGGAGCGCATCGAGGAAATCGCCTGGCAGGCCTACCGCGACAAGCGCAAGGCGCCGCGCACCGTGAAAGCCGGCCCGGGCTTCGCCGACCCCGATTACGACCTGTCGATCGAATGGAAGGACACCCGCGACCGCCTGCTGGCGGCCGAGGCCCGGCAAAAGGAGGCGGCCACGCCGAGCCGCGTCCTGCTCGTCAACGCCTCCGCGCGCAACGACGGCACCTGCCCCGGCGAGATGTCGAAGACCTGGCGCCTGACCAGCATGGCGCGCCAGGCGCTCGAGGCGCAGGGAGTCGAGGTCGACCTGCTCGACCTGTCCCGCCTCACCTCCGACTACGACCGCCACATCCACCCCTGCAAGGCCTGTGTGTCGACCGCCATGCCCTTGTGCCACTGGCCGTGCAGCTGCTACCCGAACCATGCCGAGCGCCAGACCGGCGACTGGATGAACGAGATCTACGAGCGCTGGGTCGCGGCGCACGGCGTCGTGATCCTGACGCCGGTGTACTGGTACCAGGCGCCGTCGACCCTGAAGCTCATGATCGACCGCCTGGTGTGCGCCGACGGCGGCAATCCCGACCCGACCTCGACCCAGGGCAAGGACGCGGCCAGGGCCAAGGAAATCGAACTGGGCGGCTGGGACTACCCGAAACACCTGGCCGGGCGCGCATTCGGCCTGGTGGTGCATGGCGACGTCGCCGGCATCGAAGGCACGCGCCGCTCGCTGTCGGACTGGCTGGGCTGGATGGGACTGGTCGACTCGGGAAGCTTCGGCCAGCTCGACCGCTTCGTCGGCTATTACGAATCCTATGCCGAAAGCCACCAGGCGCTCGACCGCGACAGCGCTTTCCAGGAAGAGGTGCGCAACGTGGCGCGCGCCGTGGCGCTGACCGTGCAGGAACTGCGCGCGGGGCGCCTGGTGCCGCCGGCGGCGCGGCTGCGCGATCCGCGGCCGAAGTGAACGTAGGGTGGAGCGGGCGGCGTACCGCTCCCGACTCCACGCGTGAAGCATGCGCCGCGTTGACGCGTGCGCCGCGTTGACGCATCGTTCCGCGTGGAGTCGGGGACTCCACCCTACATCCCGGCGCAGTCAGAGCGCGGTGAATCCGCCGTCCACCGCCAGCTCGTGGCCGGTGACGAAAGAGGAGCTGCCCGAGCACAGCCACAGCACCGCGTCGGCGACCTCGCCCGGTTCGGCGAAACGTCCCATCGGGTGCGCCGCGCGCAGTTTCTTGTCGACGCCGGGTTCGCGCCCGACCGCGCGCGCCAGCATCGGCGTGCGCACCGCGCCGGGACAGACCGCATTCACGCGGATGCCGTCTTTCGCATAGTCGATCGCCGCGCTTTTCGTCAGGCCGGCCAGCGCATGCTTGCTGGCCGCGTAGACCGACTGGGCGGGCGCGCCGACCTGGCCGTAGGCCGACGACAGGTTGACGATGGCGCCGCCGCTCTTGACCATCTGGCGGATCTGGTACTTCATCGACAGCCAGACGCCCTTCACGTTGACGTCCATGATGCGGTCGAAACTGTCTTCCTCGATCTCGGCCAGGCGCAGGCTGTCGTCCTGCACGCCCGCGCAATTGACGGCGCAGTCGAGCCGGCCGTAATGGTGCACCGTCTTGTCGACCAGGGCTTCGACCTCTTGCGCGCGCGTCACGTTGGCCTGCACGAACAGTGCCTTGCCGCCCTGCTGGACGATCGTCGCCGCCGTCGCGTGGCCGCCGTCGACCGAGATGTCGGCCACGACCACCGAGGCGCCCGCGCGTCCGAATGCCAGCGCCACGGCGCGGCCGATCCCGCCCGCCGCGCCCGTAACCAGTACCACCTTGCCGGCAAAGGCGGTCGATACCGGGTCCTGCTTGATACTTCCCTTCATGTGCTGCTGCTCCCGCGATGACGCTCTGTGATGCTCAAAGGCAACATGATAACGGGCCGGCGCGCAATCACCAAATGGGCTTGCCCCTTGCGGGGCCCTGGGGGCGCCCGGCGTGCCGGCTTCGCATCAGCGCTGTTGGCTTGCCTGCACCTTGACCGGCGCCTGTTTCGCCTTGTCCTGGTCGCCCGCCACCACCACCGACAATTTGGCGGGGTCGATCGCGCGGCGGAAGGCGGCATTCAACTGGGGCAGCGTCACGGCCACCAGCTTGTCCTCGAACTGGCGCGACCAGGCATAGGTGCGGTCGCGGTACAGGTAGGAGGTCCAGCCGGCGGCGACCGCCCCGTCCTCGGTGCGGGTCTGCTGGCGCTGCTGCATCAGGCCCGATTTGGCGCCGGCCAGCTCGGCGGCAGTGAAGCCGTCCTTGACCGCCCGCGCCAGCTCCTCGCGCACCGCGGCGTCGAGGCGCTGCAGGTTCTGGGGCGCGGCGATGGCGCTGATGGCGAAGGCCCCTGCCCGGTCGAGGTCGCCCGCGTCGAGCTGCGAGCCGCCGCCATATGACAGGCCATCCTTCTGGCGGATGCGGTCCATCAGGCGCGAGCGCAAGCCGCCTTCTCCGAAGATGTAATTGGCCAGCATCAGCGCCGGGTAGTCGGGATCGTCGATGTTCAGGTCGAGGTTCAGGCGCGCCAGGTAAAAACCGTTTTCCTTGTCCGGCGTGTCGAGCGCCTTCTTGATGGGCGCGATGTCGGCATGGCGGCGCAGCACCGGAGCCACGTTCGCCGGCGCCCGCCAGGAACCGAACAGCTGCTCGACCAGCGGCGCGATGGCGGCCGCATCGAAGTCGCCGACGATCGCCATCTCGGCCGGCACCGTGCCGTAGAAATCGCGGTGGAAGGCGCGCAGGTCGTCCAGGCGCGCGGCGCGCAGCTCGGCGATGTCCTCGTCGAGGGTATTCGCGTGGCGCACGTCGCCTGGCGGATAGATGTCGAAATGCCGGGCCAGCGCGCGTGCGGCCAGCGTCTGCGGCTCGGCGCGGCCCGCTTCCAGGGCCACCAGCGACTGGCGCCGCAGCTGCTCGAATTCGGCCTCGGGGAAGCCTGGCTCCTTGAGCACGTGCGCGACCAGGCGCAAGGCGTCGGCCAGGTGCTCGCGCGTGGTCTGGAAATGGGTCAGGCCGCCGGCGATCTTGAGGCGGTCGAACTCGTCGGCCAGCTGTTCGCGCGTGTAACGCGAGGTGCCGCGCACCAGCATCGCGCCCGTCAGCCCGGGGATGGCGCCTTTGCCGAACAGGTTCTTTTCGTCGCCCATGTGCTGGCGCAGGTCCACCGTCACCGCCTCGCCGCGGTTCTTCTTCGGCAACAGCGCCAGCTTGACGCCGCCCGCCCGGCTGAGCTGGGTGCGCTTGAGGATGTTTTCCTGGGTCGGCGCGAAGTCTTCGGCGACCATGGTCGACGCGCTCGGCTTGAAATCCTTGAGGATGCTCTCGACGCTCGGGGCCGGCGGAATCACGGCGCGCTGCGGCGCGTCTTCCGGCAGGAACATGCCGGTGACGCGGTTGTCGCGCTTGAAGTAACGCTTCGAGGCGGCGGCCACCTCCTGCGCGGTGATCGTCTTGATCCGCTCGCGGCCGGTGAAGTACAGGCGCCAGTCGCCCAGCGCAATGGTTTCCGACAAGGCCACGCCGACGCGCTGCGGGTCGTTCAGGCTGCGCTCCATCTCGTTTTCGTAGATGCGGCGCACGCGCGCCATTTCGTCGGGCGTCGGCGGGTTGTCTCCGAAACCTTCGACCGCTGCGGTCAGGGCAGCCCGCACCGGCTCGATCGGCTCTCCCTTCTTGACGATCGCGCCCACGTATTGCAGGCCCGGCGCATAACCGGTTTCGCCGAAGGTAAACACCTGGCTGGCCTTGCCGGTTTCGACCAGGCTTTTGTGCAGGCGGCCGGTCGGCACGTCGCCCAGGATGGCCGAGGCAAAGGCCATCACGTCGCTGTCGTCGTGCAGGCTCGACGGCACCTTGTAGCCGAGCATGACGATCTGGACGTCGCCCTGGCGCCGCACGGCGAACGTACGCTCGCCGTCCTGGGTCGGTTCGACAGTCCAGAACTGGGGCAGCTTGCGGGTCGGTTTCGGGATCGCCCCGAACAGGCGGGTGATCTTCGCCAGCGTCGAGTCGAGGTCGAACTTGCCGGCCACCAGCAGCACGGCATTGTCGGGTTGATAGTAGGTGCGGTAGAAGGCGCGCAGGTTGGCCAGCTTGACGTTCTCGATGTCGCTGCGGTTGCCGATGGTCGCGCGGCCATAGCTGTGCCAGTCGTAGGCGACGCTCTGCATGCGCTTGACCAGCACGCTCGACGGCGAGTTCTCGCCGCTCTCGAACTCGTTGCGCACGACCGTCATCTCCGAATCGAGGTCTTTCTGCGCGATGAACGAATTGGTCATGCGGTCGGCCTCCATCTGCAAGGCCCAGTCGAGGTTGGCGGGGGTCGCCTGGAACACCTCGTAATAATTGGTGCGGTCGAGCGAGGTGGTGCCGTTGAAGTCCATGCCGCGGTCGGCGAACTGGCGCGTGATGTCGGGATGCTTCTTCGAGCCCTTGAACAGCAGGTGCTCGAGCAAATGCGCCATGCCGGTTTCGCCGTAGTTCTCGTGGCGCGAACCGACCAGGTAAGTGACGTTCACGGTGACGGTCGGACGCGAAGCGTCGGGAAACAACAGCACCTTCAAGCCATTCGCGAGCCGGTATTCGGTGATGCCCTCGACCGAGGCGCCGAGGGTGACGCCCTTCGGCAGCGGTGCGGCCTCGGCCAGCGCGGCGGGGCCCGCGAGCAGGAAGGCGAACGCGCCCGCGATCAGGTGCGCGGGCAGGCCGCGCTGGAAAGCTGTGAAAATCATGTCATCCCGTCAGATTGTGCGCGCGTGGACGCGCGTGCGCCGCCGGTGCGGCGCGCGAACGGCGATGGTAACAGATGGTCGCTACGAGAGATGCCGCCGCGCACTAGTGTGGTGCGGGCCGGGGAACCGGCGGCCTTTGCGAAGCCGGTCTGCGAAGTTCAGAGCGCCTTGTCAGTGCCGCGCGCGCTTCTCGTGTGCCTGCTGGCTGCCGCTGATGCGCGACAGGTCCCCCATTTCCTCGGCCAGGAATTCGAGCAGGTCGTCGGCACTGACGATGCCCACCAGCGCGCCATTGTGATTGACGACCGGCACCCGGCGGATGCCGCGCAGGCGCATGTGCTCGATGGTCTGGTAGACGTCGTCGTCTTCGCGGCAGGTCAGCAGGTCGTCGGTCATGATGTCGCCGACCAGCAAGCTGGCCGGATCGAGCCCGAGCGCAATGACGGAGACGACGATGTCGCGGTCGGTGACGATGCCGACCGGAATGGCATCATCGTCGACGCGGTCGATGACGACCAGGTCGCCGACATGATGCTTGCGCATCATGAGCGCCGCGCCCTGGACGGTTTCGTCGCGCACGCAGCTGATCGCATCGAGGGTACAGATGTCGCTGATGTTCATGGTTGGCCTCCCGATTCTGAGTCTGCAGGCGGCAAGGATCGCCTGTACGCAACTCTGACAGGGATGAAATTAGTGCAGGGACTGTCAGCACGTTTGATCTGGCTCAAACGTGCCGAACAACTCACCCCTTCTTATCGCCCGGCAACTCGACGAAGCAGGCGTCGACCACTTGCAAATCGTTGTCCTTGGCGAAATTGATCACGAAGTGATACGCCAGCGGTTCGACTTTTTTCAGGGCGTTATTGACGACAACGGCCTTGGTGCCGTTCACGACGGTCGGATGGACGTAGGGGGAAAACTGCAGGTGGGCGTTGCGGCCGCCACTGCCTTCGGGACGGAAGCACGTCATCGCCCCGCACAGGCGCTCCGCCCAGTCGCTCGGGCGGAACTGCTTGCCTGCAGAGGTAAGGCCCAGGATAAAGAACTCGCCGTTGGCGTCTTCCTTCCTGGTTTGCGGTAACTCGGCCATAGTGCTGCTTGCTGATACAAGAATACTGCGTGGAGGAAAACTACGCCGGTATTATATCTTATAGAAGACCTGAGGACGAGACTTGTCTCGACGAGTTAGAGGAACAACCACACATCCCGCGTTCATTAGCGGCGAATTACCGTCTTTTACTTTGAGACGACGCGCCGTATCGGGGCCTCGAGAAACCGTAGCGAGCGGAAGGAGGTTTGGCCGAGCCGCCAAGGCGACGCGGCTGTACTCCGGTACAGCGAGCATCGCAGGCCAAAGATCCGACGCGCAGTAGGTTTATCGAGGTCCCCCCACTAGCCGAGCCAGACCATGCTGGACAGGAGTAGCAAGAGAATCATCCATAGTATCAGCGCGCGCCACACAAGTCCCACGGTACTTTGCAGCGCGCGCAGGCTGGGCTCCTCGCCCGGCAGGACGTCGTTTTCGGTCTCGCTCAGGTCGACCAGGGCAGCGTCGACCGGCAGCACCTGGGGAGCGTTCTCGTTCGGGGTGCCCAGCCGTACGCCCATCGCCCCGCCACCAGCGGCCAGGATGATGCCGCGCGACTCGTCGGCCCAGCGATTCGCGAAGTTGCGCCAGGCATAGATTGCGTCTTCGAAATTGCCGACCACGGCAAAGGCGATGGCGGTCAGGCGCACCGGAATCCAGTCGATCCAGTAGAAGGCTTTCGCGGCGAACTGGCCGAAGGCTTCATTACGCATGTGTTCGGGTTCGTTCCAGGCGCGTGCCAGGTATTCGGACACGCGATAGAGCACGGCGCAGGCGGGGCCGGCGGGCATCAGGAACCAGAAGAACACGCCGAACACGCTGCGGTGCGTCGTGATGAGCGATTTTTCGACGGCGATGCGGGCGATCTCGGTGGCGTCCATGCCGACCGTGTCGATCCGCGCCCACTCGGCCAGCAGCGTGCGCGCGGTCGCTTCGTCGCCGCTGTTGAGCGCCAGCTGGATCGAGGTGAAATAATGGCTGTAATGGCGAAAGCCGAGCGTCAGGTAGACGATGGCAACGTTCCAGGCGAAGGCCAGGAACACGAGGCCGAAGTATTGCAGTACCCAATAGACGAGCGCCACCGGCAGCACCAGCACCGCCATCATCAGGAACCAGCCCATGCGGCCATTTTTCGGCTCGCCTGCGTTGAACCAGCCCTCGATCCGCATCGCCAGGTTCTTGATGCCGACGTAGACCTGGTTGTCCGCACGCAGGGGTTTCAATTGCTCGATGAGCAAGGCGCACAGGATGGAAAAAAATGTCATGCAAGTCCTTCTTTTGTTATGGCAATACCACACTGCCCGCTACGATAGCGCAGGTCACCGTCATAATCAAATCGCGAAAAGCCATCCCGGCAGGCAATGGATGCTGCCGACCGGCACGGCAAGCGCGCGGTACCCCGGTTCGCCGTCGTACGCGGCGGCGCCGCTCGCGGCATGCGGCGTGCCACGTTTGCGATGCCGCCCGCGGGCGGCAATCGGCTCAAGCGCTGCTAGGCACGCAGGAAATGGAACAGGTTGCGCAGCATACCAGCGGTCGCCCCCCAGATGAAGAAGCGATCGTAGGGCATCGTGTAAAAACTGCGGCGCGCGGCGGCTCCGCCTGCGGCTGGCGGCGGTTCGAAGCTGCGGCGCTGGTGGTGCATGCCGTTCATCAGGAAGGCAAGCGGCACCTCGAAGATCTCGGCGACCTCGTTCGGGTCGGCCATCAGTTCGAAGGGAGGCTGGACCAGGGCCACCACCGGGGCGACGCGGTAGCCGGTGCCGGTCACATAATCCGGCAACACGCCGAGGATCGCGACGTGGCGCCGGTGCAGCCCGATTTCTTCCTCGGACTCGCGCAGCGCGGTTTCGATCGCGGATGAGTCGAACTCCTCGGTGCGTCCGCCCGGAAAGCTGACCTGGCCGGCGTGGCTCGTCAGGTGGTCGGTGCGCTGGGTCAGCAGCACCGTCACGCCCTCGGGGCGCTCGACCAGCGGGATCAGCACCGCGGCACGGCGCAGCCGTTTTTCCGGGTCCATTACCCACTCGTCGGTCGCCTCGGGCTCCCAGGCGCGGCGCGACTCGGCAAAGCGGGCGCGCAGGTGCGCGGGAAGGAGCAAGTCTGGATCGACGGCGGCTTCGCCTGCGATGCGTTCCACAGGCAGGCGCGATGGATCGAAAGGAACCTTAACCAAAAGCATTCTCCAACATGGATGGGGCCGGTAACAAAAAAAGGCATCCCGAGGGATGCCTTTTTCACTCCACAGACGCGATTACTGAGCGGCTGGGGCGGCTGCAACTTTACGCTGCGGCAGCTTTTCTTTGATACGTGCCGACTTGCCCGAACGCTCACGCAGGTAGTACAGCTTGGCGCGACGGACGTCACCGCGGCGTTTCACTTCGATCGAAGCGATCAGCGGCGAGTACAGCTGGAACGTACGCTCAACACCTTCACCCGACGAGATCTTGCGAACGATGAAGTTCGAGTTCAGGCCGCGGTTACGACGCGAAATGACGACGCCTTCGTATGCCTGGGCGCGCTTGCGGTTGCCTTCGACGACGTTGACGCTGACGATGACGGTGTCGCCAGGTGCGAAATCAGGAATGGTACGGCCGAGGCGCGCGATTTCTTCCTGTTCGAGTTGTTGAATCAGATTCATTTTTTATGACTCCAAAAACCATCTTGCTGGCGCGTGTGAATCACATGCATCGCCCAGTATAGGATGGGGTTGAACACAGGGGCAACATGCTCCCGCGTCTCGCACCAGATGGTGCATTTCCGGCTAGTCCCACGCGGGGAGCGTCGCCAGGAACTTTTCGTCGGCCGCCGTCAGCTGGCCCGCTTCGCGGGCCTTGCCTAACAGTTCCGGCCGCTTCTTCGCGGTCGCCTCCAGCATGCGCTGGCGACGCCACTTGGTAATCTCGGCGTGGTTACCACCCATTAATACCGGCGGCACCGCAAGCCCTTCGTACACTTCAGGACGCGTGTAATGCGGCGAATCGAGCAGGCCGTTGACGAAACTGTCTTCGACCGCCGAGGCGTCGTCGCCCAGCACCCCGGGCAATTGCCGCACCACTGCGTCCATCAAGGCCATCGCCGGCAATTCACCACCGGACAGCACGAAGTCGCCGAGGGAAATTTCCTCATCGACTACACGGTCCAGCAGGCGCTGGTCGACCGCTTCGTAGCGGCCGCACAGGACGACCAGGCCAGGCTCATCCTTCAGCGCCATGACGCGCTCATGCGTCAGTGGCTTGCCCTGCGGCGACATGAATACCACGCGCGGCGGCGGCAGGCCAAGTTCGACCTGGCGTGCCTTGGCCGCATTGATCGTCGCCTCGAGCGGCTTTGCCAGCATCACCATGCCCGGGCCGCCACCGTACGGGCGGTCATCCACGGTGCGATGGCGATCCGTCGTGAAATCGCGCGGATTCCACAGCGTCAGGCCCCAGCGGTCCTGCTCGAAGGCGCGGCGGGTCACACCCGACTGCGTCAACGCAGCAAACATTTCGGGAAACAAGCTCACGACGTCAAATTGCATGGAGACCTCGTGTCAAGCAGAACGGGGTAGGAATAACAGGATCAAGAGCGCCCAAGGAGTTCGCCGCTTAATAATCCAGACCCCAATCCAAAGTAATCTTCTTGCCTTGCAGGTCGACGTGCTTCACGAACTGATCCACAAACGGGACGAGGCGCTCGGGCGCCTTGTCGCTGCTCTCCGGATCGGCTACGGGCTCGATGCGCAGGATGGACTGCGGACCGTTGCTCATCATGTCGGTCACCTTGCCGAGGGCTGCGCCCTCGAGGTTCACGGCATCCATGCCGATCAGGTCGGACCAGTAATACTCGTCTTCCTCAAGTGCGGGAAACTGGGCACGCGAAATGTGCACGCCGGTGCCCTTGAGCGCCTCGGCAGCATCGCGGCCGGGCATCCCGACCAGGGTGGCGACCACGTCGCCACCATGCATCTTTGCGGTCCGCACGGTGACGGAACGCAGGCTCGGCTTGTCGAGCCACCAGGTTTTCACGTTCATCAGCGCATCCGCATCCGTCGAGAACGGCGTGACGCGGATGGCGCCGGCGATCCCGTAGGCGCCGGACACATACCCGACCTGGGTCAGGTCTTCGGGGGCTTGCGCCCCATTCGCAACTGCGGCAACTGAATCGGTCAAACCTGGAACCTTGCTTTAGGCTGCTGGGGTCTGCTGAGCGACCAGGCGAGCAACGGTTGGCGACAGTTGTGCGCCAACGCCTTGCCAGTAGGCCAGACGATCAGCGGTGATGCGCAGGCCCACTTCGGCGCCCGACGCCATCGGGTTGTAGAAACCGATGCGCTCGATGAAACGGCCATCGCGACGGTTACGCGAGTCGGTTGCAACGATGTTGAAGAACGGGCGCTTTTTTGCGCCGCCACGAGCCAAACGGATAACGACCATAATAATTCCAAAAAGTTGTACTGGACGGAGAAAGCCGACGATTATAGCGCGCAATGACGCGGAGCAGCAAGCGATAATGGCAAAAGTCGGACAACAGAGCGCGCGGTCCCGGCCGAATTGAGCATTATGGCCGATTTTTTGCGTGCCCGCTACCGCCCTGGCGGCCCGGCCCTACGCAAGCGATTGTTGATACATTGAATTTACATAAAAGATGGTGCTTTTGCTACGTTTTTGAACGATACTCGCTGTTTCCGTGTAACACATAAGTTATCGCATGGCACATAAAAACAAGACGCTCGCGACGGGGCTGGCACTCGTCCTGGGCACGCTTGGGGCACACCGTTTCTACCTGCACGGCCCCGTCGACCGGTTCGGCCTGCTCCACGCAGGCAGCATGCCCGTCTCCGCCCTCCTCTATAGCCAGGTGCAAGGCATCCAACCCTTCTACGCGCTGCTCCCGCTGCTGGTGTCGTGCGTCGCCGCCTTCATCAGCGCGCTGGTCATCGGCCTGACCCCAGACGAAAAATGGGACGCGCGCTTCAACGCCGGCTCGGGCAAGCAGTCGCGCTCGACCTGGCCGCTGGCGATCCTGCTCGTGCTGACCCTGATGATCGGCACGACTGTCCTGATCGGCACGATCTCGCGCCTGTTCGACCTGATGTACACGGGCGGCGCCTACGGCTGAGACCCGGCCGGCGGCCGGCACCAGGCGTAGGGCGCTGGCGGAGAACGCTCCGGCGCTCTGCGGCCATCCTCGGCGATTGCACCGATTCCAGCCGTTCCAGCCCCTCCCGCCCTTCGCGACGCTCCGCGCGCTCCCTGCCCGCGCGCCCCGTTCAGGCCGCCCAGCCTTCGCCGCCCTTGCGGCCATCTCGCCTTCGCACCTCGCGCGTCCGCCCTTAGATGCCCGGCGGCCAACGGTACTTCGGAAGCACGGCAGGCGCGCTACCGCTGATGATGACGATCTCCCGATGCGCCGTCAGCTCGATCTGCGCCGGGTCGCCCATGAATGGCGTGAGCTTTTCGTTATCGATCAGATAGAACCGGACCGGTCCCGCCAGCCCGGCCGTACCGCCCGCTCCGAGCGGCTGGCTCCATAGCGCGAAAAACTGGCCCAGGGTGAAGGTCTTGCGCACGTCGGTTTCGATATGCACCACGCCCGTCACGTCATGGGTGTGCAATTCATACGCACAACCGCTGCGCCCGACGTTGTCCGGCAGGCCCTGGCGCACCCCGTCCCGGTAGATCGAGACCAGGGTATGGATGTGGTAGTTCTCGTTGATGAGGCAGCCGACGCCACCGACGGGAGCGCGATTCGGGGGCGCCACCCAGGCCGGCCAGGCCGGGCGGCTGCCGATGGTGGCGGGGACCAGTTCGGTATAGGTGTCGGCCAGCACCAGCTCGGGCGGAGGCGGGCTCGGCTCCGGCGGCGCTGGTGGCGGGTTCGGCTCGCTTGGCGGCGGGCTCGGCGGTGGCGGCGGCGGCGGCGGGCTTGGTTCGGTTGGCGGCGGGCTCGGCTGAGGCGGCGGCGCCGGCTGGGTCGGTTGTTGCGGTGGACTTGGCGCAACCGGCGGATCGGCGGCCACCACCTCAGGGGCGGAATCGCCGCCGCCACAGGCGGCCAGCAACAGCAGCGAAGAGAGGGCCAGGGCTGAAAAACGGGTGGCACGGGAAAACAGCGAGGGCATGGGGTCTCCTGGTATTGATCAGTGGATGGACCCAGCTTACGAACGCGGCCGTGGCGTTCCGTTTATCCAGGATCAAACTCAGCCAAATCAGGGCGCGCCATGAAAAAAGCGGCCCGCAGGCCGCTGCGTGCGAGACGCCGGCCGTTTCAATGACGATCCTTCTTGACCTTGCGGCTGGCCTCGACCAGGTCGGCCTGCAGGCGCTCGATGGTGCGCACCTCGACGCTGATGTGGTCGAGGATGGCGTTCACGAACGCCAGCTCCGCCGGAGAGGTCCAGCCGGGCCAGTGGATGATGCGCTGCAGCTCGAGCAGGTGCGCCCCGCGGCCCAGTTCGGCCAGTTTGTCGGACAGCGACTTGATCGTCTTTTCCAGCTCGTGGATGTGGTGCGAGTGGTATTCGTGATCCTTCTTGCCGTGGTGCTTGTCCTCCTCGCAGTCACGCACCTTCCAGTACTCGCGGTATTTGTAGTGCTCGCGGTACTCGCACTTGTCCCGGTCCTTGCCGTCGTCGTGCTCGCGGCAATCCTTGTCGCGATCGTGGTCGTGCTCGTGGTCGTGCTTGTCGTCGTACGCTTTCTTGCTAGCCATGGTGTATCTCCTCGTCGAGCCGCTGAGATGGGGGCCGCCGGCTCATGCGCGGCTTGAGTACAAGTTAGTTCACTCAACATGAGCTCGCCTTGAGCCAAACTAAATTCGACCCCGTATTATTTATTACAAACTTTTGACCGTGAAAAACTTCGTCGACGGAATGTTGTTCGACGTTATTGAGTTAATGGCAGAGAACACGATGATCGGTGCAGGCAATAAAAAAAGCGGCCCGCAGGCCGCTTTTTCGTCCATCGAGGGCGGGACTGGTACTCCGCCCCGGACTCGGATTCTGGCAACTGATCAGAACTGCTCGACGTCCAGTGCCAGCACACCGGCACTGCCTTCCACGATCGCAGTGCGCAAGCCGCCCGCGCCCGACAGGATGTGGTCGGCGAAGAAGCGCGCCGTGGCGATCTTCGCACGCAGGAAGGCAGCGTCGCCCTCCCCTGCGTCCAGTTTGCGCTGCGCGACCAGGGCCGCGCGCGCCATCTGCCAGCCGCCCAGCACGATGCCGGCCAGCTTCAGGTACAGCACGGAACCGGCGAACACGCCCTTGATGTCCGACTTGACGTTGGCGACGACGAAGTCGACGACTTCCTCGAGGGCCGCCGAGCCAAGCGCCAGCTGTTCGCGGATGGCGGCAAAGTCAGCGCCCTGCACTTCGCCCAGCGCCGCTTCGGTGGCACGCACCTGCTCCAGGATGGACTTGGCCACCGCGCCGCCGTCGCGCACGGTCTTGCGGCCGACCAGGTCGTTCGCCTGGATCGCGGTCGTGCCTTCGTAGATGGTCAGGATCTTGGCGTCGCGGTAGTGCTGCGCCGCGCCGGTCTCCTCGATGAAGCCCATGCCGCCATGGACCTGCACGCCGTCGCGCGCGACGTTTTCGCTCATCTCGGTCGACCAGCCCTTGATGATCGGGACCAGGTACTCGTACACCGAGAGGTTCGCCTTGCGCACCGCTTCGTCGGCGTGATAGTGGGCGACATCGGAGATGCCCGCGCCGACATAGGCCAGCGCGCGCGCGGCCTCGGTCTGGGCGCGCATCGACATCAGCATGCGGCGCACGTCCGGGTGGTGGATGATCGCCACCGGCCCGCTCGACCCGGCCAGGTCGCGCGACTGGATGCGGTCCTTCGCAAACGCGACGGCCTGCTGGTAGGCGCGCTCGGCCAAGCCGATGCCCTGCATGCCGACGCCGAAGCGGGCCGCGTTCATCATGATGAACATGTATTCCAGGCCGCGGTTCTCTTCGCCGACCAGGGTGCCGATGGCGCCGCCGTTGTCGCCGAACTGCAGCACGGCAGTCGGGCTGGCCTTGATGCCCAGCTTGTGCTCGATCGAGACGCAGTGCGCATCGTTGCGCGCGCCAGGGGTGCCGTCTTCGTTGATCAGGAACTTCGGCACGATGAACAGCGAGATCCCCTTCACGCCCGGCGGCGCGTCCGGCGTACGGGCCAGCACCAGGTGGATGATGTTCTCGGCCATGTCGTGCTCGCCGTAGGTGATGAAGATCTTGGTGCCGAAGATTTTATAGGTGCCGTCGCCCTGCGGCACGGCGCGCGTGCGCACCGCGGCCAGGTCCGAACCGGCTTGCGGCTCGGTCAGGTTCATGGTGCCGGTCCACTTGCCGGAGATGAGCGGCTCGAGGTAGAGCGCCTTTTGCTCGTCGGATCCGGCGGTCAGCAGCGCTTCGATGGCGCCGTCGGTCAGCAGGGCCACCAGCGCGAACGAGATCGAGGCGGCGTTGAGCATTTCGGTGCACGGCGTGGCCACCAGCTTGGGCAGGCCCTGGCCGCCGAATTCGGCCGGGTGCTGCACGCCCTGCCAGCCGGACTCGCCGAAGGCCTGGAACGCGACCTTGAAACCGGCGGACGTGGTCACCTGGCCGTCGTGCCAGAAGCTCGGCTCCTTGTCGCTCGGATGGTTCAGCGGCGCGACCACTTCGCCGCAGAACTTCGCGTTCTCTTCCAGCACCGCTTCGACGGTGTCGGCGGTCGCGTCTTCGCAACCCGGCAGCTGGCTCACCTGCTGCAGGTTCGCCAGTTCGTTCAGGACGAACAGCATGTCTTTGATCGGGGCTTGGTAGCTCACGATATCTCCTCAGAATTTTTAACGTAAAACAGGCCACGTCAGCCTGGCATATGCCGGACCAGCGTGGCCTGTGTTTCGTATGGCGGGCATGTGCAGTGCTGGCATTTAGCCAGCCCTGCTGCCCACCATACGTTTTTAGCCGAGTTCCTTGACCAGCTCCGGAACGACTTCGAACAGGTCGCCCACCAGGCCATAATCGGCTACCGAGAAGATCGGCGCTTCCGGATCCTTGTTGATGGCGACGATGGTCTTCGAATCCTTCATGCCGGCCAGGTGCTGGATCGCGCCCGAAATACCGACGGCGATGTACAGCGACGGCGCGACGATCTTGCCGGTCTGGCCCACCTGCCAGTCGTTCGGCACGTAGCCGGCGTCGACGGCGGCGCGCGAGGCGCCCATGGCGGCGCCCAGCTTGTCGGCCAGGGGTTCCAGCAGCTTGAAGTTGTCGCCCGAGCCCATGCCGCGGCCACCGGAGACGATGATCTTGGCGGCGGTCAGTTCCGGACGGTCCGATTTCGCCAGCTCGCGGCCGACGAAGGCCGACTTGCCGAAGTCGGCGGCGGCAGGAATCTGCTCGACGGCAGCCGAGCCGCCGGTGGCGGGCGCCGCGTCGAAGCCGGTGCCGCGCACGGTGATGACCTTGACCGAATCGGCCGACTGCACGGTCGCGATGGCGTTGCCGGCGTAGATCGGGCGCTCGAAGGTGTCGGGCGAATCGACCTTGGTGATTTCCGAGATCTGGGCCACGTCCAGCTTGGCGGCGACGCGCGGCAGGATGTTCTTGCCGTAGGCGGTGGCCGGGGCCAGGATGTGCGAGTAGTTGCCGGCGACGGCCAGGATCTGCTCGGCCACGTTTTCGGCCAGGCCGTCGGCGAAGTACGGCGCGTCGGCGACCAGCACTTTCGAAACGCCGGCGATCTGCGCAGCGGCCTCGGCGGCGGCGCCGCAATTCGAGCCGGCGACCAGCACGTGCACCTCGCCTCCGCACTGGGCGGCCGCGGTCACGGTGTGGTGGGTTGCGCCCTTGAGGGAGCCATTGTCGTGTTCAGCGATTACTAATGCGACCATGATGTGTCCTATATTGTATGGTGACGGCGCAGGCCGTTAGATGACTTTGGCTTCGGTGCGCAGCTTCTGCACCAGCGTGGCGACGTCCGGCACCTTGATGCCTGCCGAGCGCTTGGCCGGCTCGACGACCTTCAGGGTCTTCAGGCGCGGGGTGACGTCGACGCCCAGGTCTTCCGGCTTGATCGTTTCCAGCGGCTTTTTCTTGGCCTTCATGATGTTCGGCAGCGTGACGTAGCGCGGCTCGTTCAGGCGCAGGTCGGTGGTGACGATCGCAGGAAGCGTCAGGGCAACGGTCTCCAGGCCGCCGTCGACTTCGCGGGTCACGGTCACCTTGCCGTCTTCCAGCACCACTTTCGAGGCAAAGGTCGCCTGTGGCCAGCCCAGCAGGGCTGCCAGCATCTGGCCGGTCTGGTTCGAGTCGTCGTCGATCGCCTGCTTGCCCAGGATGATCAGCTGCGGCTGCTCCTTGTCGGCCAGCGCCTTCATGATCTTGGCCACGGCCAGGGGCTCGGTGTCGCCTGCCGTTTCGACCAGGATGCCGCGGTCCGCGCCGATCGCCATGCCGGTGCGCAGGGTTTCCTGGCACTGCGGCACGCCGACCGACACCGCCACCACCTCGGTGACCTTGCCGGCCTCCTTCAAACGGGTCGCTTCTTCGAGTGCGATTTCGTCGAATGGGTTCATCGACATTTTGACGTTGGCGATATCCACGCCGCTGCCGTCGGACTTGACGCGGACCTTGACGTTATAGTCGACCACGCGTTTGACGGGTACCAGGACTTTCATAGGTGTGCCTTTGAAAAATTGAAGAGGTAGACGGGCTAAAATTGGCCTTGATTATAAGAGATAAACAGCGTCAAGACTGAATTAAAGCACGATCGTGCGATTTTCGGTTAGAAGGAAGCTTCGAAATCGTCATGGGCGCTGGAGTGAGGGGATGGGCGGGGAAGCGTGCTCCCCGCCGGGATCGGGCGGTGGCCCGGGAGTGGTGCTTATTTGCGGCGCATCAGGAAGACGAACTCGCCGTTGTTCTGCGAGTGCGACACCAGGGCGTTGCCGGTCTGCTTGGCAAACGCCTGGAAGTCGCGCACGGAGCCGGTGTCGGTGGCCGTGATGCGCAGCACCTCGCCGGTGGCCATTTCGGCCAGCGCTTTCTTGGCTTTCAGGATAGGCAGCGGGCAGTTCAAGCCGCGCGCGTCCAGGTCCTTCTGGAAGTGAATTGTATCGGTGTCGAGAATGGTGTCGCTCATCGCATGCCTGCTAAGGTGGTGATACTGGATTGGAGTCTACTCCAATTTCCGGATTATGACGCGCCGCACAAAAATAGTCACGAAATGTTGCACGCACCCCACCGCGTAGACAAGGTTTCGTAGGGTGGACGGCAGAGCCGTCCACCCTACCACTGTCTTACGCCCGCTCGCCGACCCAGGCTGCGACGCCGGCCAGCGCTTGCGGCAGGCCCGACGGATCGGTACCGCCGGCCTGCGCCATGTCCGGACGCCCGCCGCCCTTGCCGCCCACCTGCTGCGCAACAAAATTGACCAGCTCGCCGGCCTTGACTTTCCCGGTCGCATCCTTGGTCACGCCCGCGATCAGGCTGACCTTGCCGTCAGCGACGCTGGCCAGCACGATGGCGGCCGTCTGCAGCTTGTCCTTGAGCTTGTCCATCGCCTCGCGCAGGGTCCCCACGTCGGCGCCGTCCATCGTCGCGGCCAGCACCTTGATGCCGTTCACGTCGACCGCCTGGTTGAGCAGCTCGTCGCCCTGGCCGGAAGCCAGCTTCGATTTCAGCGCCGCCACTTCCTTTTCCAGCACCTTGACCTGATCCTGCACCTGGGCGATGCGCGACGGCAGTTCGTCCGGGCCGGTTTTCAGGGCGCCGGCCGCGGCCAGCAGCTTCGCGTTGGTCTGCTGGACCCAGGCCAGCGCGCCCTCGCCCGTCACCGCCTCGACGCGGCGGATGCCGGCGGCGACGCCGCCTTCCGAGACGATCTTGAACAGGCCGATGTCGCCGGTGCGGGTCACGTGCACGCCGCCGCACAGCTCTTTCGAGGAGCCGATGTCGAGCACGCGCACTTCATCGGCGTATTTTTCGCCGAACAGGGCCATCGCGCCATGCTTGACGGCGTCGTCGAAGGACATGTGCTGGGCCTGGGTCGGATGGTTTTCCAGGATCTCGCGGTTGACGATCATCTCGACCTGGGCGATCTGCTCCTGGGTCATCGGCGCGTTATGGCTGAAGTCGAAACGGGTCTTGTCCGGATCGACCAGCGAACCCTTCTGCTGCACGTGGCCGCCCAGCACTTCGCGCAGCGCCTTGTGCATCAGGTGCGTGGCCGAGTGGTTGCGGATGGTGCGCGCGCGCTTGGCCTGGTCGACCTGGGCGTCGACGGTGTCGCCGACCTTCAGCGAACCCGAACGCAGCACGCCGTGGTGGCCGAACACCTCGGCCTGGATCTTGAGCGTGTCTTCGACTTCGAACTCGCCAGCGCTTGCCCTGATCAGGCCGTGGTCGCCCACCTGGCCGCCGGATTCGGCGTAGAACGGGGTCGTGTCGAGCACGACGATGCCTTCCTGGCCCGCCTTCAGTTCCTGCACCGAGACGCCCTCCGAGTACAGCGCCAGCACGTGGGTGTTGTGCACCAGCGATTCGTAGCCGACGAACTTGGTCTTCTCGCCGGCGTACTCCACCTTGGCCGCCATCTTGAACTTGCCGGCGGCGCGCGCCGTCTTCTTCTGCTGCTCCATGGCGGCCGTGAAGCCCGCTTCATCGAGGGTCACGCCACGCTCGCGGCAGATGTCCGCGGTGAGGTCGAGCGGGAAGCCGTAGGTGTCGTACAGGGTGAAGGCGGTGGCGCCGTCCAGGTTCTTCGCGTCTTTCGCCAGCTGCGCTTCCAGGATCTTCATGCCGTTTTCCAGCGTCTCGCCGAAACGCTCTTCCTCGGCTTTCAGCACTTGCGCGACGCGGTCCTTGGCTTCCGTCAGTTCCGGATAGGCGCTGCCCATTTCGGCGTCCAGGTCCTCGACCAGCTTGTAGAAGAACGGACGGGTCTGGCCCAGCTTGTGGCCGTGGCGCAGCGCGCGGCGGATGATGCGGCGCAGGACGTAGCCGTGGCCTTCGCTGCTCGGGATGATGCCGTCGACGATCATGAAGGAGGCGGCGCGAATGTGGTCCGCGATCACCTTCAGCGAATTGTTTTCCAGGTCGCTCGCGCCGGTCTCGCGCGCGGCAGCCTTGATCAGTGCCTGGAACAGGTCGATCTCGTAGTTGCTGTGCACGCCCTGCAGCACGGCGGCCAGGCGCTCCATGCCCATGCCGGTGTCGATCGACGGCTTCGGCAGCGGGGTCAGCACGCCGGATTCGTCGCGGTTGAACTGCATGAACACGAGGTTCCAGATCTCGATGAAGCGGTCGCCGTCTTCGTCGGGCGAGCCCGGAGGACCGCCGAAGATGTCGGCACCGTGGTCGTAGAACACCTCGGTGCACGGGCCGCACGGGCCGGTGTCGGCCATCTGCCAGAAGTTGTCCGACGCGTAGCGCGCGCCCTTGTTGTCGCCGATACGGATGATGCGCTCTTTCGGCACGCCGATTTCGTTGGCCCAGATGTCATAGGCCTCGTCGTCCTCGAAATAGACGGTGACGGTCAGCTTTTCCGCGGGCAGCATGTAGACCTTGGTCAGCAGCTCCCAGCAATAGTTGATCGCATCGCGCTTGAAATAGTCGCCGAAGCTGAAGTTACCCAGCATTTCGAAGAAGGTGTGGTGACGTGCGGTGTAGCCGACGTTTTCCAGGTCGTTGTGCTTGCCGCCGGCGCGCACGCAGCGCTGCACGGAGGTCGCGCGCTTGTAGGGGCGCGTATCCAGGCCGAGGAAGACGTCCTTGAACTGCACCATTCCGCTGTTGGTCAACAACATGGTCGGATCGTTGCCCGGCACGAGGGGGCTGGACCGTACGATCGTATGGCCCTTGGACTCAAAAAACTTGAGGAACTTTTCGCGAATTTCGGAAGATTTCATGTTGGCGGGAGCGGAAAGAGCGCAGTACGGTAGCGCAGTACGTAGATAAGGCAACGATTATATCAGTCAGTTGTAACTTATTTATACGCATCGATGGTGCAACCGTAGGGTGGGCGGCTCCACCCGAAAATCGGGGTAGACGCTGCGCTTGCGCCGCCCACGCGTTCAACGCACGGCGGAACAATGGCGCGGCCAAGCAGGATGCGGTTGAACGCGTGGGCGGCGTCAGCGTCGCGTCGATTCGTATTCCAGGGCGGAGCCGCCCACCCTACGTCCCTGCGGCGCGAGCCGGCGCCATCGTCACGCGAAATCCGGCTTGAACAGGTCGATCCGGTCGGTACAGAAGGCCTCCACGCCCCAGGACAGCAGTTCGCGCGCGCGGCGCGGCTCGTTCACCGTGTAGCAGAACAGGCCGAAGCCGGCGGCGCGCACGCTGGCGGCCAGTTCGCGCGTCAGGTGCTTGTGGTTGGTGTGGATGGCGATGGCCTCGACCGATTGCGCGCGGCGCTCCCAGTCGGGCGGCAGCTCGCTCATCAGGCAGGCGCGCGGCACCTGGGGCGCCACCTCGCGCGCCGCCTCGAGCGCCAGGTGGCTGAACGAGGACAGCAGCGGCGCCGCGGCCAGGTCGCCGGCCGCGATCTCGTCCGCGTAGAGCGCGGCGGCGATGCGGGCGACGGCGCCGCCGGTTTCGATGTCGTAGCCCGGCGCCGGCTTGATCTCCATGTTCATCCAGATGCCGTGCGCCTTGCAGAAGCCGGCAAATTCGACGAACAGCGGCACCGGCTCACCCTCGTACTCCTGCGCGAACCAGCTGCCGGCGTCCATGGCCGCCAGTTCCGCGGCATCGTAGTCGAATACGTTGCCGGTCCCGAGCACGGTGCGGCCGAGATAAGGATCGTGCATCACCACCGGCACGCCGTCGCGCGCCAGCATGATGTCGTATTCGATGGCGGCAAACCCGCGCCGCATCCCTTCGCGCAGGCCGGCCAACGTGTTCTCCGGCGCCAGCGTGCCGCCGCCGCGGTGGGCCAGCACGCGCGCATAAGGCCAGGACGCCGGCTGGCCGCTCATCTCAGCGCGCCGCCAGCCGCGACGACAGGTAGAGGAAGCCGGCGATGTTGGCCACGACCGTGCACCAGAACATCTGCTGGAACGGGCGCTTCGCCGTCTTGTGGCGCAGCCATTGCTGGGCCAGCAGGGCGCCGGGCCAGCCGCAGGCCAGGCCGAGCAGCAGCAAGGTGCGCTCCGGCGTGCGCCAGGCGCCGTTGCGGGCGGCCGCCTTGTCGATCGCATAGGCCACGAAACAGCTCAGGCTGATGATCAGGTAGGCGCCGCCGACGAGCAAGGGCAACTGCCAGGCGAAGGTGGCGGCAATATAGACCAGGACGAACAGGACAAGCGGCAGGTAGATCATCCCGCCAGCTTAGCGCGGAGGGCGAGCAATTGCTAGTCGGCACGGATATCGCTGTTTACGTTCTCCTGCGTTCGATACCGTACCGAAGCGCCGAATCGTGCGCCCTACCCTCGACCTTCACCTTGTCATTCGAGCAGGAGAACGTCATGGCTTTTGATTTGGGCAATCTATTGCAGCAGTACATGGCCGGCGCATCCGGCGCCGACAACACGCGCGCAACCCAGGATTTTGAACGCGCGGCGCAGGAAGTGCCGCGCGAACAGCTCGCGCAGGGCGTCACGCAAGCCTTGCGCTCGGACCAGACCCCGCCCTTCCCGCAGATGGTCGGGCAGATGTTCGGCCAGAGCAATCCGAACCAGCAGGCAAGCATGCTCAACCAGTTGATCGCAGCCGCCGGCCCGGCGCTGCTCGGTGCGCTGGCCGGACGCAGCAGCGGCGGCGGTGGCATGGGCGGCCTCGGCGGCATGGGCGGCATGGGCGGACTGGGTGGCCTCGGCGGCGTGCTCGGCAACCTGCTGGGCGGCGGCAATGGCGGCAATGCCCAGCCCCAGATCACGCCGGAACAGGCTTCGCAGCTGACACCTGAGCAGGTTCAACAGATCGCCGAGAAGGCGGAACAGGAAAACCCGGGCGTGGTCGAGCGTATGGGCGATTTTTATGCCCAGCATCCGAACGTGGTCAAGGGCCTCGGCGGCGCGGCACTCGCCATTGCCCTCGCTCACATGGCGTCGAATATCCAGCGCCGCTAATTCGCAACATCATCCACCAACAACAAAGGAGCATCTCATGGGCATGCTGAGCAATATCTTCAACAAAATCTTCCCGAACTCGGACTCGGCCAAGAAAGCCCAGGCCCAGGCACAGGCGCAAGCCCAGGCGCAAGCCCAGGCGCAAGCGGCACCACGGCCAACGGCACCAGCGCCTGCGCCTGCCGCCCCCGCGGCAGCCCCTGCCCCAGCCGCGATGGAACAGGTCGATGTCGAAGCCATCCTGAACCAGAAGCTGCAAGCGTCGGGGCAGAACCTGAACTGGCGCACCTCGATCGTCGACCTGCTCAAGCTGCTCGACATCGACAGCAGCCTGCAGGCGCGCAAGGAACTGGCGGCCGAACTGAACTACAAGGGCGACACCAGCGATTCGGCCTCGATGAACATCTGGCTGCACAAGCAGGTCATGAAGAAGCTGGCCGAAAACGGCGGCAAGGTACCAGCCGACCTGCAGGACTAAGCGAAGCGTAACGAGCTGGCCGTTCAGTCGGCCAGGCTCGTATTCGCCGCCGTCCCGCACGCAAAGCAGAAGCGCCCGAAGGCGTTTTTTCTCGTGGCGCAGCCGCCGCAGCGGTCGAACAGGCCGATGCCGCAGTGCGGGCAGAAGTCCGTCGTCGCGTCCTTCAGGTCGACTTGCCGTTCGCATCCCGGGCAGACGCCCTTGTCCAGGCGGGTCAGGACCATGTCGTAGCGCAGTGTCTGGCGGCGCTGGACGTCGGGCAGCGCTTCGGTTTCCTTCTGGCGCGCGAGATAGCGCTGCAAGGCGGTGATCGCATGGCGTCCCGCCACCACCGTCACGATGATCCCCACGACGTAGCGCACGTAGCCGCCATAGCTGGGCAGGTAAGGAACGAGTTCGAAGAAGAAAACGAACAGCGCGAAGAAGATGAATCCCCAGGCGAAGGGCCACGACGGGGTCTTGCGCTTGTGCTTGAACAGCCAGCCGGCGGCGATCAACAGCGGCAGCGTCAGTGCCAGCCGGTAGGCGAACACGCGCAGGGTCAATGCTTCGGCAGCGGCATCGCGCTTCATCAACGCCGGCAGCTCGAGCTCGGCCCGGCGCCGCGTTGCGCGCTCGGCCTGCTGGGTCGCATCGAGCAAGGCCTGACGCTGCGCTTCCACCGCGCCGAGGGCGCGCCGCTCCTCCGCTTCGAGCGCTTCGATCGATTTCGTCCGGCTGATCAGTTCGTAATCCTGGTCCGCCCGCGCCGTCACGCTGCGCGTCGCCAGCCAATCGTCGAAGGTGGCACGCGCGGAGCGCGTGTTCGACTGCGCGACCCCGTGCTTCTCCACGGCCTGGTCGTGCCGCTCGCGGGCCAGTGTCTGCAGCTTCTCCGCCTCGCCCTCCTCGGCGCGGACAGCCGCGAGCTGGGCAGGTTCAATGAACTGTTCGACGCTGGGAGGCTCTTCCACGTCGGCCAGGTTCTCGACCAGTTTCCCGCCCAGGCCAATCAGGAAACCGGCAAATACCAGCGCCACCAGCCACAGTGCACGATGCAACCACTTTTCGGTCAGCCGCAATCCCTTGCTCATAATTTCCTCCGATCAAGACAAACCACGATCATCTACGACATGAGATGGATGAAGCTTGTCATCGCTCAAGGCGGGAAGCGAGTGCGAGATGCGGAGGGAGCGTGGGGCGATACCGTGCGTATCGCGACGCGATGCGGTGGCGCGCAGGGTGGGCGGCACACCGGTCGCGAACGTCCGCTGCCCGGGTATGGCCGCCCACCCTCACGCCTTTGCGGCAGGCCGCCGGAACGACATCAGAAGTAGGACAGGCCCAGTGCGCGGCGCACTTCGTCGACGGTGCCGGCCGCCACTTCGCGCGCCTTCATCGTGCCTTCCTTGAGCATCTGGATCACCTGCCCCTTGTCCTTCGCAAACTCTTCGCGGCGGGTACGGATCGGCTCGAGCATCTCCTGCAGCACGGCGTCGAGGCGCTTCTTGACGACGCTGTCGCCCAGGCCGCCGCGCGTGTAATGGGCCTTCATCTCTTCCAGCGCCGCCTTGTCGGTGTCGAAAGCGTCCAGGTAGAGGAAGGCAACGTTGCCTTCCACGTGGCCCGGGTCCGACACTTTCAGGTGCAGCGGGTCGGTATAGACCTGCTTGACGGCGGCGCGGATCTGGTCGGCACTGTCGCCCAGGTTGATGGTATTGCCGAGCGACTTGCTCATCTTGGCCTTGCCGTCGATGCCGGGCAGGCGGCCGATTTCCGGCACCAGGGCCTTGCACTCGACCAGGACGTCGCGCTTGGCGATGCGGTTGAAGCGGCGCACGATCTCGTTGCACTGCTCGATCATCGGGATCTGGTCTTCGCCCACCGGCACCAGGGTCGCCTTGAAGGCGCTGATGTCGGAGGCCTGGCTGACCGGGTAGGTCAGGAAGCCGGCCGGGATGTCGCGCTCGAAGTTACGCAGCGCGATCTCCGTCTTGACGGTCGGGTTGCGCTCCAAACGGGCGACAGTGACGAGATTTAAATAATAGAATGTCAACTCCGCCAGCTCCGGGACCTGGGACTGGATGAAGATCGTCGAGCGCGCCGGATCGATGCCGACCGCGAGGTAATCGAGCGCCACTTCGACAACGTTCCGGTGTACCTTTTCGATGTCATCCATGTTGTCGGTGAGCGCCTGGGCGTCAGCGAGCATGATGAACTGGCGGTATTGATCCTGGTAGGTAACGCGGTTGCGCAGGCTACCCACGAAGTGGCCCAGGTGCAGCGGGCCGGTCGGACGGTCGCCGGTGAGGATCACAGGTGCGGGTGCGGGTGCGGCTTGGGCTGCGGCTGTCGTGCTCGGGTCTTGGGTCATCGGGTTTTTCCTTGGTTTGCCCCGATCCCGCCGCGCAAAAACAAAACGCCACCTGAATCGAGGCGGCGTTCATTGAGTCACATCTTCTCGTTAAGGCCGCGCGCTGTCAGCGGCGCCACCAGGTGCAAAACGGGAAGTGTGCGTTGAAATAGTTCATGGATGGCATGGTTGCAGGTTGACGCCCGGCTGTCAACCGCTACGCAAAGCCACGCTGCGCCGGGGGGAGCGGTCGTGGTCGTGCCAACGGTGGCACCCGTCCACCGGGAGGGCAAGGATTTGCCCAAGCGATACCCAACACGGTCATTTATCCGAACTTAATCTTTTCGGTGGCCGTCTAAAAAGTTTTTGTTGCAAGAATTTTAACAAGTGGTGAAATAATGAATAACACGAGCCCGAACAGCCAACCCCGCCCACTCGAACTGTGGGGCGGCCTCGAATGTACCGTCAACCGTGTGCAGGACGAATACTTCAGCCAGCTCGACCGTAACGGCCACGCGCTGCGCAACTGCGATATCCAGCGCTTCGCCGACACCGGCATCCGCGCCATCCGCTACCCGATCCTGTGGGAGCGCACCGCCCCCGAAGGCATCGCCAAGGCCGATTGGACCTGGCCCGACGAGCGCCTGCCCGCCCTGCGCGAAGCAGGCGTCACCCCGATTGCCGGCCTGATCCACCACGGCAGCGGCCCGCGCGACACCAGCCTGCTCGACCCCGCCTTCCCGGAGCGCCTGGCCGAATACGCCGGCGCCGTCGCCGCACGCTACCCGTGGCTCGAGTACTACACCCCCGTCAACGAACCTTGCACCACCGCGCGTTTTGCCGGCCTCTACGGCGTCTGGTACCCGCATGCGCGCGACGATAAAAGCTTTATCCAGGCCCTCTTGATCCAGTGCCGCGCCGTGGTGCTGTCGATGCGCGAAATCCGGAGAATCAACCCGGCCGCGAAACTGGTCCAGACCGACGATCTCGGCAAGACCTACGGCACCCCGGAAATGGCGCACGTCGCCGAGTTCTACAACGAACGCCGCTGGCTGGCCTGGGATCTGCTGTGCGGCATGGTCGGTCCCGAACACAAGCTCTGGAACTACCTGGTCGGCACCGGCGTCGAGCTAGCCGACCTGCTCTGGTTCCGCGACAACACCTGCCCGCCGGACCTGATCGGCGTGAATTATTATGTGACGAGCGAGCGCTGGCTCGACCACCGTCCCGAGCGTTTCCCGGAGCACCACCGCGGCATGGCCGACGGCATTCCCTGCGCCGACATCGAAGCCTCGCGCGTGCTGGCGACCCCGACCGCCGGGATCGGGCCGCTGCTGGCGGAAATCTGGGACCGCTACCGGCTGCCGCTGGCCATCACCGAAGCCCACATCGACGCCAACCGCGAAGACCAGCTGCGCTGGCTGCTCGAGATCTGGGAAGCGGCGCAGACGGCGCGCGGCAACGGCGTCGACATCCGCGCCGTCACCGTCTGGTCGCTGCTGGGTTCCTTCGACTGGAACAGCCTGGTGACGCAGAACCGCGGTTATTACGAACCGGGGCCGTTCGACGTGCGCTCGCCGATGCCGCGTCCGACCGCGCTGGCCGCGATGATGCGCGAACTGGCCAGCGGCCAGCCGCTGTCGCATCCGGTGCTGCGCGGCCAGGGCTGGTGGCGCCGCCCGGGCCGTTTCCTGTGCTCGCCGCCGGTCGCCACGCCCGCCGCCCTCACCTCGATCACGGCCGACGGCCACCGGCTGGTCGGCACCCATGCGGCGCCGATCCTGATTACCGGCGCCACCGGCACCCTGGGCCGCGCCTTCGCCCGCGTCTGCCAGAAGCGCCACCTGCACTACAAGCTGCTGTCGCGGCGCGACATGGACATCGCCGACGCCGCCTCGGTCGAGCGCGCCCTGGCCCAGTACAAGCCATGGGCCGTGATCAATACCTGCGGCTATGTGCGCGTGGACGACGCCGAGGGCGACATCGAGCGCTGCCTGCGCGACAACACGGCCGGCCCGGCCATCCTGGCCGAGGCCTGCGCCCGCCACGGCGTGCACCTGACCACCTTCTCGAGCGACCTCGTGTTCGACGGCAGCAAGGGCAGCCCGTATGTCGAGAGCGATCCGGTCACGCCGCTGAACGTCTACGGCCGTAGCAAGGCCGAGTCCGAAACCGCGGTACTCGACAAGCATCCGGGCGCCCTGGTGGTACGCACCAGCGCCTTCTTCGGGCCCTGGGACCAGCACAATTTCGTCAAGCTGGCGCTCGACGCCCTCGAGCGCGGCGACGAGTTCGCGGCCGCCACGGACATGACGGTATCGCCGACCTACGTGCCCGACCTGGTGCACACCTGCCTCGACCTGGCGATCGACCGCGAGTGCGGTATCTGGCACCTGAACAACGGCGGCGAAGTCACCTGGTTCGACCTGGCGCGCATGGCGGCCGAGCGTGCCGGCATCGATGCCCGCACCCTGGTGGGCCGCGCCACCCTTGAGATGGGCATGGCGGCCGCGCGCCCGGCCTACAGCGTGCTGCACAGCGAACGCGCGGTCCTGCTGCCGCGGCTGGAAAACGCCCTGGATCGCTTCATCGAGCTGCGCGGCGTGGACGACCCGGAGTACGAAGAACTGGTCAAGACCGCCGAATCGCGCCAGCCGCTGGCCAGCGGCCATCGCCAGCAGGAGGAAACCGCGCCGGAGGCACTGGCCGGGCATTTCTGAAAGACTGGCGGGTGGCCTGCTCCACCCGAACGCGAGCGTTCACGCTGCTTGAGCGCCGCCCACGCGTTCAAGCAGCCGGTGTGTAGCCGCGCGGCTGTTCAAGGGCCGGTTGAACGCGTGGGCGGCGCGTCTGCCGCGCCTGTTCACATGGGCAGGGTAGAGCCGCCCACCCTACCGGCTTCGGCCGACATCGCCACCTCCTCTGCGCCGTTATAAAATGCCAACGCCGCCCACAACCGCAAAAGGCATTCCCTCGTGCAAGAGCAACACGCCTTCCCGTTTCTTCGGGAAATCATCCTGTTCCTGATCCTTGCCGGCATCCTGATTCCCACGCTGCAGCGCCTGCGCATCAACCAGGTGCTCGGCTTCCTCGCCGCAGGCACCCTGCTCGGCCCCTTCGGCCTGGGCCTGCTCGCCGCGCGCTTTCCCGAGCTGACCTGGCTCACCTTCCCGACCGGCCAGGGCGTCTCGATGCTGGCCGAAATCGGCGTGCTGTTCCTGATGTTCATGATCGGCCTGGAGCTCTCGGTCGCGCGCCTGTGGGCGATGCGCGCCTGGGTGTTCGGCGCCGGCACGGCGCAGGTGCTGGCCAGCGCGGCGCTGATCGGCGGCACCGTCTACCTGCTCGGCCAGCCGCCGGTCACGGCGGCGATCCTCGGCCTGGTGCTGTCGCTGTCCTCGACCGCGATCGTCATGCAGCTGATGAGCGGCCAGAACAGCACCGGCACCCGCCTGGGCCAGTCGGTGTTCGCCGTGCTGATGTTGCAGGACCTGGCCGTGGTCCCGATCCTGGTCCTGATCGGCACCCTGTCGCGCGGCGGTGGCGACGACGGCGCCGCCACGCTGGCGCTGGTGTCGGTGGCCAAGGCCGGCGGCGCGATCGCCCTCATCTACCTGGTCGGGCGGCGCATCATCCCGCCGCTGTTCCAGGCGTTTGCCCGCCATCGCCAGCCCGACGTGTTCATGGCGCTGATCCTGCTCAGCACCTTCGGCATCGCCGGCCTGTCGGGCGCGGCCGGGCTGTCGATGGCGCTCGGGGCGCTGATTGCGGGCCTGCTGCTGGCCGAGACCGAGTTCAAGCACGAGGTCGAACTGATGGTCGAGCCCTTCAAGGGCCTGCTCATGGGCCTGTTCTTCATGTCGGTCGGCATGAACATGGATGTGCGCCAGATCGTCGAGGCGCCGCTCTGGCTGCTGGGCGCGGTGCTCGGCCTGGTGCTGGTCAAGGCCGGGGTCGTCACGCTGCTGTTCCGGGTCGGCGGCATGGCCTGGGGCCGCGCGGTCGAGGGCGGCCTGTTGCTCGCCCAGGGCGGCGAATTCGTCTTCGTCGTGCTCGGCTATGCCATCAGCGCGCGCCTGCTCGACCACGCCCTCGGCGCCCGCATCATGCTGGTGGTCGGCCTGTCGATGTTCATCACGCCGCTGCTGGCGCGCCTGGGACGGGCCATCGGCGAAGGCGGCGAGCGCGCCGCCCGCGAACTCGCCGCGCAGCACGACCCCGACATTCTGGGCGGCGCCCGCGGACGCATCATCATCGCCGGTTTCGGGCGCGTCGGGCAGCAACTGGCCAAGCTCCTCAGCGCCCAGGGCATCCCCTTCATCGCCTTCGAAAACAACGCGACACTGGTGTCGAAGATGCACGCGCTGGGCATTCCCGTTTTCTTCGGCAACGCCTCGCGCCCGGAACTGCTGCACCTGCTGCATGCCGAGGAAGCCCCGGCGATCGTGCTGACGATGGACAATCCGCACTCCGCCCTGCAGAGCGTGCACGCGATCCGGCGCGATTTTCCCGACGTGCCGGTGTTCGTGCGCTCGCGCGACGAAAAGCATGCGCGCTCGCTGAAACGCGCCGGCGCCACGGTCGTCGTGCCGGAGACGCTCGAGGCGAGCCTGCAGTTGTCTGCCTTCGTGCTCGAATCGATGGGGCTCGACGAGCGCACGGTGGACGGCATCGTCGACAACGAGCGCGACCTGTTCGCCGCCCAGCTCGAGGAAGCCGGCCTGCGCGAGGCGGGCACGCCCCGTACCTGAATCTGGACGGCGCGTGAACGCCGCCAGCTATAATCGCCCTCGTCCGAACTTGGCAAAGAGATCAGCATGACCCCATCCGGTTCCACCGCCGGCGCCTCCAAGGCGCTCGGGCATATCCGCGTACTCGACCTCTCGCGCGTCCTCGCCGGGCCTTGGTGCTCGCAAAACCTGGCCGACCTCGGCGCCGACGTGATCAAGATCGAGCGCCCCGGCAGCGGCGACGACACGCGCGCCTGGGGCCCGCCCTACGCCAGGGACGCAGAGGGCAAGGACACCAGCGAAGCGGCCTATTACCTGTCCGCCAACCGCGGCAAGCGCTCGGTGACGGTCGACATCGCCAGCCCCGAGGGACAGGCCCTGGTGCGCGACCTGGCGCGCCACGCGGACGTGGTGCTGGAAAACTTCAAGGTCGGCCATTTGAAACGCTACGGTCTCGATTACGAATCGCTCCAGGCGATCAAGCCGGACCTGGTCTACTGCTCGATCACCGGCTTCGGCCAGGATGGTCCGTACGCCCACCGCGCCGGCTACGACTTCCTGATCCAGGGCATGGGCGGCCTGATGTCGGTCACCGGCGAGCGCGACGAACTGCCGGGCGGCGGCCCGCAGAAGGCGGGCGTGGCGCTGACCGACCTGATGACCGGGATGTACGCGACGATCGCCGTGCTGGCCGCCCTCACCCACCGCGACAGGACGGGACAAGGCCAGTACATCGACATGGCCCTGCTCGACACGCAGGTTGCCATGCTGGCCAACGTCGGCAGCAATTACCTCAACAGCGGCAAGCCGCCCAAGCGCTGGGGCAACGCCCACGCCAACATCGTGCCCTACCAGACCTTCGCCTGTTCGGATGGGCACATCATCGTCGCCACCGGCAACGACGGCCAGTACCAGAAGTTCGTGGAAACCGGCGGCCGGCCGGAGCTGGCATCCGACCCGCGCTTCGCCACCAACCCGCTGCGCGTGCAGAACCGCGAGGTGCTGGTGCCGCTGCTGGCCGAGATGGTGGCGACGCGCCCGCGCGACGAATGGATCGCCGCGCTGGAAGCGGTCGGCGTGCCCTGCGGCCCGATCAACGACGTCGGCGAAGTCTTCGCCAACGAACAGGTGCAGGCGCGCGCGATGGCGATCGAGCTGCCGCACCCGAGCGCCGGCAAGGTCAAGCTGGTGCGCAGCCCGATGAAGATGTCGGCCACGCCCGCGACGAGCGGCATGGCGCCGCCCCTGCTCGGCCAGCACACCGACGAGGTGCTGCGCGAGGTGCTGGGCCGAAGCGGCGAGGAGATTGCGGCGCTGCGCGCGCGCGGGGTCGTGTAAACGGCCCTGCCGTTTGGTACGCGGGCCTTGAAGGCCCGCGTTGTGTGAACCGCACTGGCCCGCCGCGTCCTGCGGCAGGGCCGGCGGCTTGTCAGTGCAGCTTGTGCTTGAAGTCCGACAGCTCGGCGTGCACGCGGGTGACGACCGCCTCCAGGTGCGCCGGCATCTGCGGCATCGAGCGGCTCATGCGCTTGGCCTCGTCGCCCATGTCTTCCATCCTGTCCACGCACTGCACGATGCGCGCCTCGTCGTTCGACTGCATCACATCGCGCGCCTGCTGCACCTCGCGCGAAATACGCTCGATGCACTCGCGCATCTCCGGCGGCGTATCCTGCGAGGCCTTGCAAGCCTGCTCGGCTTCGCCGACGGTTTGCTGCAGATGGGTGTAGCGTTGCTGGATTTCATTTGCTTGTAGCATGATGACCTCCTTTGAGATAGAGCAAACGATTCTAGCGCTGCCCGGAAATTGATGCGCGCCGACGCACCTTAGCGTTTAGAAATATTACCGCCGGCGTGGCGTTAGCTGTGCAATCATCAGGCCTGTCAACAGTTGCCTTTCTCGTCTTTACACTACGAAGAGAGCACGAGCAGCTAATCAGACTGCACATGAAACATCTCACCGCCTCTTCAACCGGATTTCCCTGAGGCCACCCATCGAATCGAAATAAAAATAATCGCTCTTATTGTTCGCCAAACCCGCGATCCCGGTACGCTCGCTGACCGGTATATAGCACATCATTCCTGGCCAGTCTCCGCTAATGCGAAGACATTTCGCACCCAGCGCTTTCTCAGCAGGCCACCACATTTGTTCGTAAAAGTCTCGACGTTCCGATTCGCTCGCTTCTTTGGCACGCAGCACTTTATTGGCGCCATGCGAAAATACTTTCCATCGGGAGCCGGACTTCGTGACAGTCCAGACCGGCTCATTTGCAGGGTTCGTGAAGTCATGCGTGAACTGCCCCGCTAACTTTTCGGAGTTGGCGCTCGCAACATTAGCTGCTGCAAACAAAAGTACAAAAATTAAATTTCTCACAAGATGCTCCTTTTGGAGGATGTACAGTTATACAGCGGTCGCTTCTACCCCATCTCCCGGCGTCAATTGCACGCTCTGCCAGTTGGATTGTCAGGCGTTGCGCCTCTAGCTCCCGTCCGACTGCCAGATGGTCTGCCCGTATGCCGATGTCAGTTCGGGGAAGCGTTCGCCGACGCGGAAGTACCGACGTGAGTGCATATCCGCTGGGGCAAAGTAGAAACCTTCGCGCTGGCAATATTCGCCTGAGGCGCAGCGGAATGCTTCTAATTTTGCGACTGGCGTTTTCGTCTCGATCTGTTCGACCTCATGCGATACCAGCTCGACATAGCACCAGTGCGATGGGCGCCCCGTAAAAGCATTCCGAGCTACCAAGCTCGGCGCAAGTTCTGGCGTTTTGGACTCATCAAAAAACGGATCGCTCGTCAGGTCTGGATTTGACAAGTTTTGAAGCACGAAACGGAGCATGGCATCGCCATCAACCCACAATTTTTCCCTACCCACCGCCGCTAACGCGGCTTTGCCGGTTTCGTTGAAGCTGGTAGCGTCTAACAAACGTCCATCAGGGGAGCCGGTCCACGCAAACTGCGGCGTCGCATGAGGATCGTCCATTGAGACGTACACCCCTGTTTTCGGTGGCAACCGACCGCTTGCCGCGGAGATATCGGTCACAGCCCTCAGCTTCGGGAGCACCGGGAATTGATCCGCATGGTTCTGCCACGCCATCGCCATTCCGAAATCGTCCCATTTGGCGGCGGGCACCGTCCGGTCCATGGTTTCATCGATGTACAGTGCATATCCCGACAACTCTTCGAACATCCTGTCGAATTGGTCTTGCTCCTGAGGAGTCATCCACTGCACTGAGGATTCGGCTATACCTCTGCTGCACTGATATGCGCCGGTTCGGTGGTACGTATTCGATCTTCGATCAACGATATGTTGCGCAACGGAACGCTGAAAATCGCTGAGGAAGGGCCACGCATTATTCTCCCAGTTCTCGCCCGTATTGCGGCTTCCCCACTGCTTACTCTTAAGGAATTTATCCCGGCCTTTGACTTTATTATCGTCGAGGAGACCTTCCGCAAAAACCCGGAGCGCACGGAGGCGATCCCTCAGGCCTTCGAGGTAACTCAAGGACGAAAAGTGGTAAAGCAAAGCCACCTGTTCTTTCTGCCATTGGGTTAAGTTCATATCTGATTTCTATTGAATTAGTTGCGAGAAAGAACCTTATCGCCACGTTGTATCGCGTTTCTCTCGAGGGTCAATATTTCTTTCTTTCGAGCGATAACGTTTTCCTGCTCTTCTTTGCTACTATTCCACCCCATGGCGTCCCCTTCTTCCAGCCGCTGCAAAAGGCTGGCATTATCCCTTCGGCGTTTCAGCTGATAGTCATCAAACTCGAGGTCAATCGAATACTTTAAACCTCGCCCAAAATCACTGTAGCCGATGGTCAGCTTCGCCATAACGTCGCCACCGATCCACTGGTAATTTTGTACAGAGCTCATGAGGTGTTCCCACTCCGTGTTAGATAACCTGTATTCCGGATCCAGAGGACAAGCACCAATCTGCGCGACGCGCCCATTTTCATCCAATATAGATGATCGCCCAGTCACGGCCGGACACATATCATCAATATGGCGCCTCCATTTTCCTTTTTGAAACTGGTCGATGATACTCGCCACGAACTCCTGCGCAGCTGCATGTGATGTAATTTTTCTTGTAGATGCCTGCAAGGCAGCGGTCTGAACCGCCAGGTCATTATTATTTCTTCGGTCCGCATACAGTGTTAAAGAAAAGATCGGTGAGACTACAATGTCAAAATCAGCTCGCGCATACCGAACGAGTACATCGGGAGGAATTCCGTCAATATCATAGAGCAACAGCCCATCTACCTCTTGAGCAGAATACTGATGAGAGACGCTTGATTGCGCTGTTTTCTGGATGTTCTTCCCGATGTCAAACGTTATCTCTTGCATATCGCGTTCCTTTAGAGTGAAAACCCATGCAATTGCAAACACAACGGCAATACCTATTGCGTACGTAAATCTAGTCATGCCGAAACCCATGACATTATCTTCTTGAGCTCCGACTCCATATACTTTCGCCGATCAATCATTAAATAGTTGAATTGTTGCGCAATTTTTTCCACGAACTGCATACGATCATCGACATCGGGCAAGCTCTGTCGCTTTCCCGTCAGCCGGTCTTTAAAGTTGCGTGGTGCGTCGAACACTGTTTCTAACTCTGGGCGAGCGTTCGTCGCAGAAGCGCTATAAATAACTTTAAACTTAGGGGACAGCCATCCATTCGTGATGCGGCTAAATCGATGATTGACGTCCATTGTCTCCTTCAGCAAGGGATCGTTGTAGATGAGCGGCTGAAGAACATTGACTTGTTCTTGGTGAGCGATAGCGGCCAATTCGAATCTCTGAAGTTCGGTCTTCTTCGAAATCTCAGTTGCAAGGTACTCGGCAGTAAGGTGGCGGTAGCTCGTATGAATTTGCGGAGTGGCCTTGAACGAGCGCAAGCTCAGGAGTGCAGCTTGGGACGCAGCGTCGCTTGCTAAACGAAATAGCTCAGAATGTTCAGCTTCCATCACGTAATATGCTTCTTTGAACTTCCCCCAGTACGTGCTCTGAGGTGCACGGTAGCCGTTATCGTAATCCTTCACATGTGCCCTGCAGTAAACATGTGCTCGATACTCCATCAGGCTACGCTGCCCATAACCCATCTCGGGGGTCCATTGCGGCGGAACGTCGAAATAAGCACTCGCTGTCTTATATACCGGATCGCTCTGCAACCGAGTTTTTAAGCGCCCCATCCAGTTAGGCCCGAAAGGCAGCTCCTCTATTGCTTCTTTGGTCGCTTTTTGAAAGTCGTCCCAGTTTCGCTGCTGTGGCCCGGCTGCCAATCTTTTTTGGTTAAGGCTTCCGTCCGGATTGAGGCCATATTCCAAGTAGAACCAGAACCAGGGATATATATCCATGAACAGCCAGAGGTTACCCTTTGCGAGTGCACTATAAGTCCTCAGAGCATGTATATATGGGGAGTCCCTTGTCATGACTAAGCTACCTAAGTCAGCCACACTCGAATTTCTGAAGAGACTGGCCAAGTCCTTCCACTCCCGATGGAGGACCTCCTCGCGCGTGAACCGATAGGCTTCAACAATGTCCTTAACGACAAAAGCGGCAAGTGCAGGCCAATAAAATTGCAGCCGCCTCTTCGACTTCTTCGAACTTTCGAAGTAGAGATATGCATAATGTCCTGCGATCCGCTTTGCCCTTCGCTCAGGATCGGTGATCAGGTGATAACAGCCATCCTGTTCGTTCTTGTCGCTCAAAGCGATCAGTGCCGCCTGCTGCGCATACGACCACAAGTGCCGATACTCCACCTCCGCGTCATGCTGAGAATCTTTTTTGGTGTTGGTGGTACAGGAACCCAGCACCTCGATTGACACGCCTTTTTCGTCGGTCTTGGCCATCGTTCACCCTACAAAAGTGTGCAAGCTATTTTTTGATCTTGAACTGTGCGTAACGCAACGCGTATTCAATGGGCTGTTCTCCCGGGGTCCTCAAGCGTTCCAGCTCGCCATCTGCCGGGGTTTGGTTCTTCAGATGCTGGGCCTCGTCTGCCTTATTCGTCACAAGAAAGGGAATGTCCGCAATTGCCTCGCCATGACTGTCTTTGTAGACAATCTGCTCGTCGTATTGAGGAGCCGCGGCCTCCTCCGGGTTCGCGCTCGGTACCGTTACCCGGCTCGATGGCAGCGTTTCGAGCTGAGCAGACGCGTTCGCCCGTTGATCCCAGATGTGCATCCCCCCCTTCACCGAAAACTTCCCCGGACAAGCAAACGTAATATCTCCCCCCTCCAGCGTGATCGCCGACTGCCCCGCCTGCAGCACGATCTTGTCCTTGGCCTTGATCTCGATGCAGTCGTTGACGGAAATGACCGTGATTTCCTTGTCCGCCACGATCTCCAGCTGATCCGTATGCGCCTGCAGCGACACCGGCCCATTCCCGGCAATCGCCTGGATGCCACCCGAATGCGTGAACAGGCTCGCCGCATTCCCGGCGACCGAGGACACCGTGTGCGCGGCGGCCAGGTGCAGATCGGACTGCGTCGTCCAGTGCAGCTGCTGGCCGGCGTGGATCAGCGTCGAGCCCGGCGTCGCCCAGTTGATGCTCGCGGCCGAGTCCATCAGCACGAGCGCGGCGCCGAAGCGCTCGACCGGCTGCCCGCTGTCGAGCTCACGGGAGCCAGGCTTGGCTTTCAAGGCGGCATGCGCGTTGACGGCGCCCGCATGCTTGCCCTTGGCCTGCGGATCGATCTGTTCGATGAAGCCGGCTTGCGCCTTTGCCGCGTCCTTGCTGAACAGCGCCTGCTGCTGCGCGGCGGCGTCGCCCAGGGTCTGGCCGAGCGACTGCGCGCCCTTCAGGAGCGAGAGCGCCTCTTTCGCGTCCATCTGGGTCGAGCTCACGCCGCTGCCCTGGCGCGGGCGGACGCTGGTCGAGAGCAGGACGCCTTCGGCACCGCGCACAACGCCCCAGGCATCGGTGCGCAACTCGAAGCCGCTGCCGCGGTAGTTGCCGCGCTGGCTCGAGCCCGGGCTTTGCGCGATCAGGTAGCCGAGATTGAGTTGGGTTGCTGCGGTGCTGGTGGCGAGGCGGGTGCGCAGCTGGCCTTGCGTGTCGTCCAGTTGCCATTGGTTGAAACCGCCGCCGTCGAAATTGTGGGTGTGGATGCCGGACAGGACGCCGGCGTGGCCGGCATTTGAATCGACGCCGGCCGCGAAGGGCGGCGCGTCCGCGCCGTTGTAGAGCTGGGCGACGATCACGGGGCGATCGATATCGCCTTCGATGAAATCGACCAGCACCTCGCTGCCGACGCGCGGGGTGAACAGCGTGCCCCAGTTCGGGCCGGCGAGGGCTTCGGCCGCGCGTACCCAGGTGCCGGAGCTGTCGTTGCCGGATGCGCAGCCCTGCTCGTCGGTGTCGTGCGACATGCCGCCGGGGTTGGGCGCGCGGCCGCGCTGCCAGGCAAACTGGACACGCACCTGATGGTCGCGGTTGGTGGTGGCCACCGAATCGGCCAGTCCGACCACCAGGGCGCACTGGGGACCGGGCGCGGTAGTCTTGCGCGGGGCGCTGGCGAGGGCCGGGACGATCGCGACCGCCGCGCGCACGCAGGCAAAGCGGTTGCGGTAGCTGCCGTTTTCGATGCCCTCGGTTCGGCCTGCGATCCCGGGGCGGAAGTTGTTGCGGGCCTCGTGCTCTACCGACAGCACGGCGAAAGCGTTCTCGCCCTCGGGATAGCGATCGTGCTGGGTCAAGTGGAATACCTGGCCGGCGGCCAGGCGCCGTACCGCGCCGCCGCCTTCGAACACCTGGTTCGCCATCTCGAGCGCCTGCAGCATCAGGCCGCTGTGCCGGTTGGCTGCGTTGCGGTCGCCGGCGATGCGCTCGCCGCTGCCATCGAAGAGCTGCATGGACGGCAGATCGCCGGCGTCGAGGTGCGATTGCTGCTCGGCGCCAGGTGCGAAGACCTGCGCCGGGTCCCAGCTGCTGATGCTCACGCCATTCGCGGCGACCGTGCGCCGCGCGCCGAAGCGGTCGATGGTGTCGTCCCGTTCGGTGGCGCGCACGCCGTGAAAGCGGATCGGCGCCACGACCGGCAGGGGCGCCCTGCTGTCGAAGACGACGAGACGGTGCCTTGCCTGGCTCCCCTCCTGCGCGGAGTCGTGCTCGAAGCGCCAGCTCAGGCCTTCCGATGCCAGCAGGCGCACGAAAAATTCGAGGTCGCTCTCGCGGTACTGGGTGCAGATGGGACGCGCCGGCACTTCCTGGGTAATGTCGAAATCGAACTGCACGTGCGGGTAGTCGGCCAGCAGTTCGGTGACGATCTCGCGCACGTTCTTGTCCTGGAAGATGTAGCTGTCGCGCCGCAGCGCGAGCAGCGACAGGGCCGGCTCCAGCCGCAGGCGGTAGCGCGCCACGCCGCCGTCGGCGCCGAGCCAGGACGCTTGCGTGCAGAGCCCGTGCCAGTGGCGGCGGCTGCCGTCCGGCTGCAACAGTCCGACGCTGAGTTCCTCGCCGAGAAACAGCGACAGGTCGAGGCCGGTCGAGGTGCTGAGCGCGTCGATCTCGAAGCAGAACAGTTCGTTGACTGCTTCGCGCCCGGTGAAGCGCTCGGCCGCCAGGGCTTCGGGCAGCGCGCTTTCCTGGGCGCTGGTGAGGGTGATGAGGCGGGCATGCTGGCCGAGGCCAGTGCCGAACAGTCCGAGGGAGGAAAAATCGGGCGCGTTCATGCACGCACCGGGGCCGACATCGCTGCCATCTGCAAGCTCCTTTGCTCCGGGAACATCGAACAGGCGAAGTTGACCGGATCAAGAAGCGCCGTCTGCGCCTAAAGATCTGATCTTTAGTCTACCAACGGCTAATTTTAGTTTAGCAACTGTTCTTTTAGGCTAGACCGTAGCCGGAGTTGATGAGCGTCAATAGCGGGCGGTATGCAGCGATGCCTAGCCGGCTGGAGGGGTTGCCGGCGCCACGGATTCGAGCGGCGCCAGATTCCGCAGGCGCAGCGCGATGAGCATCGCAACCACCAGGATGGCGCCGAGCAGGCCGACCACGCCGAGCCAGCCGCCATGCTCCCAGACGTAGCCCGATACCCAGCCGACCACGCTCGAGCCGAGGTAATAGAAGAACAGGTAGAGTGCCGAGGCGAGCGCCTGCGGCGGCCGGGCGCGCCGTCCGACCCAGCTGCTGGCCACCGAGTGCGAGGCGAAGAAGCCGAAGGTGTACAGGCCGACGCCGGCCACCACAGCCGCCAGGTTGCCGAGCAGGGTCAGCAGCAGTCCGGCGAACATCACCGACATCACCAGCCACAGCACGTTGCGGCGGCCGAGGCGGTCGGCCAGCCGGCCGGCCCACACCGAACTGAAAATGCCCAGCAGGTACAGCACGGACAGGGCGCCGACCGCGCTCTGGCGCAGGCCGAACTCGGGACCGAGCATGCGATACCCGATGTAGTTGTACAGGCTCACAAAAGAACCCATCAGCAGGAAGGACAAGGCGAACAGCCAGGGCAGGCCGGCGTCGCCGACGTGCTTGCGCATGCCGTCGACCAGGCCGCCGAAGCCGCCCTGCCCCGGCCGGAACCGTTTCGATGCCGGCAGGCTGCGCCAGAATTCCCAGGCGGCGTACAGGCCGGCCGCGCCCAGCAGGCCGAGGGCCATGCGCCACGAATAAAAATCGCTGATGACCGAGGCCAGCACGCGGCCGGTCATGCCGCCGAAGGCGCTGCCGCTGATGTACATCCCCATCGACAGGCCGAGCGAATTCCCCTCGATCTCTTCGCTCAGATAGGCCATGGCCACGGCCGGCAGCCCGCCCAGCATGAAGCCGAGCAGCGCGCGCAGCACCAGCAGCTGGGCGTAGTCGCGGGTAAAGGCGGCGAGCAGGGTCAGGAGACCGCCGCTGAGCATCGAGGCGGCCATCATGGGTTTACGGCCGAAGCGTTCCGACAGCACGCTCGACACCAGCAGCGAGACGGCCAGCGTGGCGGTGGAGATCGACAGGGCCAGGCTGCTCTGGGCGGGCGTAAGGGAAAAATCGCGCGCCAGCAGGGGCATCAGCGGCTGCACGCTGTAGAGCAGCGCGAAGGTCGAAAAACCACCGAAGGCCATGGCGCGGTTGATGCGTTTGAAGTCGGCGCTGCCGGCTGCGATGGCGGGAGAAGACATGAGGATCCTGAACTGAGGTGTTCATGATACCGAAAAATGGCGGTGGCCATCGGAGGGGGCGGCTGTCGGCTGGCTTGAGTTGAACGCGTGGACGGCAAAGCCGTCCACCCTACGCCGGCTTGCGGAACGCTACCGTTGACCGGAGGAATGTAGGGTGGACGGGTTCAACATACGCTCGCATGGTGCACCGTTAACACGGAGCCGCATGCGCCGCGTCGGCCCTCAGGGATATTCCTGGTCCAGCTCCGAGCCCGCGTAATTTTCCAGCTCGGCCACCAGCTGCTTCATCGGTGCCTTCGTCTGGATGCTCTTGAACACGGTGCAGGTGTCGCGGTAGGCCTGGACGCGCTCGGCGATGATCGCGCGGTGCGGTGCGGGCACCTTTTCCAGCAGCGCGGCCCAGCCGGCCTCGAAGTCGGGATTGTTCTTGCGTACCGAACGCACGAAAGCCTCGAATTCCTTCTGCGTGGTGCGCGCGACGATGGTGCCGCCGCCATCGATGGCGAAGATGATCGCCAGCGCGATGACCCCTTCGGCATTCAGGTCGGGATCCTTGACCGGGCCCTTGTAGTGGTGCGTGCGCAGCCACTGGGCGGCGCGCACGATCGCCTGCACGCCTTCGCGCTGCTTGACCTGGCCAAGGTAGCGCTCGTAGCCGGTCCAGGTGTCGGCCGGATCGGCGGTGCAGATGTCGACGAACAGCTCCTTCAGGCGCCGGTTCGCGTAGACCGGGTCGAGGTCGTACTCGCCGACCAGGCTGTCCTCGGGCAGCGCGGCCAGTTCGCGGATCATGCGAAAGCCCGCCTGGAACACGTACTCGGCGCCGTCGGCGATCAGGATGTCCAGCGCCGTCTCGTCACTGTCGTCGTCGACCAGGTGTTCCAGGCCGAGCGACATCCCGCCCACGGTCAGCATCAGCGCGCGCTGGATGCCTTCCGCGGTGCGGTCGTTGGTGAACTTCTCGGCCACCATCGCGGTAACCGAGGCCAGCTCGTCGGCCAGGGCGATCGCTTCGTCGGCGTCGGCCCCTGTTGGCAGCAGCTTGATCGCCCGCACCAGGCGCGGCAGTTTTTCGATGACGATTGCAGGCAACATCGAGGCAGGCACTCCGCTCACGAGAAGATGTCCGTACCGATGCTCTTGCGCGTGCTGCGGCGCGGCATGGTGCGGACCGATGGCACCTGCTTGCGCAGGCGGTACAGCAGGTCGCGCGTGCTGCGCTGCTGGAAGTTCGGGTCTTCGTCCGGATCGTCCGGGAATTCGGCCTCGGCCATCTCGGCGCTGTGGCGGAACTCGGGGAAGAGTTCGATCAGCGAGCGCTCCCAGCCGTCCTCGCTGGCTTTCGCCAGGTCGATCGCCAGCGGCACGATGTCGCTGTCGGACGAGGTCTGGCCGGTCACGTAGCGGCCCTTCGAGTTGATTTCGCCGGCCACTTCCATGATCTCCTTCGGCGCCAGCGACCACAGGATCGCGAACACGGTCGCGCCATGGTCGGTGCTTGACGCCTCGGCCAGCAGCTCGTGGCGGCGGTCCTCGTCGTCGGTCGCGTAGACGACGCCGTGCACATGGTTGAACAGGCCCTCGGCGATGCGCTCGGGGTCGTCCTCGATCATGTTGTCGGGCCAGGTCGCGGCCAGGTAGGCCAGGCTCTCGGCCCAAGCCTTGGGCGGCACCAGCATGGTCGCCAGCGAGGTCTTGCCGCCGTCGAAGCCGGCCAGGTGCAGGGCCGTCACTTGCGGGGGCAGCGTCGCCAGCACTTCGGCCACGGCATAGTCGCCGTGTTCGTCGGCCGCCTGCGAGAACGCCTCTTCGGCGTGCTGCAGCGAGCCGGCCAGCACCAGTTCGCTGACCTGTTTCGTCAGCGCCGGCAGGTTCGCGCTGTTGCCTGCGTTGTCGTTCGCGTTGTCGCTCATTCGCGTTCTCCTTCGCCATCGAAGATCTGGGTGAAGTCGTCGGTCGCGGCGATGTCGTCCATCTCGTCGTCGTCGCCCTCGTCGTCCTTGCCGAGCTGCTCGAGCGACTGGTCGTCGTCTTCCCAGCGCTGCTGGTGCTTGTACAGGAAGGCAGTGATGATCGCCTGGCGTGCCAGCTCCGGGTAGTTTTCCGTCATGGCCTCGTACATGGCCGCGCCGTCTTCGCCGCTGCACTCGGCCATGGCGAACACGCGCGCTGCGCCGTCGCCCCCGCCGTCGCCGGCGTAGTCGGCCGCCTCGCGCATCAGGCCCTTCGGGTCGAGGAATTTGATCTTGTCAACGAGGGCGAATGCCATCAGGTTGACGTCGTCGATGCCGGAACCGCCCGCGTATTCGGAAACCAGCGCGCCGACCATCATGTCGTAGTTCTTGCGGTTGGGCGGGTCGCCCAGCGTGCCATCGATCTGGCCTTCGAGTTCGCGCGACTGGTAGGCGAATTCCGGATGTACTTTTTTCATGTTATGTCCTGTAATTGGTAGCGCTGTCCCGGCCGGGGCTCAGGCCTGCAGCGTGACGCCGTTGAGCGCAAACAGCGAGCGCCACAGCTCGAAGGCTTCGGCTTCGGCGTCGAGCACGATGCGGTGGTTCACGCTCTGGTTGTATTCCTCGCGCTTGGCGCGGTCCGACAGGATCTCGTAGGCTTTGGTGACGGCCTTGAAGCGCGCCTCCGCGCCCGGCGCCTGGTTGCGGTCGGGGTGGTAGCGCATGGCCAGCGAGCGGTAGACCTTCTTGATCTCGTCGTCGCTGGCATTCGGCGCGACGCCGAGGATCGCGTATAAATTTTCCACTTTTGGAACTCTCCGGCTGAAGCCGAGAAACGGCAAAACGAGATTATCCTATAGAAAAGGCCAACTTGACAGCGGCGCCCGGCCCGCGACAGGCAGCGGATTTGACCCGCCTGCCTGCTTGACCGCTTGCAAGATGTCCTTGGCGGCCGCATATGGATTGCTGGCATCACTGTTCCACGCTGTTCCAGTATGAGCCTTGCATACGGGGCGAACCGTGCGCTCCACCACATAGGCGAAACGCCGGCCCCCGTCTACGGTAAAATGGAAAGAACTTTCCCTATCCAAACTCCCACTTTCATGAGCAACGAGAAGAACAAAGCGGCGGCGAATGCGGCACCAGCGGCACCGTCCTCGAATTTCCTGCGCGCCATCATCGACAACGACCTGGCGGCTGGCACCCACAAGCGCGAAGGCATGCCTTCAGTCATCACCCGCTTCCCGCCGGAGCCGAACGGCTACCTGCACGTGGGCCACGCGAAATCGATCTGCCTGAACTTCGGCCTGGCGCGCGACTACGCCGGCCGCTGCCACCTGCGTTTCGACGATACCAATCCTGAGAAAGAAGACCAGGAATATGTCGACACGATCATGGACAGCGTCAAGTGGCTGGGCTTTTCGTGGGAGCAAGGCGGCGAAGAGTACCTGCACTACGCCAGCGACTATTTCGACAAGTTGTATGCGATGGCCGAGTACCTGATCGAGCAGGGCCACGCCTATGTCGACAGCCAGAGCGCCGAAGACATGGCCAGGAACCGCGGCAACTTCGGTACGCCGGGCACGAATTCGCCCTTCCGGAATCGCCCGCGCGAGGAATCGCTGCAACTGTTCCGCGACATGAAGGCCGGCAAGTACAAGGACGGCGAGCACATCCTGCGCGCGAAGATGAGCGAGGATGCGATGGCCTCCCCGAACATGACCAACCGCGACCCTGCCCTGTACCGCATCCGCCACGCCCACCACCACCGCACGGGCGACGACTGGTGCATCTACCCGATGTACGACTTCACCCACCCGCTGTCGGATGCGATCGAGTCGATCACCCATTCGATCTGCACGCTGGAATTCCAGGACCACCGCCCGTTCTACGACTGGCTGGTCAACACCCTGGCCGACGGCGGCTTCTTCCCGCGCCCGGTGCCGCGCCAGTACGAAATGGCACGCCTGAACCTGACCTATGTCGTCACCTCCAAGCGCAAGCTGCGCCAGCTGGTCGACGAAGGCGTGGTCACGGGCTGGGACGACCCGCGCATGCCGACCATCGTCGGCCTGCGCCGCCGCGGCTATACCCCGGAATCGATCCAGCTGTTCTGCGACCGCATCGGCGTCTCGAAAGCCGACGGCTGGATCGACATGAGCACCCTGGAGGGCGCGCTGCGCGACGACCTCGACCCGAAGGCGCCGCGCGCGATCGCCGTCCTGCGTCCGCTGAAGCTGATCGTCGACAACTTCCCCGAAGGCGAAGCACACGAGTGCACCTCGCCGGTCCATCCGCACCACCCCGAATGGGGCGTGCGCACCTTCCCGTTCACGCGCGAACTGTGGATCGAGCAGGAAGACTTCATGGAAACCCCGACCAAGGGCTATTTCCGCTTCACGCCGCCCGTGGGCGACCAGCCGGGCAGCCGCGTGCGCCTGAAGTACGGCTATGTGGTCGAGTGCACCGGTTACGACAAGGACGAGAACGGCAAGGTGACGGCCGTGCACGTGAAGTACTTCGAGGATTCGAAGTCGGGCACGCCGGGTGCGGACAACTACAAGGTCAAGGGCAACATCACCTGGGTCAGCGCCGCGACCGCGCTGGAAACCGAAGTGCGCCTGTACGACCGCCTGTTCACGGACCCGCAGCCCGACGCCGGCGGCAAGGATTTCAAATCGGTGCTGAACCCGAACGCGCTGGAAACCGTTACCGCCTACCTGGAACCGGGCATGGCGGCCGCCGTCGCCGACCAGCGCTTCCAGTTCGAGCGCCACGGTTATTTCGTGGCCGATCGTGTCGATTCGCAACCCGGCAAGCCGGTGTTCAACCGCGTGACGACGCTCAAGGACAGCTCGGGCAAGTAATTTTCCCGGTACGCCTGCCACCGATCCCGCCCGGCCCCGCCGCGGCGGGATTTTTTTTGCGCGAAGCGCCTCCTCCCTACAACTAGCAGGCCTGATAGGTTTCATGCACGGGCCGTCTGGAGGATTCTGATTCAAATCAAACAAGTTGGATATCGATGGGATCGGACATGGGAATCGCGGCTGACTCGATGAGGAGAATTAGAGCGATCAAGCTGGGTTCCTGGTTGGGCGCATTGCTGTCGCTGAGCGTGGGCGTGGGTTTGTATGTCAGTACCAGCCAGGCAATCGAAAACGACGCGCGCGAGCGCTTTACGCACATGGCGCGCAATGTCCAGTCGATCCTGGATGGGCGCCTCAAGACCTATGCCGTCTTGCTTCGCGGAACGGCTAGCCTGTTTCTCGCGGCCGACGAGGTCACACGCGATGAATTTCGGCGCTATGTCGCCGGCCTCGACCTGCCGCTTTACTTTCCTGGTGTTGAGTCGATCAACTTCGCCAAGCACTTCTCTGATGCCGAACGCGATCGGTTCGAAACAGAAATGTTGCAAGACATCGACGGACACGGACGCAATGCAAGGATCAAACCCGAGGGGCGGCGTGCAGAGTACACCGTATTGACATTCATCGAGCCGGGCACGGCCTGGATTGGTCGGATCGGTGTTGACATGCACCCGAAGCCAGAAGGTGCCAGGCTCTTCGCGCTTTCTCGCGACACAGGTGAGGTATTGACATCGGGTGCCCCCGTGCATTCCGGATCGTTGGTAATGGGCCTGGCCATGCGCTTGCCGGTCTATCGCGCCGCTATGCCCCCGCAGGATGTGGCCCAGCGCCGCGCTGCCTATCTGGGTACGGTCGGGATCGGATTCAGCGTCAGCAGCCTTGCGCACGGCGTGCTCGACAACATGCCGAAAAACGCGACGCGGCTGGTGATTTCCGGAACGGGCCTGGGCAAGGAACCCGGCAGGCCGAATGGCTACCGCCGTACCGTGTTCTTTGACAACCGCCCGGGCGTGGTTCCGGACGAGCGGACCGAATTCCGCGCGCGCTTGCCGGTAGGACCAAGCGGGCGCGAATGGGATATTGATTTCACCGTGACGAAGCGTAGCTTGTATACGGAGCTCGACAGCGCTCTTCCATGGGTGGCGATGCTGGCCGGGATCATCGGCACCTCCCTGCTATATGCGCTGTTCCAGACGCTCAGTTCGTCACGCCGTCGCGCCATCGGGCTGGCCGAAGAGATGACCGAGGGATTGCGGGCGAGCGAAGCGAAACTGCAGAAAACCAACGACAACCTGCGGCGCCTGGCGGCCCATGCGGAAAACATCAAGGAAGGCGAACGCAAGCGCATCGCGCGCGAGATCCACGACGACCTCGGCCAGAACCTGCTGGCGCTGCGCATCGAAGTCGACCTGCTCGCCTCGCGTACCAACAAACGCCACCCGCACCTGCATACGCGGGCCCACTGGATGCTCGAGCAGATCGATGCGACGATCAAGAGCGTGCGCCAGATCATCAATGACCTGCGTCCGAACGTGCTCGACCTGGGCCTGACGGCAGCAGTCGACTGGCAGATCACCGAGTTCCAGCGGCGCACCGGCCTTGCCTGCGAACTGGTGTCGCACAACCACGACCTGCATGTGAGCGACCGCTGTGCGACGACCTTGTTCCGCATCCTCCAGGAATCGTTAACCAACGTGTCGCGCCACGCCCGCGCGACCAGGGTACGGGTCGAATTGGCCGTCGATCCGGATTCGATCTCGATGACTGTCAGCGACAACGGCATTGGCCTGAGCAAGGCGGGCGGACAAAAGCCGGGCTCCTTCGGCCTGGTCGGCATCGAGGAACGGGTCCGTATCCTGGGCGGCAAATGCATCATCAGCAGCAGTCCGAATGACGGTACGACCGTCCATGTCTCGATCCCGGCGGCCGACAATCTCCTCTCCGTTGCCCCCGCGCCCGCTTCAGCCAAACCCTCTCCCGCCTTCGATGGGCTGTAGGCCCAAGCTTCTCGATTTTGTAGGCCTACTGCCCGCCGGCGCGTAGGCGCATTTGCCACAAAAAATTTGTTGATGCGCTTCAACTTGCGAGAAATCAACAATTTTCAGATGCTTGAGATGGAGAATTCATATCAATGCTTCGCGTCAATAACGACGCAAGCACCAAACCGCGAGGAGGACTACCCATTGCCAACACCACTTCGTCGATTGCCCGCACCCATACCAAAATAACAATGCAGTAGCCAAAACAAAAGGATAGATCATGATTTCGAATAACGACTTCGCTCTTATCGCTGCTCTGGATCTGAACCCGATCAAAACGAAACTGATGCACAAGGAATCCGGCGAGGGCTGGTCTTTGGAGCATGCGAATGCCGTCGAGACCGAATACCGCCGCTTCCTGTACCTGATGAAGGCCTTCCCCCACGTGCCGACGGCACCGCTCGTCGATGTCGACACCTTCTGGCACTACCACATCCTCGACACGATGAAATACGCCCGCGATTGCGAGCAAGCCTTCGGTTACTTCGTTCACCATTATCCCTACCTTGGCCTGGAGGGCGAAAACGGCGTGGAGATGCAGCAGCAGGCAGGCGAGCGCATGCGCGAGTTGTACGAATCCACCTTCGGCGTGTCGTATGTGCGCCGGCCAAGGGAGGACGGCGTCCTGGAAGCCGCCGAAGTGCAAACGGCGTGCGATGCCGGCATCAGCCAAGCGGCGAACTCGGCCTGGTGCTTCGGCCCGGGCATTACCAAGACAGCGGACGTTCAGACCGCCTGGTGCTTCGGCCCGGGCATTACCAAGGCAGCCGTTGCCGAGACCGCCTGGTGCTTCGGCCCAGGCATCACCAAGGCAGCTGACCTCCAGACCGCCTGGTGCTTCGGGCCGGGCATCAGCAAGGCAGCCGACGTCAAGACCGCCTGGTGCTTCGGGCCGGGCATCACCAAGGCGGCCGACGTCCAGACCGCCTGGTGCTTCGGGCCGGGCATCACCAAGGCAGCCGACCTCCAGACCGCCTGGTGCTTCGGCCCAGGCATCCCGCAAGCAGCCTGATACGTGATATGCCCCGGTGACTGCGCTCTGCATGCGCGGGCCGCCGGGGCAACTATCCGGCGGCGCCGTTTCGCTTGCATCGCCGCATCCGCCCCTCACCACTGCCCGGCGATCGTGTGGGACAGACGCGTGCAAGCTCCAACCGGTGCCGCCAGCCTTCCCTGCCTCAGGCGCCGGCCATTTCCGGTTCAGTCCCCGTTTCCCGCGCAATCATCAGCGAGCGCAATTCGCGAATGCTGTAGTCGCTGATTTCATGCATGCGCAGCAGGATCGTCGCGCCGATCGGCAAGGCGCTATGGCGGATCTTGCTGATCACCGGCGGCGCCACTTCGAGCGCCCGCGACAAGGCGGCGTCGTTCTTCAGCCCGAGTTTCGAGATCACCGCGTCGAGCACGCGATTGGGGTCGTACATGGCGCCTTCCGGCAATCTTCTGATGGGCATCGCTAATTCTTTCCAATTGTCATAAACCGTCCCTAATTTTTCACAATGTTGCTTTTAACGTGAAAAATTAGACTGCAGAGCCAAATCGGCATCGTTTATACGACAGATCTGCAAGGTCGCAATGATACTGGGAAAGTTAATTTTGATTCAAGCAACTACCCACAAAAGTGGACGGCCGCGTGCGAAATGCAACGTTGGCACGCAGCCGATACCCGGCAATCCGATCCCGCTTACGTTTTTTTATGCCGGGCTCGCAATTGCTGCCTGCCCTGGGTCACCGTCTTGTTCTGCTTCGCCTCGAATAAGACGGTTGCGTCTTTTTTTGCCTGCTCGACTGTCCGCATCTCGGCGTGATCGTCATGTGCCACGAAAAAATCGTTCGCCTGTGCATCCACGACCAGCTTGATGGCAGCGGCATCGTCGAGATCATAGAGCTCGGTCAGCAGGGTCGTTACTTCGTCGAGGAATGCTTCGTAAGTCAGGGTGGTCATCATGTTGGCTCTTTATTAAATTACGTTGCCCGGAACTGAGGGCCCGTGCATGCCGGCGCCCTTGTCGAGCGCACGCCCCGCATCGGTGGCGTCCGCCTGCCGGGTCCAGGCCTTGTCGCGCGATATCGCGCGCTTTCGGGGGGGCGTCATTCTACCAGCGCCCACTGCGCCAGCGCATGGTGGACGTCGGGATAGCGCAGGCGTACGCCGAGCTCGCGCCGCATGCGCGTGTTGTCCAGCCGGCGCGATTCCGACATGAAGGACAGCAGCACCGGCGAAACGGCCTCGGCCAGGGCCGCGCGCGCCATCCGTGGCGGGCGCGGCAGCCGATAGGCGTCCGCCACCGCGTCGAAATACTCGGCCATCTTCAGGCGCGTGTCGTCCGCCGCATGATAAACCCGTCCCGGCAGCGCGCGAAACAGCGCGAGCGCGATGATGCGCGCCAGGTCGTCGGCCTGCACATGGTTGGTGTAGACGTCATCCTCGGCGCGCAGGGCCGGGGTGCCGTCGCGCAGGCGCTGCAGCGGCAGGCGGTCGGCCGCATAGATGCCGGGCACGCGCAGGATCGCCAGGCGGCCGTGCGCGCGCCGCGCCCAGGCGCGCAGTACCTGCTCGGCATCGACGCGCCGCCCGGCCCGCGCGTTTTTCGGCGCAAGCGGCCGGGTTTCGTCGATCAAGGCCCCGCCGCAATCGCCGTAAACGCCGCTCGTGCTGACATAAACGAGCTGCGCCCCCTCGGGTAGAATGGCGGTCAAGTTGCGGGTGCGGACATCGCGCTCGCCCGCGGGTCGCGGCGGCGCCAGGTGCACGACGTGCGCGGCCAGGCCGCGCAGGCGCGCCAGCGTCGCCGGCTGGTCGAGGTCGGCAAGAACCGGTATCGCTCCCGCCGCGCGCAGCAGCCCCGCCCGCTCCGGGTCGCGGGTGAGCGCGAAGACCCGAAAGCGCGCGACCAGCAGCGGCAACAGCCGCATGCCGACATCGCCGCAACCGACCAGCAGCAGGCGCGGCCGCCCGAAGCGGCCAGGTATTTTATTGTTGTAGTTCATTTTGAGGATTGTATGACGTTCCAGATCACTGTCCAGCCAAGCGGCACCCAATTCGCGTGCGAAGCCGACGAAACCGTCCTGTCGGCGGCGCTCCGCGCCGGCGTGGGCCTGCCGTACGGCTGCAAGAACGGCGCCTGCGGTTCGTGCAAGGGCAAGATCGTCGATGGCGAAGTGAGCCACAAGCCGCACCAGGCGCGCGCCCTGGGCGAGCAGGAAAAGCTGCAGGGCATGTCCCTGTTCTGCTGTGCGGTGCCCGGCGGCGACCTCGTGATCGAGGCGCGCGAGGTGGCCGGCAGCAGCGAATACCCGATCCGCAAGATGCCGACCCGGGTGCAGTCGATCACGCGCGCCGCGCCCGACGTCGCCATCGTCACGCTGCAGCTGCCGGCCAACGAGGCGCTCGCCTACCGCGCCGGCCAGTACGTCGAATTCCTGCTCAAGGACGGCAAGCGCCGCGCCTACAGCATCGCCAGCGCGCCCTCGCTGGAACGCCCGCTCGAGCTGCACATCCGGCACCTGCCGGGCGGCCTGTTCACGGATCACGTGTTCGGCGCCATGAAGGAACGCGACATCCTGCGCTTCGAGGGGCCGCTGGGCACCTTCTTCCTGCGCGAAGAGTCGGACAAGCCGATCGTGCTGCTCGCGTCGGGCACCGGCTTTGCGCCGGTCAAGGCCCTGGTCGAGCACCTGATGCACCTGAAGTCGCCCCGTCCGGTCCGCCTGTACTGGGGCGGGCGCCGTCCGCAAGACCTGTACATGCACGAACTGTGCGAAGCCTGGGCCGCCACCCTGCCCGACTTCCAGTACGTGCCGGTGATTTCCGACGCGCTGCCGGAAGATGCCTGGACGGGCCGCACCGGCTACGTGCACGCGGCCGTCATGCAGGACATCCCCGACCTCTCGGGCTGGCAGGTCTACGCCTGCGGCGCGCCGGTGATGGTCGACGCCGCGCGCAGCGAATACGTCGCCCAGTGCGGCCTGCCGCCGGACGAGTTTTTCGCGGACGCATTCACCACCGAAGCGGATCTGGCGTAGGGTGTGGCCGGGCCGCGCAGGCTTCGCCCACGCGTGAAGCACGCGCCACGGCGAGCGCAGCCCGAGCCTCCAGAACGCTGCAAAAATGACAAAAAGTGTAAGATCGGCACCAGATCGCTGACTAAGGGAGCCACTTATGCAAATTACTGTTAACACCGACCGTACCATCGAAAAACACCAGGGTCTGGACGATCACGTCGAAACCGTCGTCAAGGACAACATCGGCCGCTTCGACCAGGTGCACCGCGTGGACGTACACCTGAGCAACGAGAACAGCCAGAAGCAGCTCGACGGCGGCAACCGCTGCATGATGGAAGCCCACGTCACCGGCTATGCGCCGGTCGTCGTCACCGAACACGGAGTCAACCTGCACCAGGCGATCAGCAGCGCCGGCAACAAGCTCAAGCGCGCTCTCGACAGCGCCCTCGGCCGCCTGGCCGACAAGGGCCGCCGCGACCCGCTGCCGCTCGAGGGTCTCGAGGCCGAACAGGACAAGAACCTGACCAGCGGCGTCTAAGCAAGGCCGGCAAGGCCGAAACACCAGGGCCGCCCGGTCTTACCCGGCGGCCCTTCCTTCGACCGTATCCCGCAGCGCGCCCAGGTAACGCAGGCCGGCCAGCGCCCGGCTGCCATACCACGACATCATCTCGCCATCGACCAGGAACACCGGAATGCCGATCTGCTTTTCCAGTGCGTCGGCGTGCGCCTCCGTGAAACGGTAGGGTTCGGTCGACAGCAGCACCGCGTCGAGCCCGGCCACGAGAGCGTCGGACCAGGCGAAACGGGGATAGCGCGCGCCGTCCGGCAGCGCGGGCACCTGCCAGCCGAGTTCGGCCAGCATGCGCGCGATATAGGTGTCGGCCGACACGCTCATCCACGGGTCCTGCCAGATACAGTAGAGCACCGTGCGTGGCGGCCCCGGCGGCGCCGACCGCAGCCGCGCATGTTCGGCCTCGAAGGCGGCGCACCAGGCTTCGGCGGCCTCGCCGGCGCCGAAGATGCCGCCCATCAGCCGCGCCAGCGCCAGGTTGTCGCGCGGGGCCAGCGGATGCGTGACGACGATGTTCGGCACGAATTCGGCCAGCGCGTCGACGGTCGGCTTCTCGTTTTCGTCGATGTTGACGACCAGGTGGGTCGGCGCCAGCTTGCGGATCTTGTCGATGTTGACGTCCTTGGTGCCGCCGACCTTCGGGATCGCCGCCACCGTGCTTGCCGGATGGATGCAGAAACCGGTGCGGCCGATGAGCTGCGGCGCCAGGCCCAGGTCGCACAGCAGTTCGGTGATCGACGGCACCAGCGAGACGATGCGCGCATCCGGCGCGGGACGGTGGGCGACGCCGAGCGCGTCGATGAGGTGGTGTGAGGCAGTCATGGATGCTATTGGAACACTCTTGCGAAGCGAACGCCACCTCCTTAAGTTTGGCCGGTGGTTTGCTGCGCCTTTTTCGTATTACACTGCCTTGGTCACCAAGCGGAGGAAACTGGTTGTGAAAGTGATTGGACATTTTCGTGATGCGGGCTACCCGGTCGAGCACCTGGAGCTGTTTCGCGGAGCGGATACGGCCGCCGTCGCCCTCGCGCTGGCCGATTGCGAGGTGGCGCAACTGACGCCCGGGGAGCGGCTCGAGGACGCCACGCGCGCACGGCTCTACATCGTGCTGTCGGGCATGCTGGAAGTCGAAACCGACGGCCATGCCGGGGCCTCGGACGGCAGCGTCACCCGCATCCTGCCCGGCGAGAGCGTGGGCGAGCAGTCGGTGCTGGACGATGCCGCCAACCTCGACGCGGTCCGGGCAGTGGAAGACACGCGCCTGCTGGTGATCGAGTCACAGCTGGCCTGGGAACTGATCGACCAGTCGAACGCGGTCGCGCGCAACCTGCTGCGCCTGATGTCCTTCCGCATCCGCGCCGCGAACGCGCTGCTGCGGCGGCGCCAGAAGCTGGGCGAGTTCTACCGCCAGCTGTCGCTGAACGATACCCTTACCGGCCTGTACAACCGCGCCTGGCTGGCCGACATGCTGCCGAAACTGGTGACGCGCGCCCGCACCCAGGGCAGCCCGCTGGCCCTGCTCATGATCGACCTCGACAACTTTAAAAAATTCAACGACACCCACGGCCACCTGATCGGCGATGCCGCCCTGTGCGCCGCCGCCAACGTGATCCGCGACGGCCTGCGCCCCTCGGATTTTGCGGTGCGCTACGGCGGCGAGGAATTGATGGCGGTGTTGCCGGAAACCACGGTCGAACTGGCGCGCATGGTGGCCGACCGCCTGTGCCAGCAGATGCGCGAAGCAGTCCTGTTTCCCGACATGCGGGTGCCGATGCCGCACCTGACCGCCTGCTTCGGCGTTGCGGTGCTGGGACCGGACGGCGACGAGACGAGCCTGATCGACGCGGCCGACGCCGCCCTCTACCGCGCCAAGGAAGCCGGGCGCAATTGCGTCAGCATGTGAGCCGGGCCTTTGGCCGCCGCGGCTGCAAATGGAATGATTGGATTGATTGACGGATCGCGGCAGCGCCCCGACAATCGCAGCCGACGTCACCACTCCAACAAGCGATGAGCACCCATACCTTCCTCTGGCACGACTATGAAACCTTCGGCGCGCAGCCGCGCCGCGACCGTCCGGCCCAGTTCGCCGCGATCCGCACCGATGCCGAGCTCAACGAGATCGGCGAGCCGCTCATGCTGTTCTGCCAGCCGGCCAACGATTACCTGCCCGATCCGCAGTCCTGCCTGATCACCGGCATCACACCCCAGCAATGCCTGGAGGCAGGCGTGCCCGAGCACGAGTTCGCGCGCCAGGTCGAGGCCGTTTTTGCCGAGCCGGGCACGATCGGCGTCGGCTACAACACGATCCGTTTCGACGACGAGGTGACGCGCTTCCTGTTCTGGCGCAACCTGCTTGATCCGTATGCGCGCGAGTGGCAAAACAATTGCGGCCGCTGGGACCTGCTCGACGTGGTGCGCATGACCTATGCGCTGCGTCCGGAGGGCATCGAATGGCCGCGCCACCCGGACGGGCGCCCGAGCTTCCGCCTCGAGGACCTGACGGCGGCCAACGGCCTGGCGCACGACAGCGCCCACGATGCGCTGTCGGACGTGCGCGCGACGATCGCGCTGGCACGCCTGATCCGCAGCAAGCAGCCGCGCCTGTTCGACTTCTGTCTCGAGCTGCGCCGCAAGGACAAGGTTGCCAGCGAAATGGGCCTGCACCTCGAGCCGGGCCAGCGCCAGCCTTTCCTGCACGTCTCCGGCATGTTCCCGGCGGAACACGGTTGCCTGGGCCTGGTGTATCCGCTGGCCCAGCACCCGACCAACAAGAACGAAATCCTGGTCTGGGATTGCCGTCACGATCCGTCCGAGCTGTTCGGGATGGACGTCGAGACCATCCGCCTGCGCATGTTCACCCGCAGCGCCGACCTGCCCGAAGGCATGACCCGGCTGCCGATCAAGAGCGTGCACCTGAACAAGTCGCCGATGCTGGTCGGGAACCTCAAAACGCTCAGCGCCCCGCTGGCGCAGCGCTGGGGCATCGACCTCGACCAGGGCCGCGTGCATGCGGGACTGGCCGCGCGCGGCCCGAACATGGCGGCGGTCTGGGCCCAGGTGTTCCAGAAACCGGCGGCGGCCGGCGAGACCGATGTCGACGAAGACCTGTACGGCGGCTTTGTCGGCAACAATGACCGCCGCAAGCTCGAGTCGCTGCGGATGCAGACGCCGGCCCAGCTGGCGAGCGCGCGCCCTTCCTTCGAGGACGAGCGCCTGACGGAACTGCTGTTCCGCTACCGCGCGCGCAATTTCCCCCAGACCTTGAGCGCGGAAGAAATGACGGCGTGGGAAGAACACCGGGCGGAGCGCCTGTTCGACGGCGCGGGCGGTGCGCGCACGGTGGATCAATTGTTTGGCGAAATAGATGCGCTGTCGGAGACGGCGGACGAGCGGGCCGAGGAGATTCTCGGCGCCTTGTACGATTACGTGGAAGGGATCGCGCCGGACAGGTATTGAGGCGCACCGCGCCGGGTGCGCCGGTTACGTCATTGGCCCGCGCAATCCGCGTGGGCCCAGGGCGCCCACCCTACGGAATACCTCGTGTAGGGTGGGCGCTCCGTGCCCACGCGGATCGAACACACCGATAACAGTGCGGGCAACAGCCCCATGTCCATCCGCAAGGGCTTGCCCTAGCGCCTTATACCGCGCGATACCGGTTGATCTCGTCGCGCGTCGCGCGCGCCACCCGCCGCGCCGCCGCCGCGAAATCCTCGCCCTCCTGCGGCACGGCATACAAAATCGCGCGCGACGAATTGATCATCATCCCGGTCCCGCCCGCGGTACGCCCGGCGCGCACGGTCGCCTCGACGTCGCCGCCCTGGGCGCCGACGCCCGGCACCAGCAGCGGCATGTCGCCGATGATGGCGCGCACCTGCGCCAGTTCCTCGGGGAAGGTCGCGCCCACCACCAGCGCGCACTGCCCGTTGCGGTTCCACTTGTCGGCGACCAGCCGCGCCACGTGCTGGTACAGCGGCTGCCCGCCGACGTCCAGGAATTGCAGGTCGGAGCCGCCCGGGTTCGAGGTGCGGCACAGCACGATCACGCCGCGATCGGGCCATTCGAAATACGGCTCGACCGAATCGGAGCCCATGTAGGGGCTGACCGTTACCGCGTCCGCCCCGTAGCGCTCGAAGGCTTCGCGCGCGTACTGGTGGGCGGTGGCGCCGATGTCGCCGCGCTTGGCGTCGAGGATCAGCGGGATGTGCGGATAGCGCTCGCGCAGGTAGCGGCAGATGTCCTCGAGCTGGGCTTCGGCGCCGAGCGCGGCGAAATAGGCGATTTGCGGCTTGAAGGCGCAGGCCAGGTCCGCAGTGGCGTCGATGATCGCCTTGCAAAACTGGACAATGCCGTCCGCTTCGTCCTTCAGGTGCGCAGGGAAACGCGCCAGGTCCGGGTCGAGCCCGACGCACAGCAGCGAATCGTTGCGGGCCCAGGCCGCGGAGAGTTTAGTCATGAAGTTCACGTCGCGCCCCTTGTAACAGTGTCATTGCAAACCCAATATTGTACCCGTCGCCCGGCCTGCGAGCGGCGGCGTCGGCTATTGCGGGCACGAGTGTGCGACCAGCGATGTGATCCTGATGTATATTTTGACTATTCGACAACTCGCATGGACAAGGACATCATGACGTCTTCCCTCTTCTCGCGCTGGTTCCGCCTGCTGGCGGCGGCAATGCTGGCAAGCTCGCTGCTCTCGGGCTGCGGCTATAACGAATTCCAGACCAAGGACGAAGCCACCAAGGCGGCCTGGGGCGAAGTGGTCAACCAGTACCAGCGCCGTGCCGACCTGATCCCGAACCTGGTCAACGTGGTCAAGGGCTATGCCTCGCACGAACGCGAGACGCTCGAGGCCGTCACCCGGGCGCGCGCGGCTGCGACGAGCTTCCAGATCACGCCGGAGGTGCTGAACAACCCGGAAGCCTTCCAGAAGTTCCAGCAGGTGCAGGGTGAACTGTCGAGCGCGCTGTCGCGCCTGATGGCGGTGTCCGAGGCCTATCCGAACCTCAAGGCCGACACCAGCTTCCGCGACCTGCAATCGCAGCTCGAGGGCACCGAGAACCGCATCACGGTGGCGCGCCAGCGCTATATCGCGGCGGTCCAGGACTACAACGTCACGGTGCGCAAGTTCCCGACCAACCTGACCGCGATGATGTTCGGCTATGAAGCACGGCCGTCGTTCACGGTCGAGAACGAAAAAGCGATCTCGACCGCGCCAAAAGTCGATTTCGGCAAATAAGCGGACCAGTAGACGATGAGCTTGCTGCGTACCGTTTGGATCCTGCTGCTGGCGGGCCTGCTGGCCGGCCCGGCACAGGCCCAGCTGAAGGAGGTGCCGCCGCTGACGGCGCGCGTCACCGACACCGCCGGCATGCTCGACGCCAGCCAGCGTGCGCGCCTGGAAGCCGTGCTGGCCGAACACGAGGCCAAGTCCGGCAACCAGATCGCGGTATTGCTGGTCAAGTCGACCGAGCCGGAAGCGATCGAGCAATACGGCATTCGGGTGGCCGATGCCTGGAAGCTCGGCCGCAAGGGGGTCGACGACGGCGTGCTGCTGCTGGTCGCGCGCGACAACCCGAGTTCGCTGCGCCGGCTGCGCATCGAGGCCGGCCGCGGGGTCCAGGGCGTGCTGACGGATGCGCAGTCGAAGCGCATCCTGCAAGACGTCATCGCCCCGCATTTTCGCCAAAACCATTATTACGAGGGCCTGGTCGCAGGTGTGGGAGCCATCTCCGCACTGCTGAACCAGGAACGATTTCCCGAAGTCGCGCAGCAGGTAGCGCCGCCCGGGCAGGACGGACAAGGAAGCGGGATCGGTATGTTTGGCATCTTGATGTTGATCTTTGGTTTCATGCTGGTGCGCTCGATGTTCAGGCCGCGCCGTTCGCGCCTGTCGCGCGGCGGCTGGGGCAGTGGCGCGACCGGGTTCATCCTCGGCAGCATCCTGAGCAATGCGGGACGCGGCGGCGGCTTCGGCGGCTTTTCGGGCGGCGGCGGGTTTGGCGGCGGTGGCGGCTTCGGCGGCGGCGGCGGCACCTTCGACGGCGGCGGCGCCTCGGGAGACTGGTAATGGAACACGCATCGTTTGGACAACGCCTGAGCCGCGTGATCCGCCACTGGCGCAGCACCAAGGGCGCGGCCCAACGCGCCTTCCCCGAGGCCACCCTGGCCGCGATCGCGCAGGCCATCGCCACCGGCGAACAAACCCATCGGGGCGAAGTGCGCTTCATCGTCGAAGCGGCCCTGCCCACCGACGAGGCCTGGGACGGCATCACCAACCGCCAGCGCGCCATCGCCCTGTTCGCCGACTATGGCGTGTGGGATACCGAGGACAATTGCGGCGTGCTCATCTACGTGAACCTGGCCGAGCACAAGGTCGACATCGTGGCCGACCGCGGCATCGACCGCAAGATCGACCGCGCCACCTGGCAGGCGGTCTGCCGCACCATGACCGAAGGCTTCAGGCAGGACAACTATCACGACGCCTCGCTGGCCGCGATCGAGCACGTCAATGCCCTGCTGCGCGAGCATTTCCCTGCCAACGGCGCACGCCCGAACGAGCTGCCGGACCGCCCGCTCATGCTGTAAGCCGCCGTCCTTGCGGCCGCGCGAAGGGCGGCCGCAAGCACCTGCGTTGTGCTCCCGCGCTTGCCCTGGTCCTTGCCGCCGCCGCTCCCGCTACAATGCGCTTTCCTGAACCCGTGAAAGCCCCGCCATGAAACTCGCCAACAAGATTGCCCTCGTCACGGGCGCCAGCCAGGGCATCGGCCTGGCCTGCGCCCAGCGCCTGGTGCGCGAAGGCGCGCGCGTGATGCTGGCCGACGTGCGCCCGGAAGGCGCCGCCGTGGCTGCAGCGCTGGGTGATGCCGCACGCTTCTTTTGTGCCGACGTCAGCCAGAAGTCCGATGTCGACGCCCTCTTCAAGGCCACGCTGGAAGCCTTTGGCCGGATCGACGTCCTCGTCAATAACGCGGGCGTGACACACGCCGCCGACTTCCTCGACCTGACCGAGGAAGACTTCGACCGCGTGCTGCGCATTAACCTGAAATCGATGTTCCTGTGCAGCCAGGCGGCAGCGCGCGACATGGTCAAGCGCCAAAGCGGCTGCATCATCAACATGTCGAGCGTGAACGCCGAACTGGTGATCCCGAACCAGATACCGTACGTGGTCTCCAAAGGCGGCGTCAACCAGTTGACCCGGGTCGCGGCGGTCAGCCTCGCCCAGCACGGTATCCGCGTCAACGCCATCGGGCCGGGAACGATCCTGACGGAGCTGGCCAAGCAGGCAGTGCTGTCGAGCCCGGAGGCGCGGCATACTATCCTGTCGCGCACCCCACTCGGCCGTTGCGGAGAGCCGGAAGAAGTGGCCGCCATCGCCGCCTTCCTTGCCAGCGACGACGCCTCCTACATCACCGGCCAGACCTTGTACGCCGACGGCGGCCGCATGCCCTTGAACTACACGGTCCCGGTGCGCGAATAAGAAAGCATGGGCCCGGCCCCGCGGGTCATGCCTCGTCGCAGCGCAATCTCGTCGTTGCGCCGGGCGCCCTCCCCGCCTCGCTCGGCACCGGGCAGGAATCGGCCGACCATTCACGAAACGCATGTCTGATATCTGATTTAACAATTAGACAAATATATGGCAGTGCAACATAATCGATCCTGTCTCCACTATTCTCCTCCAAGAAAATAGTTTTAAGCCCGCTCTTGAAGTGGGCTTTTTTTTGCCCGCACGCGGCGCACTCCTTCCCATCGCTAGACCTCGTATAGCGCACATCGTTCACCGAACGCTGTACAAATTTGCGCTACGTCATACCTGAGTGACAGTCGCTGCCTATACTGAGATTCATCTGCGGTACACGCAATCGATATGCGTGACGGCAGACAGGTGTGCAGCGCCCTGCGCCGCACACCCACCGAATAGCGTCTCTTGGCCCGGTCTTGGGTTGTGCCCACCTTTTTCTTGGTGGGCATTTTTTTTCCATAACTTACGTGCTGCGCATAAATGCGCTTGCCGGCCTTGCAGGCTGACGGGTTTTGACTATGATGAAGTTCGTGCGCCGCAAGCGGACCCCAGGCAGGACCGATAACACGACGGAGAAACACCGCCAGCGGACGCAGCCATGCCAACCATGACAGGGAGTCGGACCGATGAATGTTCAAGCTTCTGAAAACCACCCTTCACAAACCCAGCCCAGCCGCCGCCAGCACGAGGAAATCGACGGCCTGGTTCTCTGCGAACTCAATCCGCTGGTCGTCGTCGACCATCTCGATGGCGAAGAAGTCCCGCTGACCCTCCTGACCTTCGGCAGCGTGCGCGAAGTGTGCCCGAAGTGCCAGCACACCCATCTCAAGCTCGTGCTGCGCCAGACCTCGGTGCGGATGGCGCACCTGTTCTGCGCCGATTGCGAAAGCTGCTTCGACGCACGCTACCCCGACGGCGCGCCGGCGCTGACGATCTGAGTTCCCGTTGCAAGTGCGACCGTGCACGCGTACGGTCACCCGGCATGGTATGGTTGTCGTTTTTCGCCGTTCGTCAACCATGCCGCCACTGCTCCACCTTGCCCTGCTCGACCCCCGCCTAAACAAGCTGCGCTACGCCGCCGCGATCATCATGTTTTTGTCGATTGTCGTCACCGGCTCGATTCCCGGCGCGCGTGCCGGCGTCGGCCATTACGCTCCCGGCGTGGTGCTGCACTCGCTCGCCTACGCAATGCTGGCCCTGCTCTGGTTTACCGCCAGCCGCGGCAGCGCCGCCAGCCGCAGCCTGGCTGCCGTGCTGGCGGTGGCCGTGATGGGTGCCATCGACGAGTCGGTGCAGAGCCTGTTTCCCTATCGCGGCGCCGATGTGCATGACTGGATGGTGGACGTGAGTGCCGCCGTCGTCACCTGTGCCATCCTGTGGCTGCTGCTGCCGAAGGCGGCGTTCGCACGCAAGCAATCCGGCGCCAAGGCCGCCCTCCAGCGTGCGCGCAGATGAGCCCGCTCGGCCGGCCCTGCCCGGCCGCGCCCGATAACTGACCAGTTTTTCCCAATCCTTCCTTGCTTGATCTGGCTCATGTCATACCCGAGTCAGCTGGAACGACGCGCCCGTTCGCGCCTCTTACCTCAGTGGCAGACGACATCGTCACGCATACCCACTGACAAAATCAAACAAGGAGTCGATCATGAAACAACCACACCAGAGCGCAATCCTGGCCGGCTTGCTGGCCATGGCGCTCGGCCTGTCGGGCTGCTCCGCCATGCGCGGCGGCGGTAGCGATGGCGGAGCAGGCACCAGCGGGAGCTCGACGAGCGGCGGCACTGGCAGCGGTAGCGGCGGCATGTCGGGCACCGGCAGCGGTACCGGCACCAGTGGCTCGGGCGGCTGGGGCGGCGGCAGCTCGGGCGAGACGGGTACCTCGGGCAGCTCTGGCACGTCAGGCACCTCCGGCACCTCCGGCACTTCAGGCAGCTCTGGCACTTCAGGAACTTCCGGCACCAGCGGCTATGACCAGTCGGGCTCGAGCGGCAGCTCCGGCACGTCGGGCAGCTCCGGCACGTCGGGCACTTCCGGCTCGTCCGGTACCTCGAGCAACATGGGCGAAGGCGGCGCCACCGGCAGCATGGCCGACACGGCCAGCGGCAGCGCCCAGGAAGGCGGCGCGTCCGCGGGCAGCGCCACCGCGGCCAGCTCCAGTCCGAACAGCACCGTGGTATCGGTCGAACTGGTCGCGCGGCCCAGCAGCGGCGTGAGCGGCGGCGGCACCCTCTCGGGCGCGGCCGTCGGCGGCAGCTCGACCGGCACGTCCGGCAGCTCGATGACCTCGGACCGCGTGTATCGCATCACGCTGCGCATGGACGACGGCAGCACCCAGATCGTCACCCAGGAAACCACGCCCGACTTTCGCAGCGGCGACCGCGTCAACCTGAGCGGCGGGGCAATCCGGCGCTGAGGGCCGCAGCGCGGAGCCCGGGCCGGCGCCGCGTTCGCCGGCTGGACGGCTGCGCCGGCTGTTGGAGTATGCCGGCTGTGCTTAACGCCGGCTGCGCTTATACATGGGCTGCGCTGGCACGCCGACAGTGCCTGACGCCGGCTTCGCTTGTACCCGGGCTGTGCGACCCCGCCCGCTGGCAGCGTGCGCCGCTCAGTACACGCGTTCGATCAGGTAGCCGCGTTGCGCGAGCAGTTGCGGCAAGCCGTCGTCGCCCAGCAGGTGCAGCAAGCCGACGCCGACGAAGAACACACCGCCCTGTTCCAGCAGCGTGTCGATCTGCGCCGCCATCTCGGCATTGCGCCGTCCCAGCAGCTTGCGCCGGGTGAACTCGGCCGTTTCCGAATTGCCGGCTGTGGCATCGGCCAACAGCGATGCGAGCGCGGCCGTGTCTCCCGTGCGCCATGCCTCGATGGTGCGGCGCGCGCGTTGCAGGGTGCTGCCGTCGGCCAGGCCCGCCAGCGTATCGCGCAGGTAGCGCTCGGCCTCGACCTCGCTCATGCTGTCGAACAGGCCGAGCTGCAGCTCGGCGCTTTCCAGCGGCACGATCCGTGCGCCATGCCGTTCGGCCTGCGCCAGCAGGCGCTGTTCCACGCCCTCGCTGCGGCGGAAGCCCTCGCGGTCCAGTTGTATGCTCAGGAGCAGGTTGGCGATCAGCCAGGGCTTCGATTGCGCCATGCTGGCCAGGCTCACGCCCTCGGCGTGCAGGGCCGCACGCAGGCGCACCAGGGTGTCGGCGGACACATGCCGTCCGATATCGTCGCCGTCCGGATACCGGCCATGCCGGGCAAGCGCATGCCGGAAGGCACGCTCGCCCCGCGGGTCGAGTTCGACCACCACATGGTCGGCCTCGGCCAGCGCCCGCTCGGCCTCGGGCGCGAGCGGATAGAAGGAGCGGTCGCCGACATGGATCGTGCCGAACAGGTAGGCGACACCGCCGCGCCCGCTGATCCGGTACAGGCCGCCGTGGTGGCGCGCCGCCACCGGTTCCGGGCCGACAGCGCCGTGCTGGGAGACCGCGTACTGCGCCGTCTCGTCGGCCGCGGCCAGCGGAGCGCCTGCCGCGGGGCCGGCCGGCGCCAGCATGCCGAGCGCCAGCACCAGTGCGGACAACACGGACAGCCTCGGACTGCACACCGTCGCGCAGGCCGGCGGCAGGCCCGCAGTGGCCATGGCGTGACTGGCCTCGATGGATCGCGCCAGGCAGCGCGGCAGGCGGTGGTGCGGACGCGGCACGGCCTCCGGGCGCAGGCGGCTGAAAACGGCGGTGCTGTCCATCCTTCCCTCCTGCCGCCCGCGGACGCAAGGGCTGCTTACCTCACGCTACCCGCCCTTGCATCCGGGCGTGCGCGGCGCATCAGGGAGCGATGGCTTCGCCGCCCGGGGTCGGCCCGGCCGGGGCCCCGTTGCGCGTTGCCGCCGAGATCACCTCGAACGGCAGCTTCGGCGTGCGGTCGGCGTTCAACAGGCCGTTCGCCTCCTGGAAGGTGTCGGCGAACTGGGTATAGCAGAAGCCCGCGAACATGAAGGTTTCGTTGACCACCTTCAGCAAGCCGCTGTAGAGGCAGTGGAAGCTTTCCGCCGTGTTCGAGCGCGAATAGCCCCAGGTCCCCTCTTCCGGCGTGCCCCGGGTGTCGAAGGCGATGCCGCCGAATTCCGTCAGCACGATCGGCTGGCCGCGGTGCGGGAAGCCGTCCAGCGTCAAGATACGCCCGCCCGGACGCCGTTGATCGAAGAGTGTCCTCACCGGGTCGCTCACTTCATAGCGGGCCTTGACCTTCTCCGGATCGCAATCGTAATCGTGGATGCCGAGGATGTCGGTGGCCGAGGCTTCCCAGCCGTCGTTGCCGATGACCGGGCGCGTCGCGTCGAGCGTGCGGGTCAGGTGGTACAGGGCCTCGACGGCATTGCGATGCGCCTGGGTCAGGGTCAGGTTCGGCACGCCCCAGGACTCGTTGAAGGCCACCCAGACGATGATGCAGGGGTGGCTGTAGTCGCGTTCGATCGCTTCGGTCCACTCGCGCACCATGCGCGTGATCGCCTTCGGGCTGAAGCGGTAGGCCGAGGGCATCTCTTCCCACACCAGCAGGCCCAGCTTGTCGGCCCAGTACAGGTAGCGCGGGTCTTCGATCTTCTGGTGCTTGCGCACCCCGTTGAAGCCCATCAGCTTGGCCAGCTCGACGTCGCGCCTGAGGTGCTCGTCGGACGGCGCGGTAAGGAAGGACTCGGGCCAGTAGCCCTGGTCGAGCACCAGGCGCAGCTGGTAGGGCCTTCCATTCAACATCAGGCGGTCGCGGTTGATCGCGAACGAGCGCAGCGCCGTGTAGGAGCGGACCCGGTCGACGACCTTGTCGCCGCAGCGCAGCGTCACCTCGGCGTCGAGCAGGGTCGGACGCTCCGGGCTCCACAGCAATTCGTTGCGCGAGTCGTCGATGCCGGGGTCGGACAGCGCGATCTTGCGGTTCGCTTCGCCGCCCAGCAGCTTGTAATGGTCGTCGGCCAGCAGGTGTTCGCCGTGCCAGATCTTGACCTCGACGAACATGTCGTCGCGAATATGACCGCCCGCGAACACCTCGCAGCCGATCTCGAAGGTCTCGAAGATCGGGGTCCACTTCAGCTTGGCGATGAAGGTCTGCTCGACCTGCTCGACCCAGACGGTCTGCCAGATGCCGGTGGTGCGCGGATACCAGATCGAGTGCGGCTCGAGCAGCCAGTCCTGCTTGCCGCGCGGCTTGGCCAGGTCGAACGGGTCGTCCTCGGCATACACCGTCACGACCTGCTGGCCGTCGGCCTTCATCGCCGAGGTGATGTCGGCCGCGAATGGCGTATGGCCGCCCTCGTGCTCGGCCACCAGCTGGCCGTTGACCCAGACGCTGGCCGAATAGTCGACGGCGCCGAAGTGCAGGATGGTGCGCCCTTCGGTGGGCATGACCGTGAATTCGCGCTCATACCAGCACACGCGGTGGAAACCGGTGTCGCCGATGCCCGACATGGCCGTCTCGGGCGCGAACGGCACCTCGATCTCGTGGGTCCATTCGGTCACGTCGCCCGGCAGCTTGAAGCGCATCGCATCGTCGAAACAGAAGCGCCACTTGCCGTTCAGGCTGATCCAGTTGTCGCGCACCAGTTGGGGACGGGGATATTCAAACTGACTCATTATTTTCCTTTCGTTCAGTCGGTACCGGAATCAGGATGCGGCCTTCGCGGCCCTTCCGGTTGTAGTCGGCGAGCGCCGCGGCGGCAGCGGTGCCGGCATGGCCGGTCTTGCACAGCGCCACGCAGGCGCCGCCGAATCCGGCGCCGGTCAGGCGCGCGCCGACCACGCCTTCCTGCGCGCGCAGCAGCGCGCACAACTCGTCGAGCTCGGGAATCGATACTTCATAGTCGTCGCGCAGGCTGAAGTGCGAGGCGTTCATCAGTTCGCCGAAGCGCTCGGCCGACACCCCCGCGGCCGCTTCCAGCACCCGCAGGTTTTCCTGCACCACGTGGCGCGCGCGCCGGCGCAGCGGCTCGGGCAGGGTTTCGACCGCTTCGGGGTCCTTTACGTCGCGCAGGGCTTTGACGCCCAGCTTGCGCGAGGCTTCCTCGCATTCGGCGCGGCGCTCGTTGTACTTGCTGCCGGCCAGCTTGCGCGCGATGCCCGAGTCGATGACGATGATCTCGCTGCCTTCCGGCAGCGGCGCGAGGCGGTGCTCGAGCGAGCGCGCATCGATGAACAGCATGTTCGATTCGTCGGCCAGGCTGGACGCCATCTGGTCCATGATGCCGCAGTTGACGCGCGCATATTCGATCTCGGCGCGCTGCGCCAGGCGCGCCAGCTTGACGTCGTCGAGTTCGATGCCGAGCAGCTGGCGCAGCGCGCGCAGGGTCGCCACTTCCAGCGCCGCGCTCGAGGACAGGCCCGAGCCCACCGGCACGTCGGTCGAGACCCAGACGCGCAGCGGCGGCACCGCCACGCCTTCGGCCTCGAGCAGGCGGATGCAGCCTTCGATATAGCTGCCGAAACCGGATGGGGCGCTGGAATCGGGCGCGAAGCTCACGTTGGCGTCGAGCGTGCTCGAGTAAAAAATGAAGTTGCCGTCGCCGCTGCGCGACAGGGCCACGGTCGTGCGCTGGGGCGTGGCCACCGGCAGCATGAAGCCGTCGTTATAGTCGGTATGCTCGCCCAGCAGATTCACGCGCCCCGGAGCCGAAGCGTGGACTTCGGGCGCGCCGCCGAAGAAGGAATCGGTTGTCACCATCAGCTCACCTCCAGCCAGAGCGGCCGCTGGCGGCCCTGCACGGTCACGGCAGGCCACTGCGGATCCAGGGTCAGGTTGTCCAGTCCTTGCGGGCCGAGAAGGAAGGTATCCTCGATTTTCAGTCCCGCAAAGCTGGGGTTGAATGCAAATGCCATGCCGGTCTCCAGTTCGGTTGCGGTGCTGGGCGTGGCCACCAGTTCGCGCGCCTGGTAGCCGGTAATGCCGCCCTGGTGATGCTCGTCCATCGCGCTTTGGCGGTCGGCGTGGTTGTAGGCGGCGGCAAAGGCGTGGAACACCGCCGACAGCGATTTGCCCGGCACCACCGCGGCCAGGCCGGTCGCCTCGACCTCCATCAGGACGTTCTGGTCCTGGGGCGCGGAGCCCGGTCCGGCGAAGCTCACGCAGCGCGTCAGGTTGGCGTACAGCCCGTGACGGCGCGCGCAGAACACGAGCATGGCGCGCGCCCCGATCCTTTCATGTGTGGGCGTCGGGTGGCGGTACAAGGGCAGGCGCCGTTCGCCGGCGGCCAGGATCAGCGCCGGCTGGATGCCGCGCCGCCAGAGCTCGGCGGCGCCGCTGGCCGCCAGTTCGTATTCGGTCCACTCCGGCCGCGCGCGGCGCAAGGTGGCCGTCATCGCCTCGGCTGCCTCGCGCCCGAGCTCGCGGTAGCGCTGCTGTTCGGACGCGGTCAAGACCATGCGCCGCTGGCGCAGCGCCGCAGGCAGCGCCTGCTCGGCGCCGTGCGGGCGGTCCGACAGCACCGTGCGCTCGCCCGCCAGGCCCAGCACGTAGCGTTCGTGCAGCTCGATCTGGGCCCAGGGCGCCGCATGGAAGGTGAAGCCGGCCGGAATTTCCTCCTCGCGCAGACGCGCCAGTTCGATCTCGTCGGTCAGCACGACCGCCTCTTCCTGGGTGACCAGCACTTCGGCCACGCCCGCATCGGCCGACTGCAGCACCGCGCTCGAGCCGCCGGCGGTGACCCAGGCAAACCAGTCGACCCCGCGCAGCCGGATCGCCCCCGCGCCGGTCGTGGCCAGGCAGTCGCGCAGCAGCGCCAGTTTGGACGCGGCCTCCTGCGCGCGCTCGCCGGCCGCGCTCATGCGTCCTCCTCGATCGAGACCGCGACGGCCTGCAGCTCGGCCGCCGTGTTCTCGGGCAGCACGTCCATCGCGAACATGCCTGCGCCCAGCTCGGTGCCGGCCAGGTATTTCAGGCGGTCGCGCGAGCGGTATGGCGGGTAGAACTGCGCGTGCAGCTGGGTTTCCGGATGCTCGGCGCCGTCGGTCGGCGCCTGGTACCAGGCCATCAGGTAAGGGAAAGGACGGTCCCACATGTTCTCGTACTTGAGCAGCACCGTTTTCAGCGCGCGCGCCAGGCCGGCGCGCGCCTCCGGCGTCAGGCTGGCAAAGTCCTTGCAGGGCGCGGTCGGCATCACCCACACCTCGTAGGGATAGCGCGCGCAGGCCGGCACGAAGGCGATCGCGTGTTCGTCGTGGTACAGCACGCGGCTGCCGTCGGCCGCTTCGGTCTTGGCCATGTCGCACAGCAGGCTGGTGCCGTGCTGCAGGTAGTACTCGCGCTCCTGGGCCAGCATGCGCTCGGGCACCTGGGGCACGAAGGGGTAGGCATAGATCTGGCCGTGCGGATGGTGCAGCGTGACGCCGACCTCGCTGCCGCGGTTTTCGAAAGGCAGCACGTACTGGATGTGGTGGGTGCCGCCAATGCGCCGGGTGCGGTCGCCCCACACCTGGAACAAGAGCTCGATGCGCGACAGCGGCAGGTGCACCAGCGCCGCTGTCGGGTCTTGCGTGAACACCACCACTTCGCAGTGGCCGTTGGCGGGCGCGGTCGGCACCGTCAGGTGCGGCGGATCGTGCGAGGTCAGCGCAAGCGATGGGAAGCGGTTGTCGAACACGGCGATCTCATAGTCGCCTTGCGGCATCTCGGTCGGAAAGGTGGGATCTTTCGTTACCGCCAGCGGGTTGTACTCCGGCGGCGGCAGGAAGGTGCGGTTTTGCCGGAACCCGGCGTAGGTGACCCACTCGCCGCGCAGCGGATGCCAGCGCAGGTGCGGGTTGGCCTGCAGCGGATCGGGGAAAGGGCTGGGCGCCTCGATCCCGTCCGGAATCGGCCGGTTGCTGTAGAGAGTAAGGTGTCGTCCGTCCGGCTTTGTCAGGTCTTTGCTATGCATGTCGTCTTTAAATGTCGGGCAGGTCACATACGCTCGCAGGCAGGCATGCCTGGCGAATCGCGGCTAGGAAACGATCCTAACATGACGTTTTGACCGTGTTTTCCCAGCAGAATGTATGTTTTTTCCAACAGTTAATGACTCAGCTGAGCGCCAGGACGACGCTCCTGTAGATCACACGCCTCTCTCCTATGAAAACGGGCCGAAAGCCGGGGCTCGGCGGCTTGGAAACAAGGCCTGAGTAGGACTAAACCTACAAAACGAATGGAAGTATTGACACAAGTGGGCAAGCAAATGGCCGACCTGCCCAGCAGTGAAGATTTGGAGAGTTTCAGGGTGCAAGCTGAGTTGCCGGCCCGGCCGTGCGGGCTGGATTGAGCTCAGCCAACAGGGATCGACCGGCGAGTCCGCGTGGGCACGAGTGCCCACGCTAACCGGACACAGCATCGCAGCATCCCGGGCGCGTCCGCCCGGCAACACGGCTTACTTCGCCAGTTCGGCCAGCACCGCGGTGTACATCTGGAGGTTCAGCAGCAGCTGCTTGAGCGTGATGAACTCGTGCTCGGAGTGGCCCGTGTAGACCTTGCCCGGCATCGCCGGCCCGAAGCTGACCGCATTCGGGAACAGGCGCGAGTTGGTGCCGCCGCCGATGGCGATCGGCTTCGGGTCCTTCACGCCGGTGAAGTAGGAAAAGACGTTCATCAGGACCGGCAGTTGCGGCACGTCCTTCCGCACCCAGGGCTCGCCGGTGCGCACCGTGATGTTCGCCAGCGGCAGGTTGCGGCCCTGCCATTGCGCCAGCGCGGCATTGACCTCGTTGGTGATCTGCTCGATGCTCTTGCCTTGCGGGCGGCGCAGGTTGATCGACACCTCGATGCCCTCGTCCTTCTGGCGGATCACCGTCGGCGCCACCGTCATCGGCCCCATGAAGCTGTCGCGGTAGGCGATGTTGCCGAATTTTTCGCCATACAGCCCGGTGCCGACCAGCTCGTTCAGGTAGTTCACGACGCCGCCGGCCGTCGTGTTCGGCCAGGGACGCACGGCCAGGGCGTCGGCCAGCATGGCGACCGCGTTGACGCCGTCTTCCGGTTTCGACGAGTGGGCCGACACGCCGCGCGCGCCCACCAGCAGGTCGCTTCCCTTCCACTCGAACGTGTAGCGCATGCCGTCCTGCTTCGCGCCGCGCGCGCGGATCTGTTTCTCCAGCTCGGGCGTGGCGTTGGCGACGGTCGCGCTGGCGTCTTCCGGAATCTGGGAGCCGAAGAAGCCGCCGGCAAAGGCGGCCAGGTGCGGCTCGCCCGCGGGCACGGCAGCGGCGCCGGCTTCCGGGATCGTCACCGCGATCGTGCCCGAGGCTTTTTCCGCGACCACGGCCGGATACTCGGCGTCGAGCGTGATGTTCATCTGCGGCGGTTCGTGGCTTTTGAGGAAGTCCACCAGCGGCTGCCAGTTCGATTCCTCGCCCATGTACACGTACAGCTCGATGCGTTTGGACAGGGGCAGCTGCTGGTCCTTCAGCGCCTTCATCGCATACAGCGCGGTCGCGATCGGGCCCTTGTCGTCCTCGGCGCCGCGCGCCATCAGCTTGCCGGGCTCACTGGTCTGGTCGAGCACGAACGGCGACTTCTTCCACTTGCTCGGGTCTACCGGCTGCACGTCGCCATGGGTGACGATGCCGACCCGGTCAGTGCCCTGCCCCATCCCGACGATCACCACCCATCCATGGTCGGCGAAATCGAAGCCGAGGCGTCCGGCCTCGGCCTTCAGGTAGTTCTTGAAGGCGATGTGCTCCGGGTCCTGGTCGGACGGCAGATCCGGCCGGGCCACCGTATTGAAGCTGACCAGTTTGGCCAGCGTGTCGACCACCTTGGTGCGGTACGCCGTGACCGCGTATTTGGCCGCCTTGACGGCGGCGGGGCTCGGTATCGCGGCGCTCGATGGCGCCGCCGGCGGGACGGTGGACGCCGCGGGCGCCTGGGCGGCGGCATGCGCCGCGCAGGCCAGCAGCAGGCTGGCGAGGATCGTTTTTTTCATCTTGTGCGTGGTCTCCATTGCAAGGGCGCAACAAGTCTAGCATAGGGTTTTGGCCCGCCCCGGCACGCCACACCGCGCACAGGATGAAGCGCAAGAGGGTGAGCAAACGCGCGCGCCTTCTTGTATCGTGACGCCATCGAGACAGGCCATACAAAGGACCATCATGAGCAGCAAGAGCGTGCGCCGGATCCACCCGGCCTTGCGGGACGACATCGGCGACCTGGTCACCCAGCGTCCGCTGCCGAGCAGCCACCTGGACCAGATCGACCCCTTCCTGTTCCTGAACCATCACGGCCCGCAAACCTATCCGCCGCACAACCGCGGCCTGCCCTTCGGGCCGCACCCGCACCGCGGCTTCGAGACCGTCACCTTCATCCTCGACGGCATGCTGACCCACCAGGACAGCGCCGGCCACGAGAGCATCATCCGCGCCGGCGGCGTGCAGTGGATGACCGCCGGAAGCGGCCTGGTGCACGCCGAAATCTCGCCGCGCGAATTCCTCGAACGCGGCGGCCCGCTCGAGATCCTGCAGTTGTGGGTCAACCTGCCGCCGCACCTGAAGATGACTGCCCCGCGCTACACGGGGCTGCAGCGTGACGAGATCCCGGTCATCAGCCTCGATGGCGGCCGGGTCGCGATGCACCTCGTTTCCGGGGAATGCGAGGGCACGACCGGGCCGGTGCGCTCGCTGACCGGCGTGTTCATGAGCACCGTGAGCTTCGGCGCCGGCGGGCGCCTGCGCATGCCGATCCTGGCGCGGCGCAACGTCTTCCTGTATGTCGTGCGCGGCGCGGTGTTGGCCGGCGTCGGCGAAGACCGCGTTGCCGCCTGCCACCTGGCCGAGATGGCGATGGAGGGCGACGAGCTCGACGTGGTGGCGCCGGAAGGCGCGCTGGTCTTGCTCGGGCATGCCGAGCCGATCGGCGCGCCGGTGGTGTCCTACGGACCATTCGTGATGAATTCGCGGGAAGAAATCGAGCAGGCGATCCGCGACTACCAGCAGGGCCGCTTCGGCGCGCCGATCTAGACCAGGCTGGTTTACAGTAGCCCGACAGATCACTTTCCGCGAGACCCGCATGCACGCCGTTCCCCTCGTCGCCACCACCCGTGGCTACCCGTCCTCCGGCTACGTCACCGAGAATGTCCACGCCGGTTCGATCGCCGTCGTCGATACCGCAGGCCGCCTGCTGGCGTGGGCCGGCGACCCGCACTATCCCACCTTCACCCGCTCGGCCCTGAAACCCTTCCAGGCCCTGCCCCTGCTGCTGTCGGACGGCGCGGCGAAGTTCGGGCTGGCGCAGGAGGAACTGGCCCTGCTGTGCGCCAGCCATTCGGGCGAGGAAAAGCACCTGGCCGGTGTGCGTTCCATCCTCGGCAAGATCGGTCTCGACGCCGGCCACCTCGAATGCGGCTGCGGCGTCCCGCTGCACTACGATGCAAACAATCTGCCGGTGCCGCAGGACCGCCAGTGGACGCCGCTGCACCACAACTGTTCGGGCAAGCACAGCGGCTTCCTGGCCTGGTGCCGCCTGCACGATGCGCCCACCGCCGGCTATGTCGATCCCGGCCATCCGCTGCAGCGCGCGATCCGCTCCACGCTGGCCGACGCCGTCGGCCTCCCCGAGGCCGGGTTGCCGATGGGGCTGGACGGCTGCTCGGCGCCGAACTATGCGCTGCCGCTCTCGAACCTCGCCCGGCTGTTCGCGCGCCTCGGCCAGGGCGCCGCCGACGCGCGCTTCGGGAGCGCCTTCGGTCCCCTGGCAGAGGCCATGACCGCACGTCCCGACATGGTCTCCGGCACCGAGCGCAGCGACCTGGTCCTGATGACGGCCGGCGCCGGCGACTGGGTCGCGAAGATCGGCGCCGACGCGGTGCAGGCGATCGGCATCCGCTCGCAAGGCATCGGCATCGCCATCAAGATTGCCGACGGCAACAACCGCGGGCTGCACACGGTCACCTACAACGTGCTCGACCAGTTGGGCCTGCTCGACGACGCGAAGCGGACCGTGCTCGAACGCTTCCGCCGGCCGGAAATCCGCAACGCGCGCGGGAGCGTGGCGGGGGATATCCGGTCGCTGTTCAGCTTGCAGTGGGCGTGAATACGCCACGCTTGCGTAGGGTGTGGCCGGGCCGCGCAGGCTGCGCCCACCGCGGTGGGCGCAGCCCACCCTACGAAACCAGCCTCCGCAACATGCTCGCCAGCGGTTCGAGCACCTCGTTATCCTGCCAGTACGAATTGTGCGACAGCGGATTCCAGCTTTTCAGCATCCAGCCGACCGCGCCCTGCCCGGCGTTGATCGGGCGGTCCTCGACCAGGGCGCGGTAGCCGTTCGACAGCGGCTGCAGCGGCCAGCCGAGCACGTCGTCCGGATCGTACAGGTTGAGCCAGTGGAAGCGCGGCGTCGGCGGCGCGATCGGCTTGATCTGCATCTCCTTGTGGGCGGCGACGAAGATCGGGATATTGCAGCCGGTCGTGACGAGGGCGCTGCAGCTGCCCCCGGCCAGGAAGTGTTTTTCGCGGTCGGTCAGCAGCCGTCCGATTGCGGGACGCGACCAGGCGTCGATGTCGCGCCAGATGCCGGCCGAGGCCTGGCCGCCGCCGAGCGTTTTTTGCGCATCGTAGATATAACTGGAAAGCACCTGGCAGCCGAGCGAATGGGCGAGGAACACGACCGGCATGCCGGGATTGGCGGTGCAGGCGGCCAGCAGGCTGCGCGCGATTTCGCCCTGCGCCAGCTCGTACACGGAACCGGGGTCTTCCTTGCGGTTCTCCAGTCCGGCCGCGTCGGCAAAGCCGAACAGCATGAACTTGCGCAGGCTGGCGTAATGGACCTCGCCGCCGGCGGCGACGCGCTCCCATACGGTCTGTTCATTGCGCTGGAGGATGTGCTGGTAGTAGACGGAATACAAGGCGGCCCGTTCGCGCAAGGCGGGGCCGAGCCGCGTGCGCATCTGCCCGAATACACCGGCCGCATAGTCGCGCGGCGTTTCGCCCATTCCGTGAACGGTGATCAGTGCGACCTGGGACATGGCGGCCTCCTTCGTAAGCGGGTCAGAAACGGCTTCATCAATGAAGCGGATTCCTAACTCCAGCTTACCACTACGCGGCCTCGCACGACGGCGCAGCAGGACCCGGGCCACCATGCAAGAATGTTACGCTTTACGCCATTTGTTATAGGAACTATAATTTTCCTAGATTTAACTATCTTGTCAGTCAAGTATGTTTACACCGTCGCACACCGGCTTCGACAGCCAAGCTGAGGAACCGACAATTTGACGCCCCTGCTGTTTCCCGACTACGCCGACGCCATCCGCGCACTCGACCTGGACTCGATCGCCGCACCCGCGGCCATTCCCGAGCGCTTCCTGCTGGCGCGCGACGGGCGTTTTACGATGCACTACATTCCGTTCGAGCATGTCAATCCGGAGGCGCGCATCGTCATCGTCGGCATCGCGCCCGGCTTCGTCCAATGGAAGAGCGCGATGCAGGAAGCGCAGCGCCAGATGGCCATGAACGCGCCGCAAGCGCAGGTGTTGCGCGCAGCGCGCCTGAGCGGCGCCTTCAGCGGCGCCATCCGCCCGAACTTCGTCGCCCTGCTCGACGCCATCGGCATCCAGCGCTGGCTCGGCATCGCCAGTTGCGCCACGCTCTTCGGCCAGGATGCGCACTTGGTGCAGATCAGCGCGATCCTGCGCCACCCGGTCTTCGTCGACGGCAAGAACTACAGCGGCACGCCCGGCATGGCCAGGCTGCCCTTCCTGCGCGAGGCGGTGCTGCGCTATTTCGCGCATGAGGCGGCCCAACTGCCGGACGCCCTCTACATCCCGATGGGCGGCAGCGTGGCCGAAGGGCTCGACTGGCTGGCACGCGAAGGCGTCATCCGGCGCGACCGCATTTTGCACGGCCTGCCGCATCCGTCCGGCGCGAATGCCGAACGGGTGGCCTATTTCCTGGGCCGCAAGGACCGGGCCGCGCTGTCCTCGCGCACCAACGCGCGCCAGATCGACGCGGCGCGCGCCACCCTGCTGGCGCAGATGGCGGCGCTGAGCGAGGCCTGACCCGCGTCCAGGCTCAGGCCTCGACCGAGAAACGCAAGCGCGACTCGGTGGCGTAGGTCTCGCCCGGGCGCAGGATGGTATTGGGAAAGCCTGGCTGGTTCGGCGAATCGGGAAAATGCTGGGGCTCGAGGCAGAAGCCGCTGCGCCGGGCATAGGTCCGGCCCTTGCCCTGCAGCGAGCCGTCGAGGAAATTCCCGCTGTAGAACTGCACGCCCGGCTCCTGCGTGAACAGCTCGAGCACCCGCCCCGAGACGGGTTCGCGCACGCGCGCCGCGCGTGTCATGGTCTTCGGCGCGGCCTTGTTCAGCACGAAGCAATGGTCGTAGCCGCCGCCATACTGCAACTGCTCGTCCGCCGCCTCGATGGCCGCGCCGATCGGGCGCGGACGGCGGAAATCGAAAGGCGTGCCGGCGACCGGCGCCAGCCTGCCGGTCGGGATCAGGTCGGCGTCGATCGCGACGAAGGCGTCGGCGTCGAGCGCCAGTTCATGGCCGAGGATGTCCCCGAAGGTAGCGCCAAGCCCGGCCAGGTTGAAATAGCTGTGCTGGGTCAGGTTGACCGGCGTGGCGCGGTCGGTCACGGCCGAAAAGCGCACCACGATCTCGTTGTCTTCGGACAGGCTGTAGCGCACGGTCGCATCGAGCGTGCCCGGATAACCCTGCTCGCCGTCCGCGCTGCGGTAGGACAGCACCAGCTCGCTGCCTTCGATGCGGGCGTCCCAGGGCACGCGGTCGAAACCCGGTACGCCGCCGTGCAGGTGGTTCTTGCCGTTGTTGACCGGCAGTTCGTAGCTGTGTCCGTCGAGGGTGAAACGCCCGCGCGCGATGCGGTTGCCGTAACGGCCGATCAGGGCGCCGAAATACGGGCTGTCGCCGCGGTAGGGTTCGAGTGTGTCGAAGCCGAGCGCCACGTCGGCGAACTCGCCATGGCGGTCGGGCACATGGATTTCGGTGATGATGCCGCCGAAATCCAGGATGCGGACGGTCATGCCGGCCTTGTTGACGAGGGTGAACACGCTGACGGCGCGGCCGTCGGGAAGCGTGCCGAACGGCGCCTGCAGTATACCGGGTTGCACGTTGTCGATTCCTCCGTTGTGGATGGAGCGATCCTAGCACGGGCCCGGCACGGGGCAGCGCGACGTTGCTGAGGGCAAAAAAAAAGGGGCTGCGCTGCAGCCCCTCCCTACTTCTTTATATCGATCCGGCCGTCAGAAGGTTTCCCATTCCGACTCGGCCGCTTCCCTGGACGCGGCCTTCGCGGCCGGCCTGGCGGCGGGTGCAGGGGCACGCGGCAGGGCCTTGCGCGGCGCCGGCGGCGTCACCTTGCGGGCCGGCGCCGGCGCTGCCTGGGGCGCGCCGTCGACGCGGAACACGCTGACCGCTTCCGCCAGGCTGGCGGCCTGTTCCTGCATCGACGCCGAGGCGGCCGCGGCCTCCTCGACCAGCGCTGCATTCTGCTGGGTCACCTGGTCCATTTGCGAGATGGCGCCGTTGATCTGCTCGATGCCGGCCGTCTGCTCCAGGCTGGCCGAGGTGATCTCGCCCATGATGTCGGTCACGCGGCGCACGCTCTCGACGATCTCGGCCATCGTGGCGCCGGCTTCGCCGACCAGTTTGCTGCCTGCGGCCACCGACTGGGTCGAGTCCCCGATCAGGGTCTTGATCTCCTTGGCCGCCGCGGCCGAACGCTGGGCCAGGTTGCGCACTTCGCTGGCCACGACCGCGAAGCCGCGGCCCTGTTCGCCCGCGCGCGCCGCTTCGACCGCCGCGTTCAATGCCAGGATATTGGTCTGGAAGGCAATGCCGTCGATGACGCCGATGATGTCGGCGATCTTGCCGGCCGATGCGTTGATCTGCTCCATGGTCCCGACCACCTCGCCGATCACGCGCCCGCCGCGCCCGGCCACCTGTGAGGCGGCCTCGGCCAGCGTATTCGCCTGGCGCGCATTGTCCGCGTTCTGCTTGACGGTCGCGGTCAGCTCTTCCATCGACGACGCCGTCTCCTCAAGGGCGCTGGCCTGCTGTTCGGTACGGCTCGACAGGTCGAGGTTGCCGGCGGCGACCTCCGAGGCAGCCGTGCCGATGGTCTCGGTGCTGGTGCGCACCGTGCCGACCGTGCGCACGAGGTTTTCGTTCATGGTCTTGAGCGCCTGCAGCAGCCTGCCGGTTTCGTCGGTGCCGGTGACCTCGATGCGGCTGGTCAGGTCGCCTGCGGCGACCGTGTTTGCCACGTCCAGGGCGCGGGCCATCGGACGCGTGATCGAACGGGTGTTCCACCATGCGATCAGCGCGGCCAGCGCCAGCGAGACGGTTCCCAGCACGATCATGATCAGGCGGCTCGATTCGTAGGTGGCATGCGCGGTGGCGGCGGTCTCGTTGCCGAGCGCGACCTGCAACGCGAGCTGCTCGGCGGCGTCCTTCTTCAGTTCGGCCAGCACCGGACGGATCTCGTCCTTCAGGTAGCGGCGCATTTCCGCATCGTCGCCCGCCTCGATGCGCTTGATCAGCTCCACCTGGTGTTTGGCGTAGCGCTCATGGGCATCGGCCATCTTCGCGTGCAGGTCCAGCGCCTTGCCGGGCGTCAGACCGGCGCGCAGCTTGGCCAGCAGTTCGACGGCGGCGCTGCGCGAGCTGTTGATCTCTTCGATCTGCTTCTGGCGGTCGGCAGCATCGGAGGTCAGCATCATGTTGCGCAAGGCGATGGCGACGTCGTTCACCTCGGTCAGCAACGCGCCGGTGGTGGTGATGTTCGGCATGCGCCGATTGGCCAGTTCGTCCGTACCGTCGTTGACACGGGAAATCATGTTCAGGCCAAAGACCTGGAGGGCGATCAGCAGGAAGCACAGGGCACCGAAGCCGACTGCGAGGCGCTGCGCGATATTGAGGTTTGCGAGTTTCATATGGGACGTTGAAAAATAGAGGAGATTGACGCAGCCAGGACGACAGTGCGATCGCCCTATCGGCGGGCAATTGCCGCATGGAAAATATGTTACGGGAGCCCCAGCAAGAACTCGATGCTGAAGTAACAATTTCCGGGAAAAAAGTTATTTTCCGGGCGTACTGTTGCAGACGCCCCACGCGCCGTGCTGGCGGGGCGATCTGCTACAGTGGCAACGATAGTCAACATGCATACGCCGGATCGACCTCATGCCAGCACCGCGCACGCCCCCCGATGAAGCCGAACGGCTGAGATTGCTTGAATCGCTCGACCTGCTCGATACCGACGCCGAAGAGGTATTCGACCGCATCACCCGCCTCGTCAGCCGGCTCCTGAAAGTGCCGTACGCCCTGTTCTCGCTGGTCGACAGCGAGCGCCAGTATTTCAAGTCGCGCGTCGGCACGGCGGAACGCGCGCTGCCGCGCGAACACGCCTTCTGCGGCCATGCCATCGTGTGCGAGCAGCCGCTGGTCGTCACCGACGCCGCCAGCGACCCGCGCTTTGCCGACAATCCTTTTGTCACGGGTTCGCCCGGCATCCGTTTCTATGCCGGGGTGCCGATCCGCAGCGCCGGCGGGCTGGCGATCGGCACGCTGTGCGCGATGGGCGTGGAGCCGCGCGTGCTGACTGCCGACGAGCTGTGCGCCCTGATCGACCTGGCCGACATCGTCCAGCACGAAGTGCAAACCCGCGAGCGGCTTGCGCAGGCCGGACGCCAGAAGCGCCATTCGGCAGCCGTGCTCGACGCCAGCGAGGCGCGCTTTCGCTCGATTTTCGACCTGGCGAGCATCGGCATCGCGCTGCTCTCCCCCGACGGCGCCTGGACCAGCGTGAACGGCGCGCTGTGCTCGATCCTCGGCTATACCCGCGAAGAACTGCAGCGCCTGAGATTCCAGGACATCACCCATCCGGACGACCTGGCCGGCAACCTCCAGTCCCTCGAGCGCCTGTGCCGTGGCGAAGTCGACCAGTACCAGGTGGAGAAGCGCTATATCCGCAAGGACGGCCGGCCGGTCTGGGTCGACGTGCACGTCAGCCGCAAGCGCAACGAGGCCGGCGCGACCGAGTATTACATTGCGGTGGCGACCGACATCCAGGACCAGAAGGACGACCAGGCCAAGCTGGCCGCGCTGTACGCCGAACTCGAAGAGCGCGTGGCGGTGCGCACCCGCGAGCTGCGCGAACGCGAGGCCGAGCTGCGCAGCGTGATCGAAAACGCCAACGACGCCTACATCGGCCTCGACCACCAGGGCCTGGTCGCGGTCTGGAACCGCGCCGCCGAGGACACCTTCGGCTACACCGCGCCGGAGGCCATCGGGCGCGCGCTCGGCGACCTGATCATTCCGGCCCACCTCGCCGGGCGCCACCGCGCGGGCCTGGCGCGCAGCGCGGCCGGCGAGCCGTCGACGGTGCTCGGCAAGCGCCTCGAACTGCCGGCCGTGCGCAAGGACGGCTCGACCCTGATGGTCGAAGTGCGCATCAATGCGCTGGAAATGCGCGGGAAGAAGGTGTTCAGCGCCTTCCTGCACGACATCTCAGAGCGCAAGCAGGCCGAGGCCCTGCGCGAATACGAAAGCCGGCACGACATGCTCACGGGCCTGCTGAACCGGCGTGCGCTGCTCGAAACGCTGCCGGTCGCCCAGGGGCGCGCGTCGCGCACCGGACGCAGCATGGCCCTGCTGTTCATCGACCTCGACGGCTTCAAGCTGGTGAACGACACCTGGGGACACGAGGCCGGGGACCGCCTGCTGTGCGAGGTGGCCGCGCGCCTGCGCGACGCGGTGCGCAAGACCGACAGCGTGTTCCGCCTCGCGGGAGACGAGTTCACGGTGCTGGTCGAAGGCCTGGCCGATTGCGAGGAGGACGCCCACGCCATCGCGGACAAGGCGATCGAGGCGCTCGGACGGCCGTTCGCGGTGGCCGGGGCCGTGGCGCGGGTCGGCGCCAGCGTCGGCATCGCCATGTTCGCACCGGGCAGCCACGCCAGCGTCGACGACCTGCTGCGCGAGGCCGACGGCCACATGTACGACGCCAAGCGCGCCGGCAAGGGCCAGGTCTACCCGCGCCGAAGAGAAGCCTAACGCTTTACGTGCGCGAAGGCGTCGCCCTTCTTCCAAGTCGGCATCGCCGGTGCGTTCGCCACCGCATAGCCCAGGTTGAGCGTGAACTGGGCCTGCTGCACCATGCCCGACAGGTCCCAGTCGGGGCGGTATTCGTCGGTCACCTGGTGATAGTCCTTCTTGTAGCCGACCATCTTCGCGCTGCCCTGCTGCTGGCCGTGCTCGAACTCGAAGTGGCCGTCGCCCGAGAACACGGCCGAGCCGACGTTAAAGGCGGGCACGCCGGCCTTGGCGAAATTGAAGTGGTCGGCGCGGAAGTAGGCGCCCGACAGGTCGGGGATGGTCGGCGCCAGTTTCAGGCCCATCTTTTTCGCCACCACGGCGGCGGTGTCGTACAGGCTGCTGCGCTCGGCGCCCGGCACGCCGATATCGCGCGTGCGGCCGACGAAATTCAGGCTGTCGAGGTTGAGGTCGGCCGCCGTCTGTGCCAGCGGCACCACCGGGTTGGCGACATAGGCCGCGCTGCCCAGCAGTCCCTGCTCTTCCGCGGCCGGCCACAGGAACACCTGGGTGCGGCGCGCGGGCTTGTTGACCGCTTCGGCGGCCATCGCCAGCAGCGCGGCGGTACCGGTGGCATTGTCGATGGCGCCATTGAAGATGTGGTCGCGCCCGTCGGCGCCGACCAGGTTCGGGTCGATCCCGAAATGGTCCCAGTGGGCCGAATACACGACCGCCTGGTGCTTCAGCTTGGGATCGGTGCCCGGCACGATGCCGATCACATTCACATCGTCGACCTGGCGCACGCTCGATTTCATCACGATCCGGGCGCTGGTTTTGAGGTCGACCGGGCGGAACGCGCGTTGTTCGGCCTCGGCACGCAGGCGGTCGAGGTCGAAGCCGGCGGCGGCGAACAGTTCGCGCGCCGTGTCTTCGTGCAGCCAGCCCTCGACCTGGTTGCCGGCGCCGGCCAGGCGGAAGCGCTCGTGCGAAAAACCGTTGGCCGGCACGTCCCACGCATACGAGCTTGAGGGCGTGGTGTGGATCAGCAGCGCCCCGGCCGCGCCGCGGCGCACCGCTTCCTCGAATTTATACAGCCAGCGCCCGTACCAGGTATAGGCCTTGCCCGCGAAGCGGTTCGGTTCCGCGCTGGTCGGCTGCGGATCGTTGACCATCATGACGAGGATCTTGCCCTTCACGTCCTGGCCCTTGTAGTCGTCCCAGTTCTCTTCCGGCGCCGAGACGCCGTAGCCGACGAACAGCAGCGGCGCGTCGACCGTCAGCTCGGGCTTGCCGGTCGCGGTGCCGAACACGATGCCCTGGCCGAGCTTGGGTGCGATGCGCTTGCCGCCGGCCTCGAAGGTGGCGACGCTGCCGGGCAGCTGTTTGGTGCCCTGGATGCGCACCGGCTGGCGGTAGCCGCCGCCCGGGATCGGCTGCAGGCCGATCGCCGCGGCCTGGGTTTCGAGGTAGCGCACCGTCAGCGTGCCGCCGCGCTGCCCGGTGCCGCGGCCCTCGAGCAGGTCGTCGGCAAGGAAGGACAGGTGGGCGCGCAGCGCGGACTCCGAGATCGCCGGGGCCTCCTGGGCGGACGCGGTGCAGCTCAGGCTGAAGGCGGCACAGGCCGCCGCAAGAATAGGACGAAAGCGGGGACGAAGGCGCATCGGGGCTCCATGAAAGTCAATGTTGACCACATGTTACCCCAGGGTGGGCCGGGTCAGGCCGCGCTCCCTTGCCGGTGCAGGGCCGCATACTTCACGCCATAGAACAGGATGAACAGGTAGCACGCGGCCGGCACCAGGAACGACGGCTGCAGGCCGGCGCCGTCGGCCACCGCGCCCTGGGCGAAGGGGACGATCGCGCCGCCGACGATGGCCATGCACAGGATGCCCGAGCCCTGGCCGGTGAAGCGTCCCAGGCCGTGCAGCGCCATGCTGAAGATGGTCGGGAACATGATCGAATTGCACAGGCCGACCGCCAGGATCGCCACCATCGCCACGCTGCCCTCGCCGAAGATCGCCACCAGCAGCAGGGCGATCGCGCCCAGCCCGTTGAAGGCCAGGGTCTTGCCCGGGCTGACGTAGCGCATCACGGCAAAGCCGATGAAGCGCCCGACCAGCGCGCCGCCCCAGTACAGGCTGACGTATTGCGCGGCCGCCGCGTGGGACAGGCCCGCGATGTGCGGCTCGCCCAGGAAGCTGACCAGGAAGCTGCCGATGCTGACCTCGGCGCCGACATACAGGAAGATCGCCACGGCGCCCAGCACCAGGTGGCGGTGGCGCCAGGCCGAGCCCGGGGCGCCCGCCGCTGCCTCGCCGGCCGCGTCGTCCCCGTGCACGACCTGCGGCAGGCGCGCCAGCGCGAACAGGATGGCCAGCAGCGCGAGCGTGGCCGCCAGCGCCAGGTAGGGCCCCTGCACGGTGGCCGCTTCCTGCGCGCGGTGCGCCGCCTGCCCGGCGGCGGACATCGCCGCGAGCTGGTCGGCGCCGACCGCCGCCGCCGAGAGAATCAGTACGCCACCCAGCGCCGGACCGACCGTGGTGCCGAGCGCATTGAAGGCCTGGGTCAGCGTCAGCCGGCTCGAGGCGGTGCTGGCCGGTCCCAGCACGGTCACATACGGATTGGCCGCGACCTGCAGGATCGTGATGCCGCTGGCGAGCACGAAAAAGGCAAACAGGAACAGCGCATAGCTGCCCTGCGAGGCCGGATAGAACAGTGCGCAGCCGGCGGCCGCGATCACCAGGCCCGTCACTACGCCCTTCTGGTAGCCGATGCGGCGAATCAGCGCGCCGGCCGGCAGCGACACGATGAAGTAGGCGCCGAAGAAGCAGAACTGGACCAGCATCGCCTGCACATAGGTGAGCGTGTAGATGGATTTGAGGTGCGGGATCAGGATGTCGTTCAGCGAGGTCAGCAAGCCCCACATGAAGAACAGGATCGTGACGATGACGAGCGGGCCGGTGTTCGACCCGGCTGCGCCGGGCGCTGCCAGGGTGGCGCGGCTTGCGGTGTTTTCCATGACATTCCTAGGTAATGGTCGGCCGGGACGGCGCGCAGGATAGACAGCGCGGGTCGCCCGTCAATACTGTTGTTTTGTTTCAGGGACGGGGCATGATACCCTCATATTCGCGTCCAAAATAGTAACACCACTACATAAAGAGAAAAACGTATGCATTCCGCCATGGGCACGACCGAGATCTTCCTGATCGCCATGCTGGTTATTTTTACGCTCCCCTACCTGATCTGGCGGGTCGGCAGGACCGACTACTGGGCACCGCTGGTGGTGGTCCAGATCATCACCGGCGTGCTGCTCGGTCCCGGCATCCTGGGACGCGCCTATCCGGAGTACTACGCGTTCGTCTTCAACCCGCAGGTGATGGGCGCCCTCAACGGCATCGCCTGGTGGGCGGTGATGCTGTTCGTGATGATCGCCGGGATCGAACTCGACCTCAAGAAAGCCTGGGAACACCGCCGCGAGAGCACGATCACGGCCACCCTGGCCCTGGGCGTGCCGCTGGTGTTCGGCTGCGTGGCGGCCGTCGGCATGCTCGGCTACGCCGGCTGGAAAGGCGCCGGGGCGCACAGCTGGCAGTTCGTGCTGGGGGTGGGCATGGCCTGCGCCGTGACCGCGCTGCCGATCCTGATCCTGCTGATGGAAAAGCTCGAGATCCTGCGCCAGCCGATCGGCCAGCGCGTGCTGCGCTATGCCAGCCTGGACGATATCGCGATCTGGGGCGTGCTGGCGCTGATCCTGCTCGACTGGGAACGGGTCGGGCGCCAGCTCGGCTTCATCCTGGTGTTCGGCGCGGTCACGGTCGGCTACCGCCGCCTGATGGTGTGGCTGGAAGAACGCGACCGCTGGTTCGCCGCGCCCATCTGGCTGGCGGCCTGCGCGCTGGCCGCCGACTGGGCCGGGCTGCACTACATGGTCGGCGCCTTCCTGGCAGGCGCCGTGATGGACGCGCACTGGTTCGACCAGAAAAAACTCGAGGCGCTGCGCCAGAACGTGCTGCTGGCGCTGATGCCGGTGTTCTTCCTCAGCACCGGGCTGCGCACCAACTGGGCGGTCGGCGGCACGGCGGTGTTCGTGGCGGCGGCGCTGCTGCTGGCGGCATCGGTGGGAGGCAAGCTGGCCGGCACCCATCTCGCCGGGCGCATCCTCGGCTGGGGCAAGGGAGAAGCGGCGATCATCGGCTGGCTGCTGCAGACCAAGGCCCTGATCATGATTATTTTCGCCAACATCCTGCTCGACAAGGGCATCGTCACCAGCGAAACCTTCACCGCCCTGCTCCTGATGGCCATCGGCAGCACCATGCTGACCGTGCCCATGGTCTACCCCAAGCTGCAGCGCGTGGCCGCGCTCGTGTTCAAGTCGAGCTGACGGCAGGATCGAGCAGGCCCGCCTGCTCGACCGCGCGTACGAGCGCGGCGAAGCAGTCGGCGTCGAGCACGGTGCCGACCGTCTTTTCCATCATCGCCAGCGCCTGCGGCACGGGAATCGCGCCGCGGTAGGGGCGCTCGGCGGTGATGGCATCAAAAATGTCGGCGGTGGTGATGATGCGCGTCTCGATGTCGATCTGCCCGGCCTTCAGGCCGCGCGGATAGCCGCCGCCGTCGAGCCGCTCGTGGTGGGCGCCGGCGATGCGGCCCAGTTCGGCGAAGGCGCCGATCCGGCTCAGGATGGTCTCGGTGTATTCGGCATGGCGGCGCACGGCGGCCCATTCGTCGCGATCGAGCACACCCGCCTTGTCGAGCACGCTGTTGCTGACCCCGAGCTTGCCGACGTCGTGCAGCAGCGCGGCGCGCTTGAGCCAGCGGCGCCGGTCGGCGGACAGGCCCAGCGCTTCGGCGATCATGTCGGTGTAGAGCGCCACCCGGCTGCTATGGCCGCTGGTGAACGGGCTTTTCGAGTCGACCACCTGGCCGAACGCGGCGGCGATGTCGTCCAGGTAGTCGTCGTCGAGCGGGATCGTGTGCGCGGCCGGCTCCATCGCGAATACGGTCTTGTCGAGTTCGGGCGCGGCCAGCATCTGCCAGAATTCCTCCTTTGCCGCGACCCGCTCGAGCGCCGCGACCAGGCGCGGGTCGAACCAACTGCCGGCGCGGCGGCGCGCCTCGCCGAGCGCCGCGGCGCGCCCGCCGGCGGCATGGATGACATCCACGACCTGGGCCAGCAGCGCGATGCGCGAGTAGACGGGAATCGCCTCGCCGGCCAGCCGCGCCGGCTTGCCCTTGCCGTTGAAATGCTCGTCCAGGCTGTAGATGCCGCGCGCCACCGCCTCGGGAAAGCGCAGCAGGCGCGCGATCTCGGCGCCGCGCTGGCAGCGGGTCGCGATCAGCTCCTGTGCGATCGCCGGACCGTCGCGCAGGATCGTCATCACGCTGCGGAAGCGCTCGGCCAGGCCCGCCTTCAGGCCGGTATGCTTGAGGACAAAGCCGAGCACCTGCGGCAGGCTGTCGCCGACGGTCTTGAAATCGCGCTTGAACTCGAGGTCGTCCGTCAGGTACAGCTCGCAGATGCGCGCGGCATTGCTGCTGCAGCCAAGATCCTTGAGCAGCAGGGTGTAATACAGTTCCCAGAGCTGGGTCGGATCCATGCCGGCGTCGCGCCCGATGTGCATGCCGATCCAGCAGACGCGCACGCAGTGCCCCGCGGGCTGGCCTTCGGTCAGGTCGAGCGCGTAGCTGAGCGAGCCGATCAGCTCGGACAGTTTCAGTTCGGCCGGCTGGGTTGCCGTTGCGGTATTCGGGAATCGGTCCATGGCTTGCACTATTGCCTAAATGAAAGTAACCATTCTACGCACGCATCTGCACATCTGCTTGCCGACCGCTTTCCCGGCCGCCCGGCGCGTTTGGCCTCAGGCGGCCACGGGTCGCTCCTGCGGCTGCGCATGCAGCCGCACCGACCAGCTGACGCCGGCTACCAGCAGGCCGATGGCCAGGATTTCCAGCAGCCGCGGCGGCGCGCCGCGGTAGGCGAAGCCGTAGAGCATCGCGGCCACCGTCTCGAACAGGATCAGCTGGCCGGTCAGCGTGACCGGCAGGCGGCGGCTGGCGATATTCCACAAGCCGTTGCCGATGACCGAGGCGCCCAGCGCCAGCAGCCCATTGTAGAACCAGAACAACATCCAGTTGCGTTCCCCTGCCAGAAGCGCATCGTTGGTCCCGGCGGTGTAGAGCATCGAGGCCAGGCCGATCGGCAAGGAGATCAGGCCGCTGGCCAGGCCATACAGCGACGACCATTCGCCGCCGCTGAACTGCGGGTTGGCCTTCAGGTAACGCGCGTTGTCGAGCGCATACCAGGTCCAACACAGCAAGGCGCCCGTTGCGCAGGCCACGCCCAGCAGGAACGAGGACCAGCCGGCGCCGCGCGCCTCGGCATGCGCCAGCGCATCGGCATTGATGCAGGCAATCGCCACGGCGACGACCAGCAGCGGCATGGCCAGGCGGCGCAGCGGCACCGCGCCCTGGTCGCGCCGGCCCATCAGCGTGACCGCGACCGGCACCAGGCCGATGATGAGCGAGGTCGGCGCCACGCCGGCCAGTTTCACGCCCAGCGCCAGCAGCATGTAGTAGACCAGGTTGCCGCTCAGGGCCTGGCGTACGAGGGCAAGATAGTCGCGCGGCACCAGGCGCCGCAACACGCGGCGCAGCCTGGGCAGCATCAGGCCGAAGGCAATCGCGCCATACGCCATGTAGCGCCCCACCGCCAGTTCGACAGGGGAAAAGCCGGGCAGCAATTCGGGCACGATGAACACCATGCCCCACAATGCGCCGGCCAGCACGCCACACAACACTCCAGTCAACACAACGCAATCCTTGGCGAACGATCCGTCGCGGCGCCGTCCGGCTGCCGCAAAACAGGCATTGTGCCAGAAGCTTGCCGTGCGGACGCAAACGCGGCCGCGGCAGCGCCTGCCTGGACTCCAGGGTCTGCGTTTCGCCCCATGTAAACGACGGAGGCGCCGGGGCTACCGGTCGATGGGACCGGCGCGGCGGCGCCATTTTCACGGTAGAGGAGCGACCTCTCCGCTTCCTACATACCCACAGCTGTCATGCAGCTCGTCGGGTCAGTACGACAAGGGCTGATCACTTGTCGTTTTTGTGGCTCTGCGAGCCGGCTTTTGCGTGCTGCTCCGGCGTGCCGCCGCGGGTGCTCTGGTTGCCGCCACCCTGGTTGCCGCCTTGTCCACCACCGCTTTGCTGGCTGCCGCCACCGCTGCTCTGGTTGTTGCCGTCGTTCTTGTGGCTCATCGAGCCGGCACGACGTGCTTCTTCCGAGGTGAACTCGTGGGCATTGCCCGAAGCGTGGGCTGCACGGCCGCCTTCGCTGGCGATCTCGCGCTGGCGTTGCGGATCCATGGAGGCGAAGCCGCGGTTGCTGGTGTCACCGCTCTGCTTGCTGCCCTGGTTACCCTGGTTGCCCTGGTTGCCCTGGTTGCCGCCCTGGTTACCGCCCTTGTTGCCGCCTTGGTTATTACTTGCCATGATTACCTCCTGTTATCAAGTAAAAGTGCTCGCCTGTTATTGGCTGAGACAGGTACATCGTAGTCAGCACTGGCGCCCCTGACCACCGCACGCATGCCGTGCCCCCGTAGGACTGCGCCCTATCGGGACGTCAGTAGAGACCGCCACTTTGAAGGAAACGTCTGTTCCCTGAAATTTCTCTTGAGCAAGGTTTGATCAGGGCGCGAGCGTCGACGGCCAGGCGCGCGAGCTTCCCTGGCGCCGCTCCGGACTGGCGCACTGGCGGCGCGTGGCAATGTCGCGCAGCAGGCCCGCCAGGTCTTCGTTGTCGACCGGTTTCGCGAAATGGAAGTCGAAGCCGGCCTGGCTCGAGGCCGCCCGGTCCTCGGCGCGCCCCTGTCCGCTGACGGCGATCAGGACCGCGTCGGCGGTCGCCGCATTGGCGCGCAGGCATTGCGCCAGCGCCAGGCCGTCGATCTCCGGCAAGCCGACATCGAGCAGGTAGACGTCGGCCGGGTCGCTCGCGGCAGCGATCAGTGCCGCCTGCGAGGCGTGTTCGGTGCGCACCTGGTAGCCGCAGGCCCGGATCGTCAGCGCCAGCATCAGGGCGGCGTCGACGTTGTCGTCGACCACCGTGACCTTGAGGGACGCGCCGGCCGCCGCCGGCAACTGGCGCATCGAAGCGGTGGGCGGCAGCGCCTCGCTGCTGTCGGCCAGCGGCAGCGACATCGTGAAACGGCTGCCCTGCCCCGGGCCGTCGCTCTGCACGCGGATCGATCCGCCATGCAGCTCGACCAGCCGCTTGACCACCGCCAGGCCGATGCCGAGCCCGCCCTGGGTGCGGTCGGCGCCGCGCTCGGCCTGGGCGAACAGCTCGAAGGCGCGCGCAATCAGTTCCTCGCTCATGCCGATGCCGTTGTCGCTCACGTGGACCAGCGCGCAGTCGCCGTCGATGCGGGTCTCGACCTCGATCCGCCCGCCTGGGGGCGTGTATTTCACCGCATTGTTGAGGAGGTTGGCGAGCACCTGGATCAGGCGCTTGGCGTCGCCCGCCACGACCAGCGGCTGCGCCTGCGGGCGCACCGCGAGCGCGTGGCGGCGCGCCTGCAGCAGCGGCGTCACCTGCTCCACGGCCTGCGCCAGGATCGTGCGCAGGTCGACCCGCTGGCGGTCGATCACCACCAGGCCGCGCGTGACGCGCGAGACGTCGAGCAGGTCGTCGACCAGGCTGGTCAGGTGCCTGACCTGGCGCAGGATCACGGCTCCGGTGCGTTTTACGCGCTCCACGTCGACGCTCGCGTGGCCCAGCAGCTCGGCCGCGACCATGATTGGCGCCAGCGGGTTGCGCAGCTCGTGCGCGAGCATCGCCAGGAACTCGTCCTTGCGGCGGTCGGCCTCGCGCAGCGCCTCCTCGGCCTTCAGGCGCTCGCTCATGTCGAGCAGGACCACCACGGCGGCAATCACGGCGCCGCCGGGGTCGCGGATCGGCGCGGCCGAACAGACGACGACGCGGCGCAGGCGCGGCTCGTCGAAGGTCTCGATTTCGATCAGCTGGTGCGCCTGGGTATTGCCCAGCAATGCCTGCGCCAGCGGCCAGTCGTCCGGCGCCACCGGCTGCCCGTGGCGCTCGGAACCGTCCGCCCACCAGCCCTTCCAGTCCGGGAAACCGATGGATGCATGCCGGGGCGGCGCGCTGCGGCACCACAGGCTGTCGTGGGCGGCGTTCGACTCGAGCACCCTGCCGCTGCCGTCGACCATCATGATGCCGACCGGCGCCGCTTCGAGCACGGCGCTCAGGCGCGCGCGGCCGGCCTCGGCCTGCGCAGCCGCATCGAGCGCTGCGCGCTGGCTCAGGCGCAGCGCCTCCTCGGCCCGCTTTTGCTCGGTGACCTCGATGGTGAGGTGATGAATGCAGCGCAACTGGCCGTCGGCGTCGAAAATCGGGGTGTTGACGGCGTTCCAGAAACGTTCGACAAACACTTCGACGCCATCGGCGCCGATCGAGCGCACCGGGTAGCGCTGGGTCTGCATCGCATCGGGCTGGCCGGTGTCGATGACGCGTGCCAGCGAGCTGCCGAGCGCCGTGACGCCGCTATCGTCCTGGTCCTTGGGGTCGGCGGGAAAGGCCGCGAACAGGCGCATGCCCACGATCTGCTCGCGGGTGTACGTGACGTTTTCCAGGAAGGCCTGGTTCACGTCGAGGATGAGCGGATCCGCGCTCGGCGACAGGATGCAGGCGCCGATCGGGCAGTTCGTAAAAATCGGTTGGTAGAGAGACGGGTCCAGCATGCAGGTCTTTCGGATGGGCAAACTAGCTGTCAGGCTAGCCTACCCATCGCCCCGCGCCCGTGCGGTGCTTAACGAAAAGACATAACTTCCCCGTCCAGCATGAGGCCGGAACCGGCAAGCGGACCGCTCAGCCCTTCCTGCGCCGGCGCGCCGGTTTACAGCGGGCCTCTGGCCCAGGGACCGGCGATGGCGAAGGTGACGCCCGGGGTCTGGATGTTGACGAACAGGTAGCGCCCGGTCGGATCGAAGCAGGCGCCGGCCAGTTCGTTACGCCGATGGTCGCCCGCCAGGCTGGCAAGCTTGCCGGCGCGCACGAGTTGTGTCTCGCTCAGCACAATATTGTTTTTCGCAAAGATATAGGCGTCGCCATCGTCCGTGATCCCCATCAGGCGCTGGCCGAAGCCGAACTGGTCGGTCGCGGCGGTGGAGGCGTCTTCGCAGATGAGGAGCGCATTGCGGGGACTGACGGTCAGGTTGTCGCCCATGTTGCCCACCAGCGCGCTCGGACTCGAATAGATGCAGGTGAGGAGCTGGGTGGCCAGGTCGAGTTCCCAGATCGCGCCGCGTGCGACGGCGCCGCCGGCGGTATCCATCACGTAGATCTTGCCCTGCGCATACCAGATCCCCTCGCCCCGGTTCATGCGCAGCGCGCCCTGCCTCCAGCCCTGCACGAAGGGCCCGGCCGCATTCGCGATCGTGACGCCGCTCGGACCGATGGCCGTGCCGCGGTCCTGGTCCGGATCGGCGATGTCGACCCACTCCAGCTGGTAGCGCGCATTGATCGGCGCGGTGCCGAGGTTGACGTTGGCCATGCCCTTGACCCTGGCCATCTGCAGCACGCCGCCCAGCGCCAGCGAACCCGGCGCCCCCTTCTTCACATCGGGCACATAGCGATAAAAGCCCGACCTGCCGGACGCATCCTCGGTCTCGTAGACGTTGCCGGTGGCCGGATCGACGGCCGCCGCCTCGTGCGCGAAGCGGCCCATGCCGACGATCGGCTGGCCCGTCGTGCGGCTCGGGTCGGCCATCACTTCGAATACATAGCCGTGCTTGCGGCCGGAAGCGCTGACCGCATCGGAGCCGACCTCCTCGCAGCTCAGCCAGGTACCCCAGGGCGTGATGCCCCCGGCACAGTTGACCGAGGTGCCGCCCAGGCTCGGGGTCATGCCGACCCAGTGACCGTCGCGGAAAAGCAGGTTGGTGGTGCCGCCGCCGAAGCGGTTGTCCGCACCCACGGCATTCGCGCCAGCATCGTAGACGCCCGGCGCATCGATGAAATTGGCCGCTGCGGTGGCGCCGATCTCGTGGTTCCGCACCAGCACCAGCTCGCTGCGGCCGCCGGCCTTGCGCGCCACGATGACGCCCATGCCGTCATGCCCGCCGGGGCACGGCTTCCCGTTGCTCATCGTATCGCCGCGCCAGCCGAAGCTTTTATAGGTAAAACCGGGCGGCAATTGCAGCAGCGGCAGGCCGGTCGTGAGGTCCTTCACCGGACGGATCGGCCCGTACGGGCTGTCGATGAGCGTCGTCTCCCCGTTGGCAGCCCGGGTCTGCCGCGACTGCATCGCCACGAAGGCGCCGACGAAGGGCAAGGCGGAAGCGCCGGCCACACCTTTGAGCAGGTTGCGCCGCGCCGGCGAGATGGTCTTGTCTGTCATGCTGAGCATTCTCCGAAAGGTCAGTCGAACCGGGGCGACCCGGCAACGAGTTGGACGACCAGCGACTGCCTGCTGCCGGCCCCGCCGCGCCGATGCAGCGCGGATGAGCCCATTACAGCAAACAAATGCTACCGTTCGATGACAGCAAAATGACAAGGTGAAGGATGTGGTGGACGCCGGCTGTGTTTGCCCGAGGCCGCAAGCGGAAGACGACCTCGCCACTACATTCGACCAGACCACTGGCTTGCCCATAGGACAACTTACGACGTACACTCGGACATTGCCGAGCGCCTGTAATCGGCTGGCACCAATACACGGAATCCAGCGCATGAATACCGAGTTCATCACTTCTGTTCCCTACCTTCACACGGAACGACTCACGCTTCGTGAATATCGACGGGAGGACTTTGACCTGTTTGCAGCGCATCTCGCCGACCCTGTCAGCGCGGCCCACCTGGTCCCGGCTGACCGCCCTGCTGCATGGCGAATCTTCTGTTCACAAGCAGGACTATGGCTCCTGCATGGCGCCGGATGGTGGGCTGTCGAGGAAAAGGAGACTGGTCGACTCGTCGGGAGTGTTGGCGCGTTCTTTCGCGAGGAATCCACAGTGATGGAGCTTGGCTGGAATACCTATCGTGCCTCTTGGGGCCGGGGATTCGCGAACGAAGCGGCGGCGGCGGCTATGAACCATGCGCTCGAGATCCGACGCGAACCCACAGTTCGGGCTCTCATCGGTTCGTCCAATGAATCATCGCTGCGCGTTGCCAAACGCCTTGGCCTGACTTATGAAGCGGAAACCGAGCTATACGGCAAAGCGGTCGGGATATATGCCCGTAAGCGGGGAGGCCCGGTTAGTTAGGTGTACAGGACCGCGCTGGATGAAGTTAACCAGGAGCCCGCAGGGCTCTGCTTCTCGCCTCTGGGAAACAAAAATGGCCACCCAAGGGTGGCCATTTTTATTGGTATTCCTGGCGGAGAGAGGGGGATTCAAATTGCTCCCTCAAAATTCCCTTACCTTACTGGGCATTTTTACTGTTCTACACACCGATGTGGAGTATTGCTGTGTAGAACTTGCGGCAGTGTATCACGGCAGGCCGCGCGAAGGCAGGTCATACCTATTCATGAACGCTGACGTCGTCTCAGCGCATGTCCTTCAAGCTTGGTCCAATGTCTTAAGCTGACCTACTCCAGTTCGAAATCCGTACTCCCGACCCGAACCATCACTCCGCTCTCGATACTCTTCGGGCCCACTGAACCTCGGAGCGGGCAGCCAGGCCAAAGGCCTACGAGCGACGCCGAACGCTTCGTTCCATTACCTTCCTGAGCATCTCGAAGGTATGCCTACCGCACACGAGACGCGCAGCCGACTTACGTGCTTACCCCTGACTGATATACAACACGCCGAGCTAGCCCATACGGCCGTGCTGCAGACATGTAGCTATCCCGCGCCCTGTAACATGGGTGCTCAGGTTCGCTATACCCTTACATCGGGCCATATAGTGGCTTCCTAGGCACTCTACCCCTGTGGTCGCGCGACCGTAGGCTCGCCTGTGATGAAATCGTCGTGCGCAAGAGTGCAACTTGCGCATACGTGACACATCCACTGGAAGCCAACTCATAAGAGGACTGCAAACCGCGCGGCGCTGCCGCTAGCAAGACCCGGGCGGCGGAACCGCCCGGGTCTTTGTTGGCATTCACTCGTACTGGAGTGGTCGGGTGCCGAGTCATCTGGCCGGCACCTCTGAACTCGAGATTCGGCCGTACCGATGTGCGTAAAGCTTGAGATGAGCTTTGCACGCAGCTCAGTCATCAACGTTGAGAATATTCTCTTGCTTTGAGCGTGCCGAGTTCCTCCGCATGTCCAGTGGCGCCGACGCCGACGTGCCATCCCTGGTGGGCATCCGTCTACTTCGGCCGCTGGTTGGTTACTCTCAAGACATCGTGTCCCGCGCTGTTTTCCGTTTTCCCCATCGTTGCTACGGTACAATCGGACAAACTTTTGAGACGGGTCTCCCGCCTTTTCCACACAATGTCACGAGCAATATAGTGGCATCCGAGAACACATATCATTGCAATAATGTCAAATAAACTTACTCTCGAAGCCCTTGAATCATGGCTTTGGGAATCCGCTAACATCCTCCGCGGTTCGATTGACTCATCTGACTTTAAGAACTACATCTTCGGCCTGCTGTTCCTGAAGCGTTTCAACGACGTGTTCGAAGAACGCATCGCCCAGTTGGTGAAGGACGAGGGGTTGACCGGCAGTGAAGCCGAGGAAGAAGTTCAGGACAAATGGGGCCGCTTCCCCATCAGCGCTCGCTGGCACGAGCTGATTGCCCGTACTGAGAACATCGGCGAGGCGCTGGACAAAGCCTTCGCCACCATCGAGGCCAACAACCCCGAACTGCAATACGTGCTGACCGCCACCCAGTACGGCGACAAGCGCGTGCTATCCGACTCCACCCTGCAGCGGTTGCTGCGCCACTTCAACCAGTACAAACTCGGTAACGCCGACCTGTATAAGGCAGACATGCTGGGGGACGCCTACGAATACCTCATCAAGCAGTTTGCTGACGATGCCGGCAAGAAGGGCGGCGAGTTTTACACCCCGAAGGCTGTGGTGCAACTGGTTGTCGAACTCATCGACCCGCAACCAGGTCATTCCGTATATGACCCGACCTGCGGCAGTGGCGGCATGCTCGTGGAAAGTGCCCATCATGTTGCCAGTCTGCCCGACGGCACCATCATGGGCAAGCCGAATGTTCTGCTGTTCGGCCAGGAGAAAAACCTCGGCACCTGGGCCATCGCCAAGCTGAATCTCTACCTGCACAATATGCGCGCCGAAATCGAGCGTGGCGATACGCTGGTCGAACCCAAGCATCTGGATGGCGATTACCTCAAGACATTCGACCGCGTGATTGCAAACCCACCGTTTTCAGCCAAGTCTTGGTGGGCTCCGCTGGAACTGGCCCATGAAGCCGAGCAGGAAGGCGACAAGAAACCAAAGGCGCCCAACTACAAACAGGTCAGCGACCCCTACGGTCGCTTTGTCTATGGCATCCCGCCGCGGGGTTATGCCGACCTGGCTTTCGCCCAGCACATGTTGGCCAGCCTGAAGGCCGACGGCCGCATGGGCATCATCTTGCCACATGGCGTATTGTTCCGTAGTGGCGAAGAAGGCAAGATTCGTGGGGGGCTGCTTTTCGGCACTGATACCGCGAGCGGTAACCAGCCAGGCGACTTAATTGAAACCATTGTCGGCCTGCCCGCCGCGTTATTCTACAATACGCCAATTCCAGCTTGTGTACTAATTCTGAACAAGAACAAGCCAGCCGCACTCAAGGGCAAGGTCATCATTATTGATGCGAGTGCCAATTTTGGAAACGATAAGGTGCAGAATACCTTGCGCCCAAAGGACATTATCCAAATCGTTAGCACCCACAAGGCGGCATTCGCCCAGCAGACCGAGGTCGAAAATTATTGCCGCGTGGTGACTTTGGATGAAATTCGCAGCAACGCCGGCAACCTTAACATCGCCCGATACATCGATAACGGCGAAACCGAAGAAGTCGTAGATGTAGCCGCGACATTAGCCCAACTGGCGGCACTAGCGGAGGAGGACGCACAGGTTGATGCACGACTGAATGGGTATTTGGTCGAATTAGGATTGCTGGAGATTGAGGCGTGAGTTTGGTCGTTAAGGCAGGATACAAGGAAACATATGTCGGCTGGATTCCGAATGATTGGCAGCCTGCATATCTAGGCACGGTCGCCTACATCAATCCAGGCCGTACAAAGCCTGAGTCTGGTGGAGAGGTATCTTTTCTAACAATGAGCGATGTGTCCGAGACTGGTCGAGTAATCGGTGGACAGATACGAAAGTATCAGGATGTGGCAAAAGGCTTTACTTCTTTCATTGATAACGATGTACTGGTAGCGAAGATTACACCTTGTTTTGAGAACGGAAAAGGCGCTCTAGTCGGGAACTTGTTAGGTGGAATAGGTTTTGGGAGTACCGAATTTCATGTTATCCGTGCGAAGCAAGAGGTAGCAGTACCGGCTTTCCTATATCTACACACACGTTCTGACACGTTTCGAAGGCTTGGGGAAAGAAACATGGTCGGCTCTGCTGGCCAGAAGAGGGTTCCCACCGATTTTCTGCGCGAATATCCCATTGCACTTCCTCCGGTCGCCGAACAAAAGAAAATCGCCACTATCCTTACAACCGTGGACGACAAGCTTGATGTGATTGCCCGTCAGATTGTCACCACCCAGACCCTTAAGCAAGGACTGATGCAAACCCTGTTCAGCCGCGGCGTTGACGCTCAAGTTGCTGTTGACAAAGGATTGCCGAACACTGATATTGCGCACTGTCCAAAAAACGGGTTTTCTACACGTTGGATAGAACGTCGACTCGGTGACATCGCACCACTTGTGAGGCGACCAGTCGAGGTTGAGTCGCATAAGTCATATCCGGAATTAGGACTCCGGTCGTATGGTAAAGGCACGTTTCACAAACGAGCACTACTTGGCAGCGAAGTCGGCAACAAACGTTTGTTTGAAATCAAGGCTGGTGATTTGCTGTTTTCAAATGTCTTTGCATGGGAAGGAGCCGTTGCGGTTGCCAAACCTGAGGATGACGGTCGTTTTGGGTCACATCGGTATATTACCTGTGTTGTGGATAATTCCCTTGCCGATACGTCGTACATTTTTCGGTTCTTGACGACTCCGGCCGGTATAGCTCTGCTGACGCTTGCATCCCCCGGTGGTGCAGGTCGAAACAAGACACTTGGACTGGCGGCTTTAGCAAACATTACCATCCCGCTTCCCCCGCTGGATGAGCAACGAAAAATCACTGACATTCTAAACAGTGTTGATGCCAAGCTGAAAACACTGAACGCAAAGCTGACTCACTACGAGACTATTAAACGTGGCCTAACGCAGAAGCTGCTGACTGGGGAATGGCGGGTAAATGCGCTGCCGGAGGCTCTCATGGCAGCTTGAGTGCCCACGCTGCGAAAAAGAGAGAGTTCAGTCTTGACCCGGCCGCAAAGGATGAATCTGGCGACGATGCGACACGACTGAAGCCGTAGCGCTAACAACAAAAAGGGGGAGTCATGGGAAAAGCCGAAAAGGACGGGGTCGAAATCCCTGCGGTTGAATGGCTGGTCAAGCTGGGCTACACCCATTTGCCAGGGAGCAAAGTCGAGGTCGAACACCGCCATCTTGCCCCCGTCCTTGAAAGCGTGCTCCGCCTTAGGCTCTTGAGTTTGAACCAATGGCTGCGCACCGCTCCAGGGGGGGTAGATGCGGCGCTAATTGAGCTACACAAGCGAGTGAACGATGACCTGCTGCCCGCGAACAAGGCATTCTGGGAGCAGGCTGTGCATCGCGCCGACATCCAGGTCAAGGATGTTGAGGGCAGGCTGCGCAGTGTGCGCTTCTTCGACGCGACTACGGCGACTAATAACGACTTTCACGTAGTCGACCAGTACGTCGGCAAAAACGCCGACGGGGCCCTGTTTCGACCCGACCTGCTTTTGTTTATCAACGGCCTGCCGCTGGCCATCATAGAATGCAAGGCCAGCCACCATCGGTTGGATGAAGCATTGGCACAACTGGACGGCTACCAGGCCAGTTTTCCTGCGCAGTTCGTCTTCAACCAGGTCTGCGTGGGCCTAAACCGACGCGAGGGCTTGTATGGCGCTATCCTCACCAAGCCAGCGTTCTACGCACATTACAGATTGCAGGACACCGAACTGGCAGCGGTGTCCAATATGCTAGGGGCGGAGCCAAGCGTACAAGACCAGTTGCTGTGGGCATTGTTTGAGCCGAGCCGTTTTCTGGAGCTGGTGACCCATTTTGTGCTGTTCGAAACACGCGACGGCAGGACGGTCAAGAAGCTGCCGCGCTATCAGCAGTGGCGCGCGGTACGCAAAACCATCGCCCGGCTAACGGCGCCGAAGCCCATCGGCGGCGTAGTATGGCATACGCAGGGCAGCGGCAAGTCGCTGACTATGGCGTTGCTGGCCAGGATGCTGCGCGCCGACAGCACTGGACTGAACAACCCGACCGTGCTGGTGCTCACCGACCGCAAGGACCTCGACAAGCAAATCTTCGATACCTTCCACGCGGTCGGCATCAAGGCGATTCAGGCCGTGTCAGTCGATGGTCTGGTCAAATTGCTGGGCAATGATTACGGCAGTGTCTTTACCAGCACCGTGCAAAAGTTCCAGGAGAACGAACAGTCGGACGCCTCGGCCGATGTCTCGTCGGATGCGGGCGCTACTACCCTGGAAGCGACTCGACACCGACGCATACGCGAGGGTAAAGACTTCTTCATGGTCGAGGAGCGCAATATGTGTTTCGGCCAGTTTGATGACAACGGGTTAATGCTCGACGCCCGGTGGGAAGAAATCAGCCGGGAGCAGGTCAACTTTCGCGTACTGAGCACGAAGCCGAATTTTTATGTGTTGGTCGACGAAGCGCATCGTAGCCAATATGACTTTCTGGCTGCGTTCATGCGGGCCAGTCTGCCCAACGCCAAATTCATCGCCTTCACCGGCACGCCACTGCTGAATGACGACAAGCACACTTTGGCCGAGTTTGGCGGCGACGCGTATATCGATGAGTACCGCTTGCACGAGGCGGTGGCCGATGGCGCGACCCTACCAATCAAGTATCAGGACGCCTGGGTAGACTTGACTCCTGATGCGCAGCTTGACCAGGCGTTCGAAGACCAATTCGATAAAGAAGCGGAGGGTCGCCAGCAGGCCCTCAAGAAAGCCTTGCTGGCCCGCTGGCGGCAGGCCGGCAACCGCATGGAACAGGTCGCAGCCCATCTGGCGGAACACTTCGTCGCCAACGTTCAGGCGAAAGGGCTGAAGGCCATGCTGGTCTGCGATGGCCGCGATATGGCGGTGCGTTACAAGGACTTGCTCGACGGCTTGATGAAAGAGCGGAAAGCCAACGGCCTGCCGACCTTCGAAAGCCGAGTGGTCATCTCGCTGGCCAGCGTAACCGCGTCACGCACCGGCCTGTCGGTGCAGGAAGCCGCGGCTGAGTACAAGCTGGACCGGAACCAGATTCAGACCATCGAAGAACGCATCAGAAGCGAACTGGTCGCCGGCAAAGCCCCGGTCGCCGTGCCCGTAGAACAAGTGGCAAACTTCGTCAGCAAGCTGTTCCCGCTGCCTTACGGCGACGAGACCAAGGGCCGGGACGGCCAACCCCACGCCAACAATGTGGGCCTCATCATCGTCTCCGATATGCTGTTGACCGGCTGGGACGCGCCGATTGTTGGCACTATGTACCTTGACAAGCCATTGAAGGAACACACGCTGCTGCAGGCGATTGCCCGGGTCAACCGCACCATGGCAGGTAAGAATGCGGGCTATATCGTCGATTATCATGGGGTGGTGGAACACCTTGACCATGCACTGAAAATCTACGGTGGCGAAGTGCAGCCAGCCCAGGTGTGGGAAGGCGTCGAAAGCGAATTGCCCAAGCTGCAAGCGACACTCGGCCGCATTCTCAAGCTGCTGCCGAAGAAGCACGACCCGGTCCGGCAACGCGAGGATTACAAGGATGACGCCGAGCGTTTCCTTGACCCGGCCAGCAGGCTCGATGCCGTGGAAGACTTCCTAGAATTGGCCAAGCAGTTTAACCGCAGCATCGACATCATCTTGCCCGATGTGCGTGGCGTGCCCTTCAAGCCGTACTTCACACTGTTCGCGGAAATCCGCCTCATGCTGCGCGATAAGCTGCCCGGCAACACCTACCGCGACCGCATCACGAAGCTTGAATCCGCGCTGCTGCAGCAACTTCTGGACGAGTATATCGCCGCCAGCCCGGCCAGAAGCCTGCTGGGCAAGGAGGTGTCGATTCTGGATGCCAGCGACATGGCCCGCTTGCGGAAGTTGGCCAGTCCGGGCAGCCAGGCGCTGGTGATGAAAAACCAGTTGAAGCACACCATTGTCACTGGCAGGGAGAAAGACCCGGCCTTCTTCGACAAGCTGGCCGAGGAACTGGAAAAGCTGCTGGCGGAAGAAGCTGCCGGGCGCATCAGCCAAGCCCAGTTCCTGGAGCAGCTCGACCTGTTCGGCCAACGCATCAAGGACAAGGACAACACCGGCTTCGCCCATCCGGCGCATTCGGCGGTGTATCACTACTTGGCCGCCTTACTGCCAGAAAACACTGCCAGGGTAGCTACCACCCAACTATTCGAAGATGGCAGCCTGAGTGGCGCCATTGCGGCGGCCAACTGGAAACAGATGCCTGACCTGCACCCGGAAATCCGAGACCTGCTGCGCAAGTTGCTGATGCCCTTGGCCGGTTGGGAGCGCTCGGTCGCACGCGACCACGCTAGCCGCATCCTGGATATTCTGCTCAAGAACTGACCATGCCCGTTTTGCAGTACGGCCAGACCCTCATTGAATGGCGTTTTCAACCCGATGCCAGGCTTAAGCGCCACTACGTGACCGTGGAGCGAGGGCAGCCAGTGCTGCTACGTGGGCCTATGGTGGACGAGGCGGAACAAGAGGTGCTGGTGCACCGTCGTGCCCGCTGGATACGAGATAAGCTAATATTGGTGAACTCGCCACAAAGCGCCGAAGCCATCACCACGGGGAGCAGGCTGCGCTACTGCGGCCGAACCTACTTCACTGAAGTGCGACATTGTCCGGAACTGACCAAGCCCCGGCTAACCTTTACCGCATCCCGTTTCATCGTTGACAACCCGAATGGCCTGGTCATCCAGCTTGATGCATTGATGCCATGGTTAGAGCAGTTCTACCGCGAACGCGCGCACGAAAAATTGCCGGTCAGAGTGCGTTTCTGGGAGCGCCAAACGGGTTTGCAGGCCCGTGGCGCCCGCATTCGCCACTTTCAAAGTCGATGGGCCAGTTGCGATGCCCAAAATGTGCTGGAATTCCATCCGCGGGTGATGGAGCTGCCGACGAGCGTACAGGATTACGTTATTGTCCATGAGCTATGCCACACGGTAGAAAAGAATCACACGAAAGCATTTTGGACGCTGGTGGCACGGCACATGCCGGACTGGCAACGGCAGCATGAGGCGCTGGAACGGGCCGTGTTTGGAGATGCAATTTAGTCTCCTTCGAGCGCATGATATACCTTCGAGGAACACTTTTTCGAGGACTTAACGATGAATATTGCATTACGTCCTTCAGATGTGGAAGGTAACTCACGAATACCGGCACAAGAAGCGAATTCCGTAAATCCTGAAGAGACCAAGCTATGGTAGCCATTACCGTCAGAACTTCAAATTGCGACAAAGATAGTCACTACCTCATTGAGGAGCTGGCAACCGCCTCGGTCACGCTCGAGCTCCAGTTTGATGAAATTGTAAGTGCCCAGTCGCAGTCGGCGCGTAAGCGTGAGCTTGTGGATGCCATACAAGTTGAGCTCTCGCGGTTCAAATGGCTTATATCCGGCAGTGTTCAGATTGAATTCGCTTGGTATCTACACGGGGTCGAGCGTCAAGAGACCGACAAAGTCGGGGACATCGACAACATTACGAAACCAATACTCGACGCACTAACGGGGCCGAAAGGAATACTCATCGATGACGCTCAAATCGGCTCCGTTCACACTTTTTGGATGTCCCGAAACGAACAGCTAGCCTACAGCGTCTTAAAGCTTGAAGTCCAGTTCTCCAACGACGATTGCTTGGATAAACACAATCTCGTCTTCATCAGGTATTGGGACGCGATGTGTGTTGCTTTGAATGTGGACTTCAGTGACTTGCGGTCAGTGTTGGGGGCCTGCGTGGTCGTACAAGCGCGAAAAAGACATCGCCGTTTGGCTCGTCTCTTTCGCCAACTGGGCGCGCAAGTAGACCGATTTTTCGTTAACTCGACGTGGGACTTCCATCGGACACGTCTTGCGAACTTCTCCCAAAAAGACATCCTGACGCTAGACCAGTTCAAGCAGCAAGTGCGCCATTCGGGATTGACTAGACTCGGGTTACGCAAATTACGACTGCCGAAAGGCACCTAGACCAGTGATAGCTTCGGCGGCTTGCGGTTTGCGGGAATCGCGACAAGACCGCAAGTGCCAGGCCGAAGGCCTGAGCACGCGCAGGCGCCCAGCGCCGAAGCACAGCACCCGGAGGGACACGGAGCGCTCGCGCGCGGAGTGTTGTCGGGCCGCCCACGGCCCGGCATGCCATCAGGGGGAGCCGGTGACAGGGGGCAGTCCTCGACTGCCAGGCGTCCTAACGCCGACCTGTCTCCGGGGGAGCGATAGCTCCACGGCCCCGAGGCACTCGGGCAACCAGAGACAGACAGGCACCGACCCGGGGCCCCGCTGCCGGCTTGCCGGCAGATGGGGAAGGAGGTGAGTCCAAGGGACCGCGAAACCGCCAGGTTGAGCGCCGGCTGTCGCTGGTTGCCCGAGCGCGCGAGGGGCCGCAGGTGGGTGGCCCTCCAGGGCCAAGTAGTCGGCAGGGCGTCCAGCCCGTTAAGCCGAATACGCCCCGCCGCAAGGGGAGATTCATCTCCCCGCGCAGCCCACAAAGTGGGCGAAGTGTAAGGTCGGAGACCTTACATACCCTACGCAAAATTTATGTTCTCGCCGGCAGCGCTATACGGAGATACAAACTCTGGAGCGCAATATGAACAAACGAGAGCAAGGAATGCACTACCGCGCGCAGGCGCTGAGGGCCTTAGCACGCCTGGGCTATGCAACGACTCGGCAGCTGGCGAAGATTGTCTGGAAGCGCTGCGACGGTAGCACCCGGAAGATGGCAGGTCGGACGCTTCGCTGGCTTCTGGAAATCGGCTACATCGTCACCAAACGAGATGGCGACAGCGTCAATGGCGAACAGCTCACCGCCGTCACCATCGCAGGTGCCGCATGGTTAGCCAGGAACGGCGACCCACTCCCCTACGGGAAGGCGCACGCCAGGGATTGGCTGCGGCACGCGCACTGAATCGCCACGACTATCGTAGACACTCCTGAGCCATAATATCGGGCACAAGGAGAAGATATGAGCGGTA